>DKBO01000232.1 GCA_002448975.1 Nitrospiraceae bacterium UBA6898
TGGATCGACACGCACAAGGGCCCGTTGGTCTTGGAGGTTCCCCCCAAGGTCCTGGGGCTCATCGATGACTTCTGGTATCGCTGGGTCATTGACGTGGGCATCACCGGCCCCGACAAGGGCGAAGGCGGCAGGTATCTCGTGCTTCCACCGGACTACAAAGGTGATGTCCCGGCGGGCTACACCGTCGTTCGGCCAAGCACGTATGGAAACTGGTTCGTGTTTCGGGCTTTCGTCGTGGGTGGATCAACGAAGCCTGGCGTCGAACTGGTCAAGAAGACCCTGAAGATCTATCAGCTTGCCGATGCTGCCAATCCGCCCGCAATGAAGTTTGTCAATGCTTCCGGCAAACCGTCAAACTTTGTCGCTCCCGGTGACTACCAGTTCTGGGAAATGCTGGACAAGGTCATACAGGATGAACCAGCTAATACCGCCGATCCGACAGCGATGGGTCTCTTTGCTTCCATCGGCATCGTCAAGGGCAAACCATTCAATCCGGATCCGCGGATGAAGAAGATTCTCACTGATGCCGCGAATATCGGCGCGGTAACCGCGCGGACGGTCGCTTTCAAGATTCGCGGAGAAGACGCCTACTTTTATCCGAACAGCCCGTGGCGGCTGCCTTTCTTCGGTGGCTACAAGTTCGAAGTCTCGCCGGGAGTTACAAACCTCGACGGCTATATCTTCTACTACTATTTCGCCACGGGTGTCACGCCCGCGATGGAAATGAAAATGGTCGGCAAAGGCTCGCAGTATCCGTGGTCCGTCCAGGATTCAAACGGCAACCCGTTCGAGGGCGCAAAGACCTATAAGATGCATTTGCCGCCCAATGTTCCCGTCAAGGACTTCTGGTCGGTCATCGTGTATGACAACCAGACGCGCTCGATGGTCCAGACCGACCAGGAACGCCCCAGCGTCAGCAGCCAGGACAAAGGAATAAAAACCAATGCGGACGGCTCGGTGGATGTTTATTTCGGTCCCAAGGCGCCAAAGGAGATGGAGAACAACTGGGTGCAGACGATTCCGGGCAAGGGTTGGTTCATGATCCTGCGCCTCTACGGCCCGCTTGAACCCTGGTTCGACAAAACCTGGCGGCCGGGAGAGATTGAACTGATGCAATAACATGGGCAGGCGCAGCAGGGTAAGAAGACAAGTTATCAGAATCAGTATCATCAGGACGGGCAGCCCTGTAATGGGCTGCCCTCATAGAAGAGAGGAGAAAGACATGAAGAGATTATCGTATGCCGTGGCATTGGTCTGTATGCTGATGTTCGTCAGTATCGCAGGAGCCCAGGAGTTTCCGATCATGGACATGATCGCCAATAACGTTGTGCAGAAGTACCAGGCGATGAACTGCGAGGAAATGTGGAAGCATAAGATGGAGCCCAAAACGGCACAGCAGGAGGAATTCATCAAGATTTTAAAGGCCGACCCGCAGATGCGCACCCAGTTCATTAACAAGGTGGCACCCACGATCGTGAACAAGATGTTCGAATGCGGAATGATCCCGTAGAGGGCAAAGGACGATTTTTGTAAAGGATATAAACCTCGCAGTTGGAAAAAGATGAGGAGCAGACGCGTTGAGAAGTCCTGCAAAGCAACATGATTTCAGGCTGAGAGATCAATTCCTGGATTGCATTGGCATTGGATGCCTGACATGGGAAGACATTTCCATTTCAGAGGTTTCTTTGGTGTTGCAGGCAGGACATTCTCATCGCACCCGCCCCGCATCAGTGATATTTGTATTTGCAAGATTCGGGTAGTCGGGAGAGGAGGAGAAAGTTATGATGAGACATGATTCCCTCGGTCGGGCACTGCTGCTCGTGCTCGCTTTGGTGGTATTCCTGGCAGTGGGAGCAGACGCAGAGACGAAGCAGGCGCCAAAGGCCTCGAAGCCTGCCAAGGAACAGAGTAAAGAAGGACCGCCCATGGTCCAAATGACGCTCGAGCCGAAGGCCATGGAAATTCTGAAGGCAGCAAGCAGCCGCCTTGCCGCAGCCCGTACCATGAGTTTTACCGCGTTGGTATCTTACGAGAGCCCGAGCCGCCTCGGCACACCCCTTGTCTACACGACGCGGTACGAGGTAACCCTGCAGCGTCCTGACAAGCTGCGGGTAATAACGCCGGGTGACGGCCCGGCCTCAGAGTTTTACTATGACGGCAAGACCATGACGGCCTTCGCGCCGGCCGAGAACCTGGTCGCCATTGCCGAGGCGCCGCCCACGGTCGATGCCGCGTTGAAAGCCGCCTTTGATTCTGCTGCCATCTATTTTCCCTTCAGCGATTTGATTGTCGCGGACCCGTACAAGGAAATAGCCGATGGATTGATCCTTGCCTTCTATATCGGCCAGTCCCGCGAGGTCGGCGGCACGACCACGGACATGGTGGCATACGCCAACAACGATGTCTTTATTCAGGCATGGATCGGCGCTGAAGACAGACTGCCCCGGAGGCTGCGCGCGGTATACCGCGCTGACCTGGCGCGACTGCGCCACCAAATGGAGCTTTCCGACTGGAAGCTCGACCTTGCTGTCCCGGCGGATGCCTTTGCTTCAGCAAACGCAGGCAATGCAAAACCTATTGCCTTTGCCAATCCGAATCCGAAGCCCTCGCCGGATGCAAAGCCGCCTGCGAAGAGCAAGTCGTCTAAGACAAAAGGCAAAACCAAGTGAGGAGGTACGTCACATCATGAAAACGGTCTATGTTAGTCTTGTGAGTCTTCTGATAACGGCGCTCTTGTCGGCACCGGCTGCAGCCTGGTCTCATGCCAACGCCTACGGCGGGCATTCGTCCGGCGGCGGCGGCTCCTGGAGCCACACCGGAGCTTACGGCGGACATGCCTCAGGAGGCGGTGGTTCATGGAGTGGCACCGGCGCTTACGGCGGACATGCGTCCGGAAGCGCAGGAAGCGGATGGAGCGCTACCGGCGCTGAAGGAGGACACGCTTCAGGCAAGTACGGGAGCGGATGGAGTGCCACCGGCGCCTACGGCGGACATGCCTCGGGAGGCGGTGGTTCCTGGAGCGCCACAGGGGCCCACGGCGCGACGGCTTACGGAGATGCCCACTACGGTGGCGCATATTATCGTCCGCCTGCCGCATATTATCCGTACCATCCGCCTACTACGGTGAACGTCTATGGAAGCGGGTGCTATAACTGCGGGGGTTGGTCCACTGCGGGCGCCGCTGCCGCAGGCGCCGCGGTCGGCCTAGTCGCGGGTGCTGCCATTGCCTCGTCCAACACCGCTGCGGCCACGACGAGCGCCTACTCGGCAGGTGTCGCCGCGGGCAGTGCCAATACCACGGCTGCGTACTCTGCGGGAGCCACTGCCGCTGGCGCAGGAACTACCACTACGGTTACTACGGTGCATACGACGTATGTGACGGGTGCGATCTATCCCACGGTCCCTGCCGGCGCCATGTCCATCAGCAAAGGCGGCACGACATATTATCTGAGCGGCAACACCTGGTTTAAGCCGGCCTACGGTGCAAATGGCGTTTACTATACGGTCGTGCCTACACCCTGAGACGCGGCCTGTCAGTACCATGGCCTCTAAACAGTGAAAGGATGAGGAGATAGACATGAGAACAAAAATCGTCTTATGGGCATGCCTGATTGTCCTGGGTTTGCCCCTTTCTGCCTGGACAGAGAGCGGGCCTTCCTCAATGGCAGGCGATGCGGTCAAGATCGCCGAGGCCCGCAAAGCAAATGCAGCACTCATGCACCAGTACACCTGGAACTGCCGCACGGAGATTATCAGCAAGGGAGAGGTGAAGGATATTCGCATCGATCTGGTCAGCTATGACCCATACGGGCAGCTGCAGCGAACCCTCCTGAACGATCAGGGCTCGCCTCTGCCCCGCGGCTTCCTGCGCCGGGCCATAGCCGAGGACAAGAAGAAGGAGATGGAGGAGTATCTCACGGGGCTGCGCGGCCTCCTCGAGCAGTATACCCTGCCCACAACAGGCAAGATCCTCGATTTCATTTCGTCGGCAACAGTCGGCGGACCCGATGTCAATGGTCTGTTAACGCTGACCGGACGCAACGTGGTCCAGCCCGGGGACAGCCTCACCCTCTGGGTGAACCCGTGGACCAGACATCTGGGGCAGATGCAGGTTAGTACGAGTTTTCAGGGCAGCGCAGTACAGCTTACCGCGACGTTTGCCACGCTTGCTGTCAGTGGTCTGAACTACGCATCCTTTGCGGAGGCCACGGTGCCTGACAAGCAGTTGAGTGTGCAGATACAGAATTTTGACTATCATCGGCCCAACTGATATGAGCGGTGGCGGTGCAAAAGGAGATTTCCCTGGAAACCGTTGCCTGTCCTGACTGCGATCTGCTGCAGCAGATACCCCCTTTGCCGCCGAAAGGCAAGGCGCGCTGTCCACGCTGCGGCCTGGTCCTTGCCACGGAGCCGACAGATTCTCTTGATCGGACTCTGGCGCTCACAGTCACCGCAGCCATAGTCTTCATTGTTGCCAATGCGGCGCCCCTGATGCAAATCTCGGCAGTCGGGAACCGTGCCAGCACGACTATTATCAACGGCGCGTATCAGATGTGGATGCAGGGTCAGCAGATCACGGCGGCCATCGTGGCATTCTGCGCAGTTCTCGCGCCTGCAGCCTATATCCTGTTCATGCTGACGGTTTTGCTTGCGGTGAGGCGGCAGCCGACGCCCCCGTGGGTCGGCGAACTGCTCAGGTGGGCTGACCACATGCAGCCCTGGTCCATGAACGAGGTGATGATGCTCGGCATCCTTGTCGCGCTGATCAAGATCGCGGAGCTTGCCACCGTGGACCCCGGCATCGGCATGTTTGCGGTGGGCGGGCTTGTGGTTCTTTTTGCCGCGATTGCAGTCACGTTCGACCCGCGCAAGATCTGGGAGCGGATCGGATGGGATGACAGCTCTGTGTCTGAAGGGGCAAGTGTTTCCCGCACCGAGGGCGGGCAGTGACAGGGGCGGCACGCACGGCCTCGCGGGCAGGGCTTGTTTCCTGCGGGATCTGTGAATTGCTTCTGCGTCCTGCCGATAAGGCCGCTCCAGGGTATTGTCCCCGCTGCGGCGCGGAACTCGCGAAGCGACGCCATCATTCCATCCAGTATACCTGGGCGCTCGTTATTGCTGCGGCCATCTGCTACATCCCTGCCAATCTTTTGCCCGTAATGACCACGAACACGCTCGGGTCGTCGGATTCCGACACGATTCTTGGCGGCGTGGTGTTTCTCTATACCTCGGGGTCGTGGCCGCTTGCCCTTGTCGTGCTGATCGCAAGCGTCATGGTGCCGCTCGGGAAGCTGGTGGCGCTCACCTATCTGCTCATTACGGTGCAGCGCGGTCTGCCCGGGAGCAGCCGTGACAGGACGCGGCTGTATCGCATGGTCGGGCTCATCGGACGCTGGTCGATGCTGGATGTATTCGTGGACACGTTTACCGTTGCGCTTATACAGCTTCAGCCGCTGATGTCGGTGCAGCCCGCCCCCGGCGTAGTGTTCTTTGCCGCGGTGGTAGTGCTGACGATGCTTGCAGCCGAGTCCTTTGACCCGCGGCTGATTTGGGATGCTGAAACGAGGAGGGAAAAACGCTATGGATGAGGGTAACGATCGCGGCAATCTGCCGCAGGCGCATGTCGAGCCGAGGAAGGGCCTGCATATTTCGGTTGTATGGATCATCCCGATTCTCGCGGCGGTAATCGCCGTCGGAATTGCGGCCCAGCGGATCATGAGCGAGGGCCCGACCATCACCATAGTTTTCAAGTCCGCCGGAGGCGTCGAGGCAGGCAAGACGGTCGTCAAGTATAAGGACGTAGTCATCGGCCAGGTAAAGACTGTGCAACTTACTGCGGACTTCTCGAGAGTGGAGGTGACGGTGAAGGTCGCCAAGAGCGCGGCCGGACTTATCGTCGAGGATGCGAAATTCTGGGTTGTCGAACCCCGCGTCAGCCTGGGCGGAATTTCCGGCCTGGGTACGCTGCTTTCGGGCAACTATATCGGGTTCGAGGCGGGTAAGTCGCATAAAAAGCAGCGGAGGTTCATCGGGCTCGAAACGCCGCCGATGATCACTACGGATCAGCCGGGCCGGCAGTTCGCGCTCAAGGCGGCAGACCTGGGATCCCTGGGGATAGGTTCGCCGATCTACTACCACCGCCTGAAAGCCGGGGAGGTCATCGCGTATAACCTGGAGGATGACGGTAAATCAGTCATGATCAAGATATTTATCAATGAACCGTATGACAAGTACGTCATCCCGGAGACCCGCTTCTGGAACGCGAGCGGCCTGGATGTCTCGGTCGGCGCGTCCGGGATGCAAGTACGCACCCAATCTGTCGTTTCGCTCCTTGCGGGAGGACTCGCGTTTGACACGCCGCCTTTCGCTCCAAAGACCGATCCAGCCCCTGCGGACGCGATCTTCACCCTTTACAGCGATCAGGCCACAGCGATGAAGAAGCCCGAGTCCATCGCCGCGCACTATGTGCTCTACTTTAATGAATCACTGCGGGGGCTTTCCGTGGGCGCGCCGGTAACTCTCCTTGGGCTGCCGACGGGCGAGGTGACTGAAGTGGGGGTTGACTTCGATCCGAAGACTTTGAAAATCCGCGGGCGTGTGGAGATCGTCTCCTTCGCAGAGCGCATGACTGCGCGCCTGGGCAAAGATCAGACAAGTGCCGGCAAGGCCTTGATGCAGAGTAAAGACCAGCGCGAGAGACTCATGCGGCTATTGGTCGAGGAGCGGGGGCTGCGCGCCCAGCTTAAGAGCGGGAGCCTGATCACCGGTCAGCTTTATGTGGCCTTCGACTACTTCCCTGATGCGCCAAAGGCGAAGATCAACTGGAATTCTGAGCGGGTGGAGCTTCCGGTGATGCCGAGTACTGTTCATGACCTTGAAGGCAAGCTCACCGGCATTATCACCAAACTTGACAAGCTGCCGTACGAGGAAATCGGTGAAGACCTCAGGAAGTCACTGGCGTCGCTCGACCAGATGCTCAAGGACGCAGACAAGGCCCTGAATCATATTGACGGCGAACTCATGCCCGCACTCAAGGCGACCCTCGATAAACTTCACGATGCGGTTTCCAGCGCTGACCGTGTCCTCAAGAGCACGGACGCTACCATTGTCGGCAAGGACGCTCCGGTCCAGCAGGAACTGCACGATGCCCTGAAGGAGATCGCCGGTGCGGCGCGGTCGCTGAGACTCCTGACAGACTACCTCGAACGCCATCCCGAAGCGCTGATCCGGGGAAAGGGGGGTGAATAGCCATGACACACCGCTTCTCAGTTTTTGCACTCATCTGCGGTTTGACCATCTTCTCAACGGCATGTTCGACCGCGCCGTCGCATTTTTTCACTCTTAACGCTACGCCGGGGGCTGCGGCGCCGTCGTCTGACCTGACGGTAGTCGTCGGGCCGGTATCGGTGCCTCCTGTTGTCGACCGCCCTCAGATAGTTATCAGCACTGGTCTGAATCAGGTGAAGATGGACGAACTCAATCGATGGGCTATGCCGCTGCAGGATAACATTGCGCACGTGGTGGCCGCTGATCTTGCTGCGATGCTCGGCACCGCACGCGTGGCACTGTCTTCAGATGCATTTGGCGCAGACCCTGATTACCGAATATCCATCGAAGTGCAGAGCTTCGAATCGGCGCCCGGGAAGGAAGCGGTGCTGGACGCTGTCTGGACCGTGAAGCGGACAAAGGATAATGTGTCGGAGACAGGGCGCACGACCGTGCGTGAGGGGGTTCAGGGAACGGGCTACGATGCACTGGCTGCAGCCCACAGCCGGGCAGTGGACCGCATGAGCCGGGACATCGCAGATGCCGTGCAGAAGCTCGCTCATTCAGGGCAGTAAGCGAGTGATTGAGGTCTGCGACGATTATCGGTTGCGGCCATCATGCCAGGAAGGAACAGTGAAATATCGCTGAATCCTTCCAGAAAGAGCGTTTGTCGGTTTCCATCAAGGAAGGGAGAGAGAGATGAAGACAAAGAAAGTTGCTTCAGCAGTATTGGCCTTAAACGGTGTGGTTATGCTGACGGCGGCGCCAGTTACCGCACAGGTAATCACGGGTGTACCGGGTTCTCCCAGCGCGACCACTACCATTGACGGGAAGCAGCTCCCTCCGCCGGAGCCGAAGTTCGGAGGGGTGATCAGGGAAAAAGCCTCGGAGTCGAAGGCCTGGTGGGCGCCGCGTGTCGTGCCGCCGAAGGGCGCGCCCAACGTGCTGCT
>DKBO01000167.1 GCA_002448975.1 Nitrospiraceae bacterium UBA6898
AACCTTCATCATTGCCATTTCCACATGATCAAGATGGAACCGGATGCGGAACCGGGAACCAGGAACCTCGGGAACATCGACCACCGTGTGTTTGTCGATAAAATGCCTTTCGATAAAACGGGCAAGGCTCTGGACCTCGTCATCGGTAAGAAGCGAGAACTGCAGACCCGCAGCATACCTGAGGCGCGCCTCATCAGGAAAACTGCCCGTTACATATAAGACCGAGCACCATCTGACAATACCCTTCACGGTGATGTCCTGATCATGGTCGACAATATTCAGGCTGTATTCACTCCCCTTCTCGAGCCTCCGATCAGTGACAAGGGACGCACCGGCAATGCTGAGGTCGCGGATAGCGATATCGCTGGTAAAGCTCGCCCTCCCTTCGATCTCCATGAAATCTACGGTGAATCTCCTATGTCGTCTCCTGTTGCTCAAGGGTGTCATGCTTTGTTATTTTCCCATGTTTTCTCAACATTTCTCAATGATTTTCATCTCGGGTGCCTTTGCCCTGAGATAGCGGCCGCCGGTTCCGATCAGGACAGCGGCAAAGATGACCCTCAGTGCCGTGTCGGGAAGCACATGCGCAAGCCTGCCGCCCAGATAGGTGCCGATTATTATTCCCGGAATGAGTCCGGCAAGCAGTCTCCCTTCGATGTTGCCGAGTTTTGCGTGGGTGTAAGCTCCAACGCCACCTGCGGGCACCATGGCAAGGAGCGATGTGCCCTGGCTGATATGCTGACCCATGTCGACGAGAAGCACCATGGAAGGCACCATTATCGTGCCTCCGCCAACTCCCATCATGCCGGAGAGAAACCCGGTGCATATCCCCGTCAGCAAAAGCACACCTGCCTTGTACCATTCCCCGGTTGAGAGTACAAGACCGGGCAGATAGGGTTTTGTCAGCAGGAATACGGACACACAGACCAAGAAACCGCCGAAATACCGCTTCAGCTTCCATTCAGGCAGCGCATGGGCAAACTGTGCGCCTGCCCGGGCAGTAAAGATTGCGGCGGACGCAAGGAACGCCGCTGCGGGTATATCAACGGAGCCTTCCAGGAAATAGGTAACGGCTCCGGCCAGCCCGGTAAAAACCAAGGCAACGAGACTTGTCCCGTGCGCCTTGTGCTGGGACAGTTTCCGCATGCCGACCATGAGCGGTATCATGATTACACCGCCGCCAAGCCCGACAAGCCCTCCGAAAATACCTGCGACAAGACCGATAATAATGCTCATAATTCCCGTAAGTATAACAAATAGGCGTGTCCGGACTGATCTGTTTCGCGGGTCCCGGAACTTGTGATATGCTTTCAGGATGAAAACAAAGCTCTATATCATTTCTCCCTGCCGCAGCGAAGACATATGGAGAAAACGGCGTGCCACCTTTGTGCTGCCCAAAATGTCCCTTGCTATCCTTGCAGCGCTCACGCCGGAGCGGTTCGACGTTAACGTGACTGATGAACTTGTCGATGACGTAGATTTCGATTTTCCTGCAGATCTCGTTGCGCTTTCAACCAACTCATCGAATGCCAAACGCGCCTATGAGATCGCCGGAATATTCAGGGGAAAAGGGGCCTCCGTGATCATGGGCGGTATCCACCCTTCGGTGATGCCGGAGGAAGTGCTTCTGCATGCGGATTCCCTCCTTATAGGGGAAGCTGAAGAGATGTGGCCGATGATCCTTGAGGACTTCCTCTCAGGCAAGCTGAAGCAGCGTTATTGCTGCGAATCATACCCTGACCCTTCACGGATACCTTCAGGGAAATGGGATCTCATTCATCAGAGGCGTTACTATGTGCCGCGTACATTCCAGGCATCCCGGGGCTGTCCATACGGCTGCTCCTTCTGTTCCTCTACCCAGTTCTTCGGCACGCAGCTCCGCTGTCGGCCCATAGGGCAGGTCGTTGCGGAGCTCAGGGATTACCGGGAAAAAATTGCGGTCTTCATCGATGACAATATTGCCGGACACCCTGCATATGCAAAAGAGCTTTTCCGTGCGATGAAGCCCCTGAAACAGCGATGGGTGGCCCAGGCGTCCATTGACATCGCACGGGACAGCGAACTGCTCAGGCTTGCTGCGGAAAGCGGGTGTGCCGGTCTTCTCATAGGCTTTGAGAGCATCAACCCCCTGAACTCAGGCGACGTAAAAAAGATCCGGAAGCGCGAGCAGTATGAAGAACTTATCAAGGAGATAAGAACGCATGGCATCGGCGTGCATGGATCGTTCATCTTCGGTTTTGACCATGACACACCTGAGACCTTCGACAGCACGGTCGAATTCGTGCAGCGAAACCGGCTTGAAGTAGCCAATTACTGCAAACTGACGCCCTTCCCCGGCACCAGGCTTTTCGAGACGATGTCGGAAGAGGGAAGGATCCTCCACCGTGACTGGGAGAAATATGATCGCTACAACATTGTCTATGCACCAAAGAAGATTTCATCGGAAGAGCTGCACCGGAAAACAGCTGAAGCGTACAGAAAGACCTATGCGGTTTCCTCCATACTCGGGCGAATGCCTGCACAACTGCAGAATCTTCTGCCCTACCTTGCTATCAATGTGAGCTACCGTCTGGGGGCAAAACGCTTGAGCAGCTCCTGAAAGGGCAGAACGTCATTGTCACCATGCTCGATCTTGCGGAAGAATCCGTCAGGGATCTCGGTGTCAAACTCAGGCTCCCGAAAGGTCATCTCCATCGCCGTGCCGTTGCTGAATGAAAGTCTGGTCAGCTCGGGCACGACGCCGTTGAAATTCTCGAAAGAAAGCGTCAAAGCCTTCTCTGCTGACCGGTAAATGATTATCCTCCTGTTCAGAAGATACGTCCTGTCGAAAAGATACGTCACAGCAGGGCCGTCCGCAGCGTCGGCGGCACTATAGGCAGAGAGCGCGTAAAAATCCCCTTCCATCTGCATCTCATACCGGAACCGGCTATCGTGCAAGAGTGATGAGAAAGAGAGCGCCGGAGACAGCATTTCATAGATAATATTCCTGGAAGGAACAAAGACCTGAAGAACCTCCGGCGTGAGAAGCATTTCCATGACCGTAAGCCCGAGAGGACCGAAAAAGACTGTTTTCAGCGAGTCGGGTGTCTTATAACCGAAGACACCGCTGAAGCTTCCCGCAGGTTCACCCTGTTTGAATACCCGCACATCAGTCAGCGCCTTGATCGTTTGTATGTTCCTGAACCCGACAGACTGTTTCAGGATCTCTATTGTCACAGGACCCGCATAGGGTTCGAGCGCGGGCTGTCGGACGATCTCTTTCTTGGGTGCACACCCTGCCACCACCCACAATAGGGCGAAAAGGCATATGGCTGAAAAAAACGAAAGACGCCATAATCCCCCGGCATGCGACGGCCTGTGCATTCCCTGTCTCCGCATGATTGATAGTATCAAAGTTGGCTGATTTAAGAAAGATGACGGAAGTGATCCTCATTGCTTTCGCAGGGGCTTTTTCACAAATGATTCCGGCCTTTTATCCTGGAGTTTACGTCGGCAGTGCAAGATACGCACACCTCTCATCAGGCAAATAAGACCGGAATACGGGTGCCGCTGACACCAGGGGGAAAAACGTTTTTACCAGCTGCAGCAGTGAAGCTTTGCCGGAGAAAGGCATATCACATCAACGCCGCACAATTCGAGCATTTTTGCGTTGCGTCCAGAAAGTTTCAGAACGTATATGTAGCAAAAAATATCCTCACGACGGTGTCGCCCGCCGCAATAACGTACTCCACGGCCGGCACGACAAAAATGAACATAACTTAATTCATTCCTGTTGTTTCCCTTGATATAATTCATGCATGTCGAATAAAACTTTTGAGGCCGACAGGGATGGCAGGCTGACTATCTATCCTTCATTGTATGAATCGCGAAAAGAAGGGTTTGTCAGGACGATCATCAAGAAGCTTGTGCAGAGTATCTTCAAGCTCGGAAATTAAATCGAGCAAGGTCTGAGGCCTCGGGAAAGGCCTGACCGGAATGGTGGTGCGAGCCGGGCTCGCCGTGCCTGCGAATCCTCCATAGGTTTCCCTGTCCTGAGCAGCCAGCTTCATGGCAATACATTGCCTGTAGCATCTGACAGGCTGGCCGTTCATTCCTGCCTAGGCCGGTATTGCCTTATGCCCGCGAAACAAGGCGCCGACAGTATAGGGTGAGGTTCGAAAGCCCGTCGCCCCGACATAGGCAGCCCCTGTGAAACCGGCCTCCTGCATCAATCCCAGCTGATCCCCAACGGGGATCGTACCGCCGATTCATTGCGACCAGGCTTCGGGGCTGTCCTTCATTTCGGCCGGCAGATCATGTTCCAGTATTACATCAGCGAATTGCATTCGTCCGCCGGGTTTAAGAACCCGATATATTTCACGGAAACAGCTCAGCTTGCAGGGAGAAAGGTTGATGACACCGTTTGAGAGCACCAAATCAAAGAAATTATCCGGGTAGGGTATAACCTCCGAATCAATCTGTCTGGCCTCATAATTTGTAATACCGACACCGTCAAGATGCGAAATGGTCTGATCGATCATATCCTTTGTCAGATCCACACCACAGACAAGGCCTGCTCTGCCGACCAGCCGGCTCGCAACAAAGAGGTCGAAACCGGCTCCGCAGCCAAAATCCAATAAGGTGGCTCCCGGTCTTATCTCACCCAGCGAGAATGGATTACCGACACCACAAAAAGACTCAAGGAGGCAGGAGGGGGCTTGCCGGATAGCGTCAGGATCGTACCTTAGGATCTCTGCCCCGATCCTGCCGGTCGGATAGTTGAATTTGCCTCCGGCTGAAATGGAAACTTCCGCATACTTTTGTCTGATGGAGTTCCTGATTGCTTCCCTGTCCTCAGGAGAGAGTCCATATTCGCAACCGCTTTTCTCCGGCAGATATGTCACACGTGTCGGCTTTTCACCGCCATCTTCAGAGCACCCTCCTGTGCCGCCGGATGGCGGTCAGGAAGGGGGCACGGCGGTATTTCCTGTCCCGTCGTCCACCTGTCCCTCCTTCCAGGGAAGATGCATTATTGTAGAATGTCAATAGGAATGATATCCAGAAAAATCGTGGATTCATCTTGCCGGGAGTTTCCTGCTGCCAGGACTGCACCGCATGCGAAATATCCGGCCAGCAACGGTGAATGTAATGCAGCGCAGAAGAAATGGCGGATAGCTTTACGGGTCCGTGCCGCGGTAAAGGATACGACTCTCCTCAAAGAGGTATTCGGCAGGCTACCACCTGATCATCATCCGGCTCGTGCGGTCACTATCGTTGCAGGGCGTGTCCGCAAACGATTATTGCGGTTCCCTGCAGTGCGTCTCGTCCCACGCCCTATCAGCAAGCTTTCCGTAAGCAACAGCATATGCATCAATCTTTTCGGCAAAGCCCTCGACGATATTCTCTGCTCCCTGATGCGTAAAATAGACACCGGGCATTTTGCAGACGTCCCGGTACACCTCCGGGTGATCAATAATCATGCAGGGCCTCAGCTTGTTATCATGCGTCTTCTGGTATGCCTGGATCTTCCTGAACAGTGGAGAGGTGACTGCCTCCTGGAGGCTCACTTTCTTGATGTTATGGAAAGCGAAATGGCAGAAGACGCAGGGTTCCACATCCCCCTTCGAGTTGATATGGAAATATTTCCTGCCGCCTGCAATACAGCCGCCCACAACCGGGCCGTCGTTCCAGAAATCGCCGAAGAGCATCTCCTTTGTCCCGCGGAAGTACGCAACCCGTTCCCTGAGCAGATCCCGCTGCTCCGGCGTCGGTACCAGTTCCCAGTTCGGCTCCCTGCCGACCGGCGTATAGAGGAAATACCACCCGACCGTCGTGCCCTGCTTCATCCAGTGGTCAACGAATTCGTCGGAAACGACAATATCGGCGTTCTGTTGCGTCATGGTCGTTGAGTAGCCGAAAAGCACGCCTGCGTCCCTCAGCAGCTTCATTGCCTGCAGAACACGGGCATAATGGCCTTCTCCCCTGCGTCTGTCCGTCTCCTGCCTGAAGCCTTCAACGCTTATCGCCGGCAGGACATTGCCGAGTTCGGCAAGTCTTGACACAAGCTTCTCGTCAAGAAGTCCTCCGTGCGTAAAGACGTGGAACGCCATGTCATTATGCTTTTCGAAAAGATCGAGAAGGTCCTTCCGGAAAAATGGCTCGCCGCCCGAAACAACAATAAAGTAGACGCCCATCTCCTTTGCCTCGGTCAGCACGCGGTCGATGATGTCGTACGGCAGGTCTTCATCCTTCTTGTACATGCCGGCATAGCAGCCGAAACAGTTAAGGTTGCATTTCATGGAAGGGCTGATCACCAGGAGACCGGGGGGATAGAACCCGCCTGAACCATCGGAGAATGCCTTACGTTTGGCGCTTCCGATAAGAAGCTGGTTCATAATAAAGCACTTGATGATCTGTTTTTTGTGGCGGGGGCTGGTGTTGCGAAGAATCTTCATTGCCACATTCAGGCTCGGATGGCCGTTCAGCCACATCNNTTCTGGCTGCTCAGGGACATGACCTGCACCAGCCCGTACAGGAATCTCGAGATCACAAAGGGTTTCAGTGTCTTCAGCATCTATGCACTTACCTCGGCTTTCTTCTTTCGAACAGCATCGCCCCACCCTCCGTCGGGTACGTTGACCAGATCCGCCTTGCCCAGCGGGAAGCAGGCGAATGTCTTGATCACCAACCCCTTTGCAGTCTCCTCGTGCGTTTCCTTCGGATAGAACTCTTTCCATGCATGGATGTATCCATCGTACAGCTCACGGGCGGACATCTTTGCCGGGCGGTAGACAACGGACGATGTTGCATACTTTGAGAAGTCCCGTGTCTCCAGGCGGTCCTCTGCCTCAAGTCTCTCATAGAGCCTGCTCCGGGGATACGGGGTCAGGATATGGAACTCTGCCTCTTCAATGCCGTTCGCCCTGGCAAACCCAACGGTCCGGTCAAATACGTCCTTCTGATCATGGTCAAACCCGAACACAAAGGAGGCGATGACCTTGATCCCCCGCTCCCGAATACGGTCAAGCAGCATGGCAGCCTTCTCTATCTGTGCAGGGCCGATCCGCTCGTTCAGGCCTGCCGATATCCAGGGGCTCAGGTCAATGTACATTGCCCAGCAGTTCGTCCTTTTGAGACGGTCAAGGTATGCGGTGTCGTCCGCGATCGAAAGCGGCGCAAGGCCGACCCACTGCTTGCCTGTTGCTGCAAGTCCTTCCAAGAACCTCCTGACCCTCCTCTTTGCAAGGTGCAGGTTGTCGTTGATAACGAACAGATAATCGTCCAGTTTGCCGATGTCTTCCAGAATCTTCGCCGTATCCGCCATCCTGAACTCAGTACCGTAGGTCTGGGGGACCGAACACATCTCGCAGTTGACAGGGCAGCCCCGCGAAATCTGCAAAGAGTTCATCGGCAGGTAAACAGACCGGTCGAAGATACTCCAGCGGGGAAAGGGGATCTTTTCTGCAGGCTTGCTGCAGGAATAGGTCCTTTTGAGAGCGCCGTTCCTGAAGCCCCGTATCAGTTCAGGCCAGGAATTCTCTGCCTCCCCGATCACTATCGCGTCCGCATGAGAGGACGCCTCTTCCGGCATCAGCGATACATGCACGCCGCCAAGCACAACGGGTACGCCCTTATTCCGGTATGTATCCGCAATCTCATATGCCCGGTTCGCCTGGCTGGTCATCATCGAGATGGCAACGAGATCGCANNATAAGATGCAGTTTCATCTATTTGCAGGCAAGCTCCTTCTTGTCGTCCTCCCAGAATGGCATGAACGTAAACCATTGCGTCGGATAGCGGCTTATATATTTCTCCCATATTGTAATTATTTTCTGCAGATTTGTCTTCACTTCATCGGTCACGCCTTCACCGGTCTCCATGTACAGGGGTGTCTCAACAATGATCTCATACGATTTATATCCGGTTATGGGTATAAACACCGGAAGGACAATGCTGTCGGATAGCAGGGCAAGCTTCACCGGTCCCTTGGGGAACAGCGCCTCATTCCCGAAAAAGGTGACTGAGATGCCGCGGTCAAAGGTAAGTCTGTCGCCCTGAAGCGCCACAACACCGCCCTCCTGGAGGATTCTCAGCAACTTGAGAGACGAGAATCCGCCGTCCCTGAGCGGCACCTCCTGCACACCGTCCGCATACCGCAGGAAGCTCCGCTGGGATTCCAGAAGCGATGAACTGTCCGGTGAGAAGACCACGTGTATCTTCTTCTCCTTGAGGGTGAGCTTCAGGCTTCCGAGCTCCCAGTTCCCGAGATGCGCGGCAAGGAGTATGACTCCCTTTCCCGACGACAACGACCGCTCAAGGTTCTCCATGCCGGTGATCCGGAATGCGTATTCATCCAGACGGCGGGGATCGTGGCTGAGATAAAATAGGTCAATAAGATACCATGCGTAGTCCCGAAATACCCCGTAGGCCATGTGCAACGACGCGAGCTTCTTCAGTCCCGGCCGAATCCTGGCAAGGTTCCTCCTAATAGCGCGGTAATTGCCGAAATTGAAGGCCATAAAGACAACGACGACGAGTCGGCCGGTGAGACGCAGCAACCAAACCGGCATATATTTCGTTGCGCCGAGAAAACCGCTGAGCAGAAGCCGGAACAGCAGGGTGTTCTGGAGCTTGCGAAAGGCGCTCTGCGCCTCGGCACGGTTTTCTCTGCGATGATCGCCTGATTGATATGGTGTATTCATGGCCTGTTGTAGATAAAGCCTTCTCTGTTTTTTTATAATACTATCCTCATGAAGAAGAAATCATCGACCAAAAAGAAGAAACACCTCAGGCCGGGCTGGGACGCGTATTTCATCGCCATAGCAAAGGCTGTGGCAGCGCGTGCGACCTGCCTNNGGACAACGGTACGAGCTCTGCCACAGCGTTCATGCCGAGGCAAATGCGATCATACGGGCCTCTGCGGATGAACTCAACGATGCTACCATTTATATTTCGGGGATTGACGGTGAAGGGAGCGAATGCAGTTCAGGACCCTGCATGATGTGCAAAAGAATGATCCTGAATGCCCGCATCGGAAGGGTCGTGTACTCGGATGGAAACGGCGAATATCATGTGATCGATCCCACGGACTGGCTGAAGGAAAGAATCTAGTTTATTTTTCGGGGACTGCCCCGGGCCCTGACATCACCGTAAGGGCAGGTGCTGAGAAAATCGCCATGATGACACCTTGCAGGAAGGCCGCTGCAGCCCCGCTGATCGTCCTTCAATATTCAACAGGTGGCTTCACGCCCGCAAGAGCGCATGCCGCTCAAGTGATCTTGTCAGGTCATGGAGTTTTCGAAGCGTCCTGCCCGAAAGGCGAAAAACCGGAATTCTTATATGCCCACCCACCTTTTCAGCAGCCACTTCGCCCCCTGCTTGTCGAGAGGCTGATTGCGGTTGCCGCACTGGGCATCCTGCACGCATGAAGGGCAGCCGCTCTCGCAGGGACATTCCTCAAGGATCTGCAGTGTTGCTTCCAGCCACCCCGGGATGATATCCAGTGCCCTTCGTGTGAGCCCCACACCACCTTCATGGCCGTCATACACAAAAATGGCAGGGAGGTTGAAGTCAGGAAACCCGGTATGGCTCAGTCCGCCGATGTCCCCCCGGTCGCACAGGGCGAAAAGCGGCATGCAGGCGATTGCCGTATGCTCCACCGCATGGAGCGTGCCGCCCAGATCAAAACCGCATCGTTCGATCTCCCGTTCCGTATCACGGTCCAGCACCGTCCAGAGCCCCTCGGTCTCGAAGGTATGATCGGGAAGTTCTAACGGAGTCGTGGATATCCATTTGCCGTCCGCTACCCGCTTCGTATCGTATCCCATGACCTTCTGGACGATCCTGAGGCGGCCCCAATGAAAGGCGAGCCCGCCGAACTTTCTCGTTTCGCGCTGTTCGATTATCCGGGTCGTGTCGCTGCTGACCGGCTGCGTATAATAATTAAGGTTCACGGCCCTGCATATGGCCTTTTTTTTGGGGATGTCGAGCTCTATCACGCGGTACTGTTTTCCCCGATGCAAATACACAGCTCCGGGGAAGGCCTCCCTGAATACCCGTGCGCCGCTCAACTCTCCGACGACACGTCCGGACTCGCTGACCAGTATGAACCGTTCACCGACCGCCCGTATACCCACATCCTTCTGCGGCATCTTGACCGCACTGAACCAAATCCCGCTCTTTTTCCCGGGCAAGAGCAGTCCTTCTGAGACAAGCGACGCAATCACGGAAGCAGCCCGCTGCATATCAAATGACGGTTCATCGTGACGCAGGTTCAGCTCGGCTGCAGCGCAGAGGAAATGCTTCTTCATGACATATTCATTGAAAGGGTCTATGACTGCCGCCTCATGGCCCTTCGCAAAGAACTCCGCAGGGTGCCGCATGAAATACTGATCGAGGGCGTCCTGGATGGCAACAAGGATCACGAGGGATTCCGAGTTCTGCCTGCCGACGCGTCCGGCACGCTGCCAGGTGCTCGACACCGATCCGGGATAACCGCAGAGGATGCAGCAGTCGAGACCGCCGATATCCACGCCGAGTTCAAGGGCACTTGTCGAGACGACGCCGAGCAGTTCACCGCTGAAGAGCCGTGCCTCGATCTCTCTCCGTTCCTCCGGGAGGAACCCTGCGCGGTAGGGACTGATCTTCTCCCTGAGTTCAGGTGCATAGTTCAGCGCCCACGCATAAATCAGCTCCGTGATCTTGCGCGCCTTGGTAAAGACAATGGTCCTGTTGCCTGCGCGCATGCTCTGCACGAAAAGTTTCGTCGCCAGGGTGTAGGGACTTTCGATCGGGCTCATGAAAAAGAAATGCTTCCCCGCAGAGGGAGCGCCGCTCTCCGAGATCACGCTGAAGGGCAAGCCGATGAGGTCCCCGGCAAGATTTCCGGGATTCGCAATGGTGGCGGATGCTGCAATGAACTGCGGCGAGGAGCCGTAGTGGTCGCATATCCTCCTCAGCCTCCGCAGCACCTGGGCCACATGAGAGCCGAAGACGCCCCGGTAGGTGTGGATCTCGTCTACGACAATGAATTTGAGACTCCGGAACAGCCCGTCCCATTTCTTGTGGAACGGCAGGAAGGCGAGATGAAGCATGTCGGGGTTCGTAAAGATGACATTCGGCAGGTTCTCGCGAATCTCCCGCCGTCTCTCCGCCGGTGTGTCGCCGTCGTAGACCTCGCCGACCGGGCCGAGACCGAGTGATTCGGACAGCTCGTTCAGGCTCTTCATTTGGTCCTGCTCGAGTCCCTTGAGCGGGAAAATGAAGAGTGCATGGGTATTTCCGTCTGCAATGCTCGACTCAAGGACCGGGATATTATAGGCAAGGCTCTTGCCGCTTGCGGTCGGTGTCATCAGCACAATGTTCTCCCCCTGCCGGATGCGCTCGATAGCGTCAGCCTGGTGGCGGTAGAACCTCCTTATCCCTTTATTCTCAAGGACTTTTCGCAGCCGCTCATCAAGCTCGAACTCCTGGTACTGCTCGCGCGTAGGCCGGATATGTCTCTTCCCGGCAGTCTGGAGCTGCATCTCCCGGTCATTTTCGAGAAAGTCAAACATGTCCTGTATCACAATATCTGATTGTAAACCACCCGCATACTTTCGTGCTAATTCCCCCGGTTCCGACATTCATATTCCTTCATGATCATGAAGGCAATTTCATATCGCAACCGCTGTAGCCTATGTTAATATTAAGTAATGTCGCAAGAGACATCAGGGAGGTCAATACCATGAAAAAGATGCTGATTCTGTCCATACTGTTTGCGTTCGTCCTTACCACGTCTGCCTTCGCCGTCGGCGGAGATGTCAAATGGTTCTCCCTGAAGGACGGCATGGCAAAAGCAAAGACCGAGAAGAAGCCCGTTATCGTGGATTTCTTCTTCGGGGCAGGGTGTCCGCGATGTGAGAAGCTTGAAAAGTTCATCTACAGCGACCCGAAGATCGCCAAGAAGATCAATGACGATTTCGTTCCGATCTTTATTGACCTGACGAAACCCATCTCAAAAGAGGAAGAAGACCTCGGCAACAGATACGACTACAAGAACGACTGTCTCATGCTCTTCCTCGATTACGACATGAACGTCCTGAAAGACCCGTCAGGGAAGAAGATGTGCTTTATCGACCACATCGAGCCCGATATCTTCATCAGTTACCTGGACACGATGAAGGCACAGATGAAGAAATAAGGCCGGACTCACATCCGGGGTTATTTACGCTCATTACCTCAGTTCTATGCTCATGAATAGACCCCCTAGCACACGCGCTGTGGGATTCGTAGCGGCGTCATGGTTCAGCCCCGGAAGAATTGTATGTATCGAAACGTTAGAACATCCCCTCAGTGGCACTGCTGTTTTCAGCTGTGACTTTTTGCATTCAGAGATGCCATGTCCTATACTAATGCATCCCTTTTTTGAGAAATATCCATGAGCGGAATAATCGACTTCCATACCCATGCATTTCCGGATGCCCTCGCCGAACGGGCTGTGCAGGTCCTCCTCGAGGACGGGCGGAAGATGTACGATGTGAACGCTTACCTGGACGGCAAGGTCGGTTCACTCCTTTCCTCCATGGACCGCTGCGGGATAGACAAGAGCGTCATCTGCTCCATCGCCACAAAACCGTCCCATTTCGAGCCTATCTTCACATGGTCAAAACAGGTCAGGTCGGACCGCATCATCCCCTTCCCTTCGCTCCACCCTGAGGCAGAAGATGCTCTGGACCAGGTGCGGCGGATCAGGGCCGAAGGCTTCAAGGGAGTGAAGTTCCATCCGTACTATCAGGACTTCAGCATGGACGAGGAGCGATTATTTCCTCTCTACCGGCTGCTTGAGCGGGAGGGGTTGATTGTGGTCGTGCATACGGGCTTTGATCTTGCATTTGAGCGGGTGCGCAGGGCAGATCCGTTAAAGATCATCAGCGTGCTTGACCGGTTTCCGGGACTAAAACTGGTGACTACCCATCTCGGGTCATGGGAGGACTGGGAAGAGGTCGAAAAACATATCATGGGCAGAAACATCTACATGGAGATATCCTTTTCACTCGACTGCATGGGCCCCGAAACAGCCCGCAGAATCATTCTGAATCACCCGAAGGATCACGTTCTCTTCGGGTCCGACTCTCCCTGGGCAGATCAGGATCAGGCAATCAGCCTTTTGAAAAGTCTGGCTCTCGGTGAAGAACGGGAAAGCCTCATCCTGCGGGAAAATGCACTGAAGCTGCTTGCTGCTGTTTGATCAGGGCAACCTGCGGCAGCATAAGTGATTCATTCATTCTGTTAGAACCGCACAAAAACAAAGGCATTTTTGTCCGGGAATACCTGTGGGTCGCTGCCATACTTCTTCAGAAAATCTACCCACTCCGCTGATGAGGCGATAAAGAGGTTCTCCTTCATTTCCTCACGCCAGACTGACTGCAGTACGACGCTCTTATTCTTGACAGCATCGTCCAGCCATGACACGTTCAGCGGGATGATCCTGAGCGTCTTATCTTCAGCAATGACACGGGAAACCGTATGCAGGGGAGTTATATGAAACATCCACCAGAGGCTTATGTCCTGCTGTGGCTCATCCGCTGTTGTGTCGGCAAAGGTCATGTCCTTTACCTTGAAAAACCTGGCAGACAGCCGGGTAATACACCCCCCGTCCTGAGGGATCATGATCACACCTTCCGAGAAGGTCCAGGGGTTTTCCGTGCCTTCCTTGAAAATGCTCTGCTCAAGCTTCCACTGGCCGTAAAGCTCGGGCATTTCAACGACGGTATCTGCTGTGTAAAACGGATGAACAGAATGGACAACGCAGCCTGCGAGCATACCTAAACAAAGGAACAGGCAGATCATTACGGGATATGCTGTCTTTGACCACCACTCCATGACAGGACCTCCAGAGGACGGATTGATGTCAGGCATCCGTCATAATTGTATCACACTGACTGCGGACCGTTGCCTGGCCTGCAGTACCGATTGAAAATTACTGCCCGGTATGATAACCTACAACTCTTTATTTTACGGTAACCTCATGAAAAATAAGCATAACATCGGAGACAACGTACTGCTTTCAGGAAACGAGGCGATTGCCCGCGGAGCTTTTGAGGCAGGGGTGAAGGTCGCGTCAGCATATCCCGGAACACCCTCTACAGAGATCCTCGAAAATCTCTGTACCTATGAGGGCGTTTACGCCGAATGGGCGCCGAACGAAAAGGTAGCACTCGAAGTAGCGCTGGGAGCCTCCTTTGCCGGTGCGCGCGCTTTGGCAACCATGAAGCATGTAGGGCTGAACGTTGCTGCAGACCCGCTCTTCACTGCTGCCTACACCGGCGTCAAGGGCGGCCTGGTGATTGTGACTGCCGACGATCCTGAAATGCACAGTTCCCAGAATGAGCAGGACAACCGCAACTATGCCTATGCGGCAAAGGTTCCCGTGCTTGAGCCATCCGACGCCTCAGAAGCAAAAGAATTCCTCAAGATTGCCTTCAGGATCAGCGAAGAGTTCGATACTCCCGTGCTCGTGAGGACCACCACCAGAGTAGCACACGTGAAAGGCATGGTTCGCATTGGTATAACAGAAAACTCTTCTGCAACGCTCGGCATCGAAAAGATGCCCGAAAAGTTCGTCATGCTCCCTGCCCATGCGCGCAAGCGCAGGGTCGAGCTCGAAAAGCGCATGGTTCGTCTGCGGGAATTCGCCGAGACCTTCCCGGAAAACCGGGTCGAATGGAGAGACAAACAGAAAGGGTTCGTCACATCGGGTGTCTCCTACCTTTACGTAAAAGAAGCCTTTCCCGAAGCTTCCGTGCTCAAACTCGGCATGGCATATCCCTTCCCTGACAGGATGATAAAAGACTTTGCATCAAAGGTAAACGACCTCTTCATCGTCGAGGAGCTTGACCCTTTTATCGAAGCCCATGTCAGGGCGCTCGGGATTGCGTGCCACGGCAAGGACCTGATCCCGGCCATGGGAGAGCTCAATACGCATATCGTGCGGAGGTCGATCACCGGCGAGGCAGCCGCAGACCTGTTCGCGCCTGTCCTCATACCCCCGCGGCCCCCGAACCTCTGCGCCGGATGTCCGCACAGGGGCATATTCCACGCGATAGCGAAACTCAAGGTCTTTGTTGCCGGCGATATCGGCTGCTATACGCTCGCAGCGCTCAAACCCCTTTCGTCCATGGATTCCTGCGTATGCATGGGAGCGAGCATCGGTACGGCCTTCGGCATGGAAAAGGCTCTGGGCAGGGATGCCCTCGGCAAGATCGTTGCCGTGATCGGCGACTCTACCTTCATGCACTCGGGCATCACGGGGCTGATAAATGTTGTGTACAACCGCGGCTTCTCAACGGTCATCATCCTTGACAACAGGACAACCGGAATGACCGGCCACCAGCCGAACCCGTCGACCGGCGTGACGCTGTGCGGCGAAGAAGGAGCCGCCGTCGACATTGAAGCGCTCTGCAGGGCCATCGGCGTTCAACACGTGATTACCATAGACCCTCACCAGCATGAGAGCGCCGAAAAGATCCTCCGGCAGGAGATCGAACGGCCGGAGCCTTCGGTCATTATCACCAAGGCTCCCTGTGCACTGCTGCCCGAGATAAGAAAGAAAAAAGACAAGAATCTTTACACGGTACAGGAAAAGACCTGCACCGGGTGCAGATCATGCCTGAAAATCGGTTGCCCTGCCATAGAATGGGTACCGCTCACGCCGGAAGAAGCTGAGCAGATGGGCTATAAGAAGACCCAAAAGGGCCATTCCTCTATCAACCCGGTCATGTGCATCGGTTGCGGCCAGTGCGTTCCGCTCTGCAAATTCAAGGCTATCGTCATTGCGGGAGAGGAAAATGGCTAAGACGACAAACCTTTTTCTCTGCGGTGTAGGAGGACAGGGAATTCTCCTCGCGAGCGAGGTAATCTCATCCGTCTGCATGAAGGTAGGTTTAGATATCAAGCAGAGCGAAGTCCACGGCATGGCACAGCGCGGCGGTTCCGTGGTTGCTCACCTGCGCTTCGGAGAAAAGGTCTACTCGCCGCTGATAGCGCCCGGGGGAGCTGATATTGTCGTTTCCTTCGAACTGCTCGAGGCCCTGCGGTATCTCCCGTACATGAACCGGAATACCCGCGTAATCGTCAATACACAGAAGATCCTTCCGGCTCCGGTTGCGACCGGCGTGGATAAGTATCCTGCTGATGTGGTCGATCAGCTGAGGCAGCGGGGTATTACCGTCTTTCCCCTGGACGCCTTTGTTGCCGCCAAGGATGTGGGAGAGACGAGGGCCGTGAATATGGTGCTGGTCGGCGCCCTTTCCGCACTGCTGTCTTTTGACGAAAAGATATTCCTTGAGGTGATCAGCGAGCGGATACCCGAGAAGGTCCGGGAGAAGAACATTGCAGCGTTCCTGAAAGGGAAAGAGGCCCTGCAGGGCATACTGATGAGCTCAGAACAGGCCCGGAAATAGACCGAAATGGAACGGGCTGGTGAAAAGCGAAGGAAGTACGCGGTCACGGAATTCGGAATGACGCGTACATTCCGCTACCCCGCAGTATCGCATTACGGAACGACGCACCATAGGGACTTGTTTGCGCAGCGGTAAAAGGAGAGAGTCATGATCTGGAACGGAGAATTCGAAACACTGCCTCGTGAGGCACTTGAAGCCCTTCAGCTCAAGCGGCTGAAGAACCTTGTTGAGCGGGTCTATACCGCAGTACCCTATTTCCACAAGAAGATGGATGAGGCCGGCGTGAAACCGGCAGATATCAAAAGTCTCGCTGATCTGGTGAAACTGCCCTTTACCACAAAAGAGGACCTTCGGCTGAACTATCCCTTCGGACTGTTCGCTGTACCCTTTGATACGGTCGTACGGATCCATGCTTCGTCCGGCACGACCGGAAAGCCCACAGTCGTCGGATATACGAAAAATGACATCGAATCATGGGCAGAGCTCATGGCAAGGACGCTTTCTGCCGGCGGCGCCCATAAGGGCGATGTGGTGCACAACGCATACGGCTATGGTCTTTTCACCGGAGGCCTGGGCGCGCACTACGGGGCGGAAAAGCTCGGCGCCGCGGTCATACCCATATCGGGCGGCAATTCAAAACGCCAGATCATGATCATGCAGGACTTCGGCTCGACTGTTCTTCTGTGTACGCCTTCGTATGCGCTGAATCTCGCAGATGTCATGAAAGAGATGCAGGTCGACCCGAAGACCCTGAAGCTTCGCGTCGGCCTTTTCGGCGCAGAGCCGTGGTCGGAAAACATGCGGCAGGAGATCGAAGCGCGCCTGAATATCATGGCAATCGATATCTTCGGTCTGAGCGAGGTCATGGGTCCTGGTGTTGCTTCCGAATGCATCGAAGAAAAGCACGGCCTGCACGTGTTCGAGGACTTTTTCATCCCCGAGATCATCGATCCCGAGACCGGAGTACCTGTCCCCCACGGGGAGCGGGGTGAGCTGGTATTTACCACCCTGACCAAGGAGGCGTTCCCCGTGATCCGTTACCGGACCAAGGACATCTCGCGCCTCATCACCGAGCCCTGCTCCTGCGGCCGCACCTTCTACCGGATGCAGCGAATCACCGGCAGGACCGACGATATGCTCATCATCAGGGGCGTGAATGTGTTTCCATCGCAGATCGAGCATGTGCTTATGAGCATCGAGGGGGTCGAGCCGCATTACCAGATCATTGTGGACCGGCAGGCATCGCTGGATGTCATGGAAGTACAGGTCGAGGTCAGTGAGAGCATTTTCTCTGATGAGATCAAGGTCCTTGAGAAACTCGGCAAGAAGATCGAGCGGGAGATCAAGGATCTTCTCGGGGTATCCTGCAAGGTAAAGCTCGTAGAGCCCAAGACCATACAGCGGTCTGAAGGCAAGGCGAAAAGGGTTATTGACAACAGAAAATTGTAAACAGAGGCATAGGCAAAGGTAAAGGTAGAAAGCAGGGTTGTCAATTAAATCAGGGGTTTTTTCCTTACCTGCACCTTCACCTGGCCGTTTAAATTGCTAGCGATGCAGGAGGTTTTCATGAAAGTAGAGCAGATATCCATATTCCTTGAGAACAAGTCGGGAAGGCTTGCAGAGGTTGCCGGCGTACTGGCAAAGGCAGAGATCAATATCCGTGCGCTTTCCCTCGCGGACACGACGGACTTCGGCATCCTGCGGCTCATTGTCAATGACACGGAAAAGGCAAAGCAGGTCCTGAAGGACAACGGCTTCACCGTCGGCAAGACCGCGGTGATCGGCGTCGAGGTGGCTGATAAACCCGGCGGTCTGGCAGAAATACTGAACGTCATGAAGGACCATAATATCAACGTTGAGTATATGTACGCCTTTGTCCAGAAGTCAGCCGGCAATGCGATCATCATCTTTCGTTTCGACGAACTCGAGAAGGCGATCGATGTTCTGCGGAAATCGGGCATCAGGATCATGAGAGGCGAAGACATCTGCGCGCTCTGATCTTATGTACACTATTATCCTAAAAGAAGGAGGGAATTGGTATGAAAGTAGCAAAGTTGGCAGTACTGCTGTTGGCCATGACACTCATGGCCGTATCACCGGTCCTTGCGAAGGAGACCATCAAGGTCGGTGCCATTCTTGCGGTCACCGGTCCGGCTGCATTCCTTGGTGCACCCGAGGAGAAGACGCTTGTGATGATGGTCGATGATATCAACAAGAAAGGCGGCATCAACGGCCATACGTTAGAACTTATCATCAAGGACTCCGGTGCAAGCCCGGAAAAGGCCCTCTCCTTCGCAAAGCAACTGATTGAGGAGGACAAGGTGCTCGCAATCATCGGCCCGTCCACGAGCGGCGAAACCATGAAGATCAAGGGCGTTGCCGAAGAAGGCAAGACGATCCTTCTGTCCTGCGCTGCTGCCGAGGTGATCGTCAACCCGGTGGCAAAATATGTCTTCAAGACCCCGCAGAAGGACAGCTATGCCGTCATCAAGATCTTCGAGGAGATGAAAAAGATGGGCATTTCGAAGATTGGCGTACTGAGCAGCAACACGGGATTCGGCAAGGCAGGAAAGGAGCAGATCGAGAAACTCGCCCCCGAGCACGGCATCACGATCCTCGTCAATGAGGTCTATGACAAGGCTGCAAGCGACCTTACGGCAGAGGTGACCAAGCTCAAGGCTGCGAATGTACAGGCGCTCATCAACTGGTCCATCGAACCGGCCCAGTCCATTGTGATCAAGAACGCCCGGCAGATCGGCTTCAATGGCCAGATATTCCAGAGTCACGGATTCGGCAACATCAAATACGTCGAGGCTGCATTACCGGCCGCTGAAGGCGTCATATTCCCTGCAGGCAGGCTCCTGGTCGCCGACACGCTTCCGAATAGCAATCCCCAGAAGGCTGTCCTGGAGAAATACAAGAAGGAGTATGAACAAAAAAACCGTGGGGAAGAAGTCAGCACCTTCGGCGGCCATGCCTATGATGCATTGCTGATTCTCACGAAGGCTATCGAGAAGGCGGGCAGCACGGACAAGGAAGCTGTACGCAACGCCATAGAAAGCCTCAAAGGCGTGGTCGGCACGGCAGGCATCTTCAATTTCTCGCCCCAGGACCACAACGGACTGTCCATAGACTCGTTCGAGATGCTCACGGTCAAGAACGGCAAGTTCGCGGTGTTGCCTGAACCGAAAGCAAAGAAAAAGTAACAGGCATTGTTTTATCAGCTGCAGTTGTGTTCGGGAGTATTCAGGAGAAGCCTGAATGCTCCCGAATTTTGTCTGAGAACATATGAATATTGAACTTTTCTTCCAATACCTTGTGGCAGGAGTCACCTACGGCACGATCTATGCCATCGTGGCCATCGGGTTCAATATCATTTACAATACGACCGGCATCATCAATTTTGCGCAGGGCGAATTCGTCATGCTCGGCGGAATGACTGCAGTCACCCTGCACGCGTTCCTCCCGCTCCCTGTTGCCATCCTGTCCGCGGTCATGATAACCATGGTCATCGGGGCACTTATCGAGATCACGTTCATCCGGTGGCTGACCAGCCCGTCCGTGCTCCGCATGATCATCATCACCATCGGCATCTCCATCCTGGTGAGGGAAATAGCCCTGCATGTCTGGGGAGCAGGGGTCAAGGCCCTGCCCTATTTTACCGGAACGGCTGTTTCGGCAATATCCGTCGGCGATGTCCATATCTCTCCGCAGGTCCTCTGGGTCACCGGGGTCTCGGCGGTCATGGTCATCTGCCTCAATCTGTTCTTCACCCATACCCTGCCCGGCAGACAGATGCGCGCCTGCTCCGCCAACCGCGATGCCGCCCGGCTCTGCGGGATAAACGCAAAGAACATGGTGACGCTTTCCTTTGTGCTGAGCGCGGGCATCGGTGCGCTTGCCGGCTGTGTCGTCTCCCCCATAACCTATGTCCAGTACGACGGCGGGACTGCGCTCGCCATCAAGGGGTTCACCGTGGCGATCATTGGCGGGCTCGGCAACAGCATGGCAGCGGTTGCTGCAGGACTGCTCCTGGGTATCCTTGAGTCACTCAGCATATGGGTCATGCCGACAGCATTCAAGGATGTCATCTCCATATCCATACTTCTGCTGATCCTCTTTGTGCGGCCGAGCGGTCTGTTCGGCAGCAAAGAGGCCGCCCAGCTCAAGGAGTTCTGATGGCCCGGAACAGGCATCTTCAGGTCTTCCTTCTGATAGCAGCCGTGGCCGCGGTGCAGCTTGCGACCATGCTATCTGATACGCAGCACTATCTCACCCAGCTCACCATGTCCGGGTATTATTCGCTGGTCATTATCGGGCTCTGCCTTCTCATCGGCTATGCAGGACAGATATCCCTCGGTCATGCCGGCTTCTTTGCGATCGGCGGGTATACGTCGGCATTTCTGACAACATATGATCTTACCCCTGTCAGCGACAAGGCGTTCATAGCATTTCTCTCCCGCACAGGAATGCTGGTCAGCACCGAGGACCTGTATGGCGGCCAGGTGCTTCACCTGCACCCATGGGCAGCATGCCTGATCGCCATATTGCTTGCCATCATCGTTGCCTATGCCATCGGAGGACCGGTACTGAAACTCAAAGGGCATTACCTCGCCATGGCAACGCTCGGCTTCGGCACGATCGTCTACAAGGTTGTTCTCGGCACAGAACAATTCGGAGCTGCTGACGGCATTTCCGAGGTGCCGGAATTTGCTCTCCTCCCGGGGATTGCGGTCAGCGGAAAACTTTCCATGCGCATCATGAACTACTATATCGCCTGGGGACTCGTCATACTCGGCGTTGTCCTGCTCTCAAACCTCGTCCATTCCCGCGTCGGCAGGGCGCTGCGATCGATACACGGCGCCGAGGACGCTGCAAATGCCATGGGGGTCAATACGGGCAGGTACAAGCTGAACATGTTCGTGATCAGTGCAGTTTTTGCGGCGATCGGCGGCGTCTTTCTTACCCACTATAACGGTGGCATAGGACCCTCAGAGGCCTCCATCATGAAGTCAGTGCGTTATGTTGCTATCGTTGCGATCGGCGGCATGGCAAACCTCTGGGGCGCGCTGGTCATGGGCTTTGTCCTGAACTTCCTTTCCCTGAGGGGTTATTTCGGCTCCTATGACGATGCTGTGTTCGGGGCAATCCTTATTATCATCATGCTCTTCACCCCCGAGGGTCTGCTCCGCAGGGATCTGTTCAGCGATATCCGGGGTATCTTAGGCGGCGGAAAAGACCTGGAGGAAAAGGTATAATGGTCATCCTCGCCGTCAGGGACCTAAACAAAAGCTTCGGCGGTCTTCAGGCGGTCAAGGATGTCAGCTTCACCGTCACGACAGGTTCGATAAAAGCCCTCATAGGACCCAACGGGGCAGGTAAAACAACCCTCTTCAATCTTATATCGGGTGTACTGAGCCCTGACTCCGGAACCATTTTTTTTGGAGACATGCAGATCGAGAGGATGAAACCGTTCCAGATAGCGGAAAAAGGAATGTCACGCACGTTCCAGCATATCCGGCTTTTTCCTAACATGACCGCCATCGAGAACATCATGATCGGCAGGCACACGCACAGCAGGGCAGGTTTTATTGCCGGCATGTTCAGCCTGCCCTGGACGTGGAAGGAAGAGAGCCGAATCCGGAGCCGGTCCCGTGAGATCCTGGATTTCCTCGGGATCAGCGGACTGGCTGACAGTGAATCCACCAGCCTTGCCTATGGACAGCAGCGGATTATCGAGCTGGGTCGTGCCCTTGCCTGCGAACCGAAACTCCTGCTTCTGGACGAACCTGCTGCCGGTCTCAATATGAAAGAGACTGCGGAAATGGCAAACCTCATCACCAAGGTGAAGGATCTGGGCATTACCGTGCTCATCGTTGAGCACGACATGTCGCTGGTCATGAACATCTCAGACGAGGTGATCGTCCTGAGCTACGGTCAGAAGATAGCCGACGATGTCCCGCTCGCCATTCAGAAGAATACGGAAGTGATCAGGGTCTATCTGGGGGAAGAAGAATGATAAGAAGACAGGGATCAAGGGGTCAAGGGGTCAAGGGGCCAAAGGGTTGGCGTGTTGTTCTTTCACTCGAATCCGCGAATCCTCGAACCCTCGAACCCCCTTGCACTCGCTGGTCTGTAGTATGTTACGGATAAAGAACCTCGACGCCGGTTACGGCAAGCTGAAGGTACTCCGCAGGATATCGATGCATGT
>DKBO01000225.1 GCA_002448975.1 Nitrospiraceae bacterium UBA6898
CTTAATCTCCCGAATAGGACCATGACTAAAGAAATCTACCTCCAGGAGATCGATCGGCACCGGAGAATTCGCAAGAGCCGCTTCGATACGGGAACGGTTTTCTCTGGCCGCAGCTGTGTCAATAACCAGGACAGGTGAAAAATCATCATACTCCTGGGCAACCACGCTGGCGATATGCGTATTCAGAATGTCATTTGAATATTCCGGCAGGAGCAGATTTAAACAAACACTGATACGTGCGGTGCCTTCAGGTCTCTGGAGCTCGAGTAGTTTTCTCTTGCGATCTGAGAATCCTCGGTACAGGTCGATCAGGTTTTTCTTTAACGTGAACTTCTGCCTGAATATGTCCTGTGCTTTTGCCACCATACCGAGGGCCTCATCAACATTATTTTCTGCCCAGGCAAGATGCTTTCGAATGTCTTCGTAAATTCTGTCGATGGAGCATCGGGTATCTATATAGAGCAGAGAGTCACCAAAAAACTTCTTGGCGAAGTTGTTTTCATCGCAAACGACAAGCGCCCCGGCAGCAATGCTTTCGAACAAACGGCTTGACATCAGTTCGGACTGTTTATGCGCAGGGGATGATAAAACCAGCGCGATACCCGACTGGGCGATTTCGTCGATCATCGAAACTCCGTCAAAGGGAAGCTCGCGGACGTAGCTTTCATATCCTCGCCAGACCTCGACGCCCTGGAATAATTTTGGGCCATAGATCCGGAGTAACCCGGTTCGATCTAAGCGATTCAGCACCTCCTGATGCCGGGACTTCCCGCCACTGATGGCCTCCCAATTGATCCCGGCATAAAAGAGCTTGTGATCACCCAGCGAGGGAGAATGAACAATATCCGCGATGGAGTGATACAGGTTGAAGAAAGGAGGCAGATGGGTCGCAGACCTTCGCACCATGCGACCGATGTGATCGTCGGCCGCCGGCGAACTGCAACTGATAAAATCGTCATGCGTTAGCAGGTTGCGCGAGGTGCGTGAATAACCCCATTCGTGATAGAACTGTATGGGGTTCCACAGGGCTACAAAAGAAAAAACATCATAAAGTTTTGGCGTGTCGTAATGGAGATGGAGGACGAAATCCACATCCTTTTTCGCTATGAATCTGTCAGGGGCTTCCAAAAGTCGTCCATCCGCATGAATCTCGACGCACTCCATGCCAAGTGCGGCGGCCGCAATTTTCAGTCGAGCGATGCACTCATCCTCTGCTGTCTTGATATCCGGCCACAGTTTGACCACAGCAAAGCGACCCAAAAGTCCGACAGGCACAACAAATTCCTGATTCATCACGTAATGATATCCATTCAGTTACTATTCAAGAAATCTTAACACCGCCGCTAACGAGCGCAGTTCCAAGGCTTGGTGCACCTATTTCGTAAAGCTGAGACGAAAGAAGCGACAGGCTCGGGTTCCACGAGTATTGGCATCAGAGACGGCTGCTACGATTTGGTGTTTCTAGCAACGACAGAAAGTCCTTATAGGCGTTCTGCAAGCCGGTCTTTTCATCGACCTTGGGGCGCCAGCCGATTGCCTGAATGCGAGAATTGTCGAGCAGCTTTCCCATTGTCCCATTTGGCTTGGACGTATCGTAGACGACACTCCCCTCAAAACCAACCACCTCAGCGATTAGGTTGGCCAATTCTGCAATGGAAAAGTCATAACCGCATCCCACGTTAAACATATCGTGCGTCATAGGGGCTGCCATGAGGCACTTCATGGCTTCTGCCACATCGTCCACATACAGTATCTCACGTCGTGGTGTCCCATCGCCCCAAACGACAAATTCCCGTTTGCCGGCCTGCTTCGCCTCGTGTGCACGACGAAGGATGCCGGCGACGACATGGCTGTGCTGAAGATGATAATTATCGCCGGGACCATATAAATTGGGAGGTATGACTGAAATAAAATTACATCCATATTGTTTACGATATGCGCGACACAGCTCTATCCCCGCGATCTTGCTGATCGCATATGAGCGGATGTTATTTTCCAGCGGTCCTGTCATGATTGAGTCCTCGGAGATGGGCTGGGCCGCTATTGCTGGATAGATACAATTCGACGCCACGAAAACCAGTTTTTTAACACCGTAATGATGCGCCGCGTCAATGACATTTGTCTGAATCATCAAATTTCCGTACAGAAAATCAGCAGGATACGTAGCGTTTGCATGTATGCCGCCGACCTTTGCACCAACATGAAAGATCAACTCCGGCCGATTTTGGTCAACCCAATCGTGAACGGCACTTTGGTTGCTTAAATCAAGTTCCTGGCGTGAGGCGAGCAATAAATTAGCTCCCTCCTTGCTAAGGCTGCGAACCAGAGCAGACCCGAGCATTCCTCGATGGCCAGTTATCCATGTTCTTTTGCCCGCGAAGGAAAATGTACTGTTCTTTGTGGATATAATTTCGTTCATTGATTCTCTCCGTTTAATTAAATTGCAAACTATATGAATATGCAGTGCCTTTTTGCATTACAGCACTCCGTACACACCATGTGATACTCGCTCTTCACACCCTCTTCAAGTTTGATCCTGAATTTCCATCCGAGAGAATTTATCTTCGAAGTATCCATAAGCTTTAGCGGCATGCCGTCCGGTCTGAAGGCATCCCACTATTCACACACCTCATGCGCGCATCGGCAATAGACCTCAATGAAATTGCCATCACCCGCATGTCTGCGCGCCTATCGACGCTGCTCCCGGTAAGGTGATATGACTGTCGAAAGAATGATGTTGCCGGCATCCAGGAACGGCTTGACCATCTCGCCAAAGCGGCGGATGTTCTCGTTCCGGTCCTTTTCCGAAAACCCCGGGTCGGAACACAAACCGTGGCGTACATTGTCCCCGTCGAAAAAGTAGGTGCGATATCTCCGCTGATGCAATAGTTCCTCGACTGCACGGCAGAGCGTTGATTACCCTGATCCTGAAAGCTCAGTCGGCCATATGACCGCGCTTCTATGCCCGTTACGTTTTCCACGAAGCTACAGGTAATCGTCGAATGATGCCAGACCGGTCCGTGATGGCTTTCTGAAGGAACGCTATAGTCCGTAGAGGCCCCCTGACAATCCTATAAATCCATGTTAAGAGATAAGCCAATATGCCCCAGTCCAGCAAGCCTAAGAGCTGTTATTCGAATGTGAATTTTTTCTCTCGATTCATATATGGTAATTTAGACTCTTCCTAAATATATGCAAAGAGGTCATTCGTAATTTCGTTGCCCTTTATGCATAGCGATGATTTTGTTGCAGCCGTAAAAAGCAGAAAAAAAACGAGCTACCGCCGATCATGCTATTACTTGAGCATGTGCTTATATGTTTATATCTCAGTAGAAAAACAATAAAATTTAAGAGAACTAATTATTGATAAAAATAACAATAACTCATCTAAATGATTCATAAGCAATAAAAACCTTGCTTATCCGCGCGATATTCGCACCGGAGATGCTCAGGATCAGTGATTGCCCATCCGGAATAGAGGTGTGTGCCCAGAATAATCCCCCTTGTAAGCTTCCTAAAAAATATTGTTAACACATCGCGCGAATGTCCGCAATGAGAAGAACCCAAAAATCTTTTAATATGTTGCACGATAAGGACTTAACTCATATCTTAACTTATTCCCTGTTCAACAATCCATGCAAGCGTTCTTGATAACCCGTCCTGAAAGGTGGTCCGGGGATACCAGTCGAGATATCGCGATGCCTGCGAGATGTCCAGAACATTGGATGGCACATCAAAGGCCCTTGAAGGTGTATAGATGCATCGCACCTCTTTGCCCAGCAATGCTCCTATGGCGTCCAGTACTTCATTCAGACTCTTGCCTTCTCCACTCCCGACATTGAAAATTCTGCAGTTTCCTTGGTATGTTATCGCCCTTGCCAGAGGTGCTATCGCATCCTTAACATAAAGGTAATCGCGGATCACCGTTCCGTCACCCCAGATTTCAATAGGCTGGTTGTGAAGTGCCTTGTGGAGGAAAACCGCTATCACGCCCTGAGCAGCTGTCACCTTCTGCCGCTCTCCGAAAGGATTTGCAAGACGAAAAACACAGTAATCAAGGTTGTACAGATGGTGATATAAATGCAGATATTTTTCAATGGTCACTTTGGCGATCCCGTATGAACAGATGGGATTCGTCGCATGCGACTCTTTAATGGGCACTTCCTTGGGAATGCCGTAAACCGTGCCTCCGGATGAGACAAACATTATTCTTTTGTTCTTCCCTTTTACCAGGTCAAGCAGCCGCAGGGTGCCAATGACATTGGTCTCCATGTCATAGACCGGATTGTCATTGGATGATTTCGGTAGCGTGGTACCGACAAGGTGAAAGATAATATCGCATCCGGAAATGGCCGGTGCAAGATCTTCCTGATTCATAAAATCTCCCTCAGTCCATTCCAGACTGCCTGCCTCATCAGGGAGGGAGAAACGCTCCAGGTTTGGGCGATCGAAGATCCTCACGTGGTGACCAGCTGTCAGCAGGGCCTGGCAAAGATGATAGCCTAAAAAGCCACCCCCACCCAAGATCACACAATTCATCTGGATCGACTCCTCGAACCCGCTGCTTCGACTGCCGCGTAAACATTTTTATATTGACATATCATGGTGTCCAAATGAAAGTTGTCCAGAAGCAGTTTGTGCGAGAATTTTCCCATTTCCCGCGCCAAATGTCTGTCCGTTCTTAATGTTTCTATGCAGGCGAGCGCTTCTTCTTTCCCCGTAAACTTGAAGCCGCTCCTGCCGTTTTCAACCAGTTCCCTGTTACCGACGCAATCAGAAAGTATAACGGGTTTGCCAGCGCACATTGCCAGGAGCACGGACAGGGGGAGGCCTTCCCACAGGGATGTTGACAGATATATGTCTATATGCCGGAGCCTTTGAATCAGTTCATCTTTGGGCAGCCATCCGGATATCTGAATATTCGAAGATGAGAGTATATGACGCAGCTCCCCATCACCGAACCAGAGGAATTGTATGGAAGGGTCTGGTGCGAACGCCTTTGCAATTTCGTTGAACAGGAAGGGATTTTTTTGATGCGTGATCCTTCCTGATGTTCCAACGACGGTTATATCGCCGGGTGGTGAAGAATGAAGGATCTTATCGCATGAGATGCCGTTTTTGATATGCCCTGCAGCTATGCCCAGCTTTCTGAATGATGCTGCCTCTGAAGAGCCGTCGCAGATTATCTGGCCGCCAAATCGCGATGCGATATTTTCAAGGAACGTGTAATATTTTGCCTTCAGCCTTGAGATATCAGTTCTCAGGAACGGTGCCCCATGCGGAGTATAGAGTGCTTTGTCTTGTAAGCCGAGAAGCCTGCAGGCAAGCCTGCCGTGAAACCCTGCTTTTGAGGAGTGAAGATGTACTACATTACATGGTTTTATTCTCCGTAGCAGCTTTACCAGTTCAACAAGGGCAAGGAACTCCTGCACGGGCCCGACTTCCCTTCCCGCATGCTTCCAGAAATGGAACTCCGTCCCGGCAGGGAAAAGGTATTCAAAAGAATCCGGTGTCTCATCACGAAGACCGTGTATTATTGCATGATCGTATTCGGGGGTTCCGTGAACGAGTTCAAGGATAGAGTCGAAGACTCCTGCCCCGAAGGATTCCGCAACATGAAGCACTCTCATCGGCACGGGGCCTCTTTCAGACTTGCTGCCGGTGCATAGGACATCACGTGCGGGAGCGTGCCCCTGACGGTGCCCCAGCTGGGATAGACCTCCCAATGCCAGTTGCGGATGACGATGCCTATACCGCTTTCTCCATGTGGTAAGGGATATGCCTGCCGGGTTGACTTCATGCCAGGTGAGCCCCCGAGGGATATTGGCAGCTTCAACATGCCGGGGAAAACTGAAAAAAGCGCAGCAAATATAAAAGGGTAAATAATAACTTTTAGCATTTTAGCAGGTGATATTTTAACATCATTAAGAGATTGCTCGCTATATCTATAAGTGAACGTGCTCATCAGGAAGCCGTGAGCGCCAATATACGAGGTGACAGGGATGCTCCTCCCCTTTCTTAAGCAGAAATCACGGTTACTTGAATGAGGTATCAATGAAACGCGAGAACTTATGCAAGAGAGCCTCATTACTACCTTGCCATAGGCAAGACAAGGCTCACGGCCCGTGCCCCCGGCGTGTCCTGCGCCTTTCCTCAAGGCGGTCGTTTTATGGTATTATTAACTCTTGTACATATGATATATGAACAGATCCCCGGAACAGGAAATAATCATAGAAAAGGGCGTTGGTTTCGGTCAGTATTGGGCTGAGCTGTGGCGGTACCGGGAGCTTTTTGCTTTCCTTGCATGGCGCGACATCCTGGTCAGGTACAAGCAGACTGTCATCGGGATCGCATGGAGTCTCATGAGACCTCTGATTACCATGATCGTTTTTACGATTGTCTTCGGCAAGATCGCAAAACTCCCATCGGGCAACGTTCCCTATCCGATCATGGTATATGCGGCTATGCTTCCATGGCAGCTGTTCGCAAATTCCCTGAGCGAAAGCAGCAATTCTCTTGTTACGAATACGAACCTTATTACCAAGGTTTACTTCCCGAGGCTTGTCATTCCTGCCAGTTCGGTCATCACCAGTCTTGTCGATTTCGCCATCTCTTCGGCGATCCTCGTGGTATTGATGGGGTGGTATAAATTTGTTCCCGGCTGGAGGATCATTACGGTTCCGGTCTTTCTCTGCCTCACTCTTATGACTTCCCTGGGATTTGGCTTGTGGCTGTCGGCCCTGAATGTGAAATATCGCGATTTTAAGTACGTTATCCCCTTTCTGGTTCAGTTCGGTCTCTATATCTCCCCGGTCGGGTTCAGCAGCAACGTGGTGCCTGAGCAGTGGCGGTTCGCATATTCGCTCAATCCCATGGTCGGGGTTATCGAGGGATTCAGATGGGCCCTGCTCGGTGGCGATGCGCGTTTCCTTATGTCAGGGGTTGTTGTTTCCGCTTCTCTTTCGCTGGCCATTCTTGTGTCAGGATTCTTTTTCTTCCGCAGGACCGAGAGAACGTTTGCCGATGTTATCTGAGGTGAGGGTGTGAGCACAGTAATCCGCGTGGAAAATCTCGGCAAGAAATATCTCATCGGGCACCAGGCTGTAAGGGGATATGCCACGTTCAGGGACGCGATTTCCGGCATGGCACGGAGATATGTACGTGCTGTCGGCAGGGTTTTTACCGGAGAGAGGGCGAAAGGTTCTGACATCGAGGAATTCTGGGCGCTTCAGGACGTATCGTTCACGGTAGAGCAGGGGGAGCGGGTCGGCATCATCGGGAGAAACGGCGCCGGCAAGTCTACGCTCCTCAAGATTTTGAGCAGGATCACGGAACCTACGACAGGGAGGATCAGGCTTCGCGGCAGGGTGTCTAGCCTGCTTGAGGTGGGCACGGGATTTCATGCGGAACTGACCGGGAGGGAGAACATCTTTCTTAACGGGGCGATCCTGGGCATGAGCAAGGCAGAGATAAAACGGAAGTTCGATGAGATCGTCGTTTTTTCGGAGATAGAAAAGTTCTTGGATACCCCGGTAAAAAGGTATTCTTCCGGAATGTACGTAAGACTCGCGTTTGCCGTCGCTGCCCATCTCGAACCGGAAATCCTCATTGTCGACGAAGTTTTGGCAGTGGGAGACGCGCAGTTTCAGAAGAAGTGCATCGGCAAGATGGATGAGATCGGGAGACAGGGCCGGACGGTACTTTTCGTGAGCCACAATCTCGCCATGGTCAGTTCTTTGACCACCAAGGCGATCTTACTCGCAGGAGGAAGAATTGTCGAAGACGGGCCGACTGAACAGGTCATCGACCGGTACGCGCAACTGCTGTCCAGTGACATCAATGTGCCGCTGGCCGACCGGACAGACCGGGCGGGGAACGGCGATCTCCGCATTGCCGGCTTTGCCATCGAAGATGCGAAGGGGTGCAGGAGCAGTGCAGCAGTATCCGGACAGGATGCCCGTTTCGTAATTCGGTTCACCAGAAGAGCCGACTGCAATATGGACAACATTATTTTCAGAGTTTCTGTCGAGTCCCTCACGGGAGAAAAATTGCTTTTATTTGCAAGCGATCTCACGGGTGATTCATTCTCCGGGTTGCCGCTGCAGGGGAACGCCGTCTGCACTGTCCCCAGGCTCCCGCTTATACCCGGCACATACCGCATAACCGTTTCGGCAAGAAGGAACCGGGAGGTATTGGATTCGATATCTCCCGCAGCAGAAATCCAGGTCTTGGATGGCGATTTCTTCGGCACCGGAAGGAGAAAGAAACCGAAATTCGGGCCGTTTCTTGCCGCCCATTCCTGGGCTGTGGAATCTGTACAGGGATTAATGGTGACTACACCTGCAAGGGGTCTGACGGACACGGATGGAGCAGTACATGGATCACGGAAGTCGATTGATCTGTAATAACGCATTTCTGTCTCGGCGGATGAATGTGACTGATTACGCCGGGATTAGAAGAAGCGAGAAATTACCTGTTCGGAAATTCGCTTTTCTCGTCGATAAAGCGATCATGTTTCGCGTTACGAAGGAAACGGGCAGACCGTGAAGATTGCTGTATCGGGCACTCTCAGGGGAAATTGCGCTTCTTGCGGGTCAACCACTGTCCTGGTGTATCGATGAAGTCCATGTCGAGGAGGAAAGCAATTTCTACCATATCGGGAATGATTGATCTCTCGATGGCACCTTTTGTGAATTTAGAGCAGGGCTTGTTCATTTCCGGTTTTTGGCGGAGCGGAACCACATGGCTGCAACAATCTTTGGCGCATATTCTCGATGCAAAAACGGTCTTTGAGCCGCTGTCTCTCAACAGTGGACTTATCATTCGTCAGAATGGAAACGTTTATGCCCTAAAAACTTCTGACACTAAATTCCTGGCATCGTATCTCCCCTTTTTTAGGGATGATTTTAACAACAATGAGTTGTTGCAGAGAATATTATTTTATGCCCTAAAATCCACAATTGGTGGATTTTGGGTGAGGAAGTCCCGCAGGGGCATAATGGAGTCTTTTCGCCGGCGCGTAATAGTTAAAGATGTGCGAATTCAATTCTGTCTGGGGGCGATCCAGAATACGTTTGCAATTCCAGTTATACACATTCATAGAGATCCGCGAGCTGTTATTGCCAGTCTGAAGAGAAAAAATTGGTGGCAATGGGGACTGAACGAGTTATCCTTGAGTCAACAGCTGCTGAAATGCGCCGATGGGAGAGAGGATTTTTTTGGCAAGTGGGAAAAAACTATATTAAAATATGAAAACACTAATATTATTCAGAGGGCAGCTTGCTACTGGGCGATGTCTGAATTGTATGTTAGGGAATATGGCGGCAATAGAGCAAATTTTATTTTCCTTTCTTATGAGGACCTTCTCAGGAACGGGCGAGAGATATTGAGAGATGTTTTGCATAAACTGAACCCGCTCAAGACATATGCAGACACCTGCCCGTTATTGGAAGCGAGCCCTACATCAAAACACGGTAGGCAGCATCTTGATCTGTCAGACAGAATTTATTCCTGGGAAAAGGAGTTGACACGGGAGGAGGCCTTGGAAATCGAGAATGTAAGCAATGCCTTTGGATTAGAGAGCAGACTTTACGGGGGAAACCGCATTTGACGCAGGGATCTTATCCTTACTATGCAGATACGATCAAAAGGGGACAGGAGTTCAAATATTGCGATCATATCTTGCCAGGAAGTGATCCGGCACGTCCAGTTTGAGATATCACAGGTCATGCTGCAGGGCATGAACGGGGAATTGTCAGACGTGTTCCGTTTTCTTGGTGATCCCGGGTACAGATGTCATCCCTTTTCGGACCAAGGCGTGCTGCTGGATCCAGTAGAGGATACGACCGGGTTCTTTGCGTATTTCATAGCTGTCCCCAGGGAAGATGCGTGATCCTGAAGATCAGTGTATTCATAACTTCGTATAACCAAAAGGAATACCTTTCAGAGGCGATAGAGAGCGTCCTGAACCAGACCCTTAGACCGTTTGAGATTATTATTGTTGACGACTGCTCTTCGGATGGTTCTCAAAAGCTGATCCGGTACTATGCTGAGCGCTACCCCGGGGTCATCAGACCTTATTTTCATGACAAAAATCTCGGGATCTCAAAAAATAAAACATTTGCCCAGAAACAGGTCCGGGGTGAATGGCTGACATATCTCGACGGTGACGACCGGTTTCTGCCGGAAAAGCTCGAAACCGAGATGGCGGTCCTGAGGAAGAACCCCGACGCCAGAGTGGCATATTCCAACTTTTTCTATATAGATGATGAAGGGCGAAGGACGAAACAGTGGTTAGAGGGTTCGCTTCCTCACGGGGATGTGTTCACAGATGTGTTCGGCCGGAATTTTCCACGAAACAATGTGTTTAGAAATGAGCTCGTTGCGAGGGAATGTCTGGACGAGATCGGATTTTATGACGAGGAACTTGTCACGCATGAGGACTGGGATTTCAAGATACGGTTGACCAGCCGCTACCGGGTCGCTGCATGTTCGGCTTGTCTGTCTGAATACCGCATTCATGACAGGAATGTCTCCCGGGTCCCCATGGAGCAGCTGTTCGGACAGATGCTGAAGGTCTATCAGAAGAACCGCTGGCTTCTTGATCAGCGCTGCGCTGCGGATAAGGCTGCGGTAGAGGAGCGGCTGAGAAACTTTTTTGCGCGGCGGGCATACTGCATTGCCAGAGAACATATAAGAAGCAGGCAGGTATCGAAGGGACTGAAATCGTATCTTTCCTTTCTGAGGAATTCACCCCTGAAGCCGACCTTGACGAATGTAATGAATAGTATCTTATCGGGAGGAAAACTTGCTTCCGCAAGGCATTGATATCCGAAGAAAAGACGAGAGGGACATGCCTGAAGAGGTGAACGCATGATCATCATAAGTGCTGGCATGCAGAAGGCCGGTAGCGCCTATATCTTTAACATGCTCAATGACCTGTGCTCCCTTTCCGGGGGGCAAGACGTTAGGAAGGTGAAAGAGAAATATCATCTTGACGGATTGCTGCGGCATTACAACTGCAACGTCGGGACGCTCACCGGGCACAAGATACTGAGGCTCCTCTGGTACGGTCGGCGGGAAGGGCCGTACGTGGTAAAGACCCATACGGGCCCGACAGGGATGCTCCGCCTCCTGCATAGGACGGGCATGGTGAAGGTCATCTATATCTACCGCGATCCCCGCGATGCTCTCCTTTCCGCCATGGATCACGGGAGGAAGATTGCCGCGTCAGGAGAGACGCATACCTTTGCCGGCCTCAGCCGCTTCGAGGATGCATTTGCAGCCGTGAAGGCGTGGGTACGCAGGTGGCAGCAGTGGAACGATTGCGGCGCGTATCTCCTCAGGTATGAGGACCTTCTGTCAGACCCCGTGAAAGAGATGGAAAAGATCTCCACGTATCTTGGCTTTGGTGCCGGGCCGGCAGACATTGCCGCGACGGTTGCCGCATACAGCAGGGACAAGGCAGGCTCATCTGGGAAAGCTGATTACCTTCATTTCAACGCCGGCATATGCAGCCGCTATCGTTCCGAGATGCCCGAGGAGCAGAAGCGGCTTTTTCAGCTCGAGATGGGAGACCTCCTCGTGCGCATGGGGTATCGGGCGGACTGAATGCCCCTGCTACAATAGCGTCACGCCCGTCCTGCAGGGCCGGGCGGGAGAACGCCTCCATGAACAGGCCGCCTGCTATAAGGAAGTACGGCAAGTATATTATAATAACCTGTATGTTTTTTTTCGGGCTTTCAGGCACCGACAGACAGACAGCATATCTTTTCGATAAATCCGCAGGCAGGTAAGAGGGCAGATTTGGCGCAGACGAATGTGATCATCGGGGTTGGCCGGTCAGGGACCAAGATATTTCAGGTCATCACCAGCTACATGATGGCTGATCAGCTGGGCAGCCTGAGCCTGTTCTATGAGCCTCTGCTCTGGAAGGACTATACGCTTAAGGAGAAGGACCTCCGCGGGATCGCGGTGCACAAGTCTCTTCCGCTTCTCCTCAGCACGCCCTATCGCCTTACTGGCAGACAGCGGAAGTTTTTTGCTGGGCTCGGGGATCTGCCCGGCATCACCACAGTAACGAAATTCATCAGGATGACCGGTCGCATCCCGATCCTGCAGGAGCTCTATCCGGGCTGCCGTCTGATGTTCATCTACCGGGACCCGGTGGGCGTGATAAACTCGCTGCTGAACGTCAAATTTTCCCTTCTTGGCCCTCCTCATTACGAAACCGATATCCGGGCACTGAAAGATGAGGCGCTGAGGCTTGGGCTCATATCAGGTGACCGTCTCAGGATGTTCGAGGACTTTTCATGGGGCGCTGAGGCGCTCCACTGGTACCTCATGAATAAGAAGGCTGTTGCTGATCTCAGGGGGGGCGATGCGTTTGTAATCTCGTACAACGAAATGCTGAACAGAAAAGAGGATTTTCTCAGGGCTGTCTGCGCGTTCCTGAAGATCGAATACCGTCAGGAATATCTCAGGCTGTTCTATGTCCCCGGATATAATATCCGCTTTGTCCACGAACTCTTTGTGCAGAATGAGGCCTTTGCCGTGCGCGGCATTTTCCTGAAAAGACGGTTCGGAAATCCGGTCCGGCCGATGTTCACCGGGATCCGGGGACTGGAGGACAACCCCATCTTCGCGTTCCGCGGTGCTGAAAGCCAAAAACTCAGGAAGCTGGCATCCGAGGAGGAGAGGCTGCTGACCGACCTCTGTTCCGACGTCCTGGACGGGCTCAGGGATCTGGAAAATTACCGGGGCTTTCTGAGCGCAGAGATGTCCGGGAGCGTGGTGCGGTGAGCAGTGGACCAGGCACTGCGCCTGAACAGGCACCTTTCATCAGCGTGGTGATGGTGGATGGATCATTCCGGGAGCGTTACCATACGGTGGATTCTATTTGCCGCCAGGATATGTCACCGTCCGAATATGAAGTGATCTGGGTCGAATTCTACAATGCGGTTTCCCCGTTTTTAAGAGAAAAAGAGCTGCATCACGGGAATTTCAGGGTCGTTACCCTGAACAGGACCGGCGAGTACCATTCATCGTTCTGCTTCAACCGTGGCATTGTCGAAAGCAGGGGCGAACTGCTGGTCATTCCCGATGCTGATGTGCTGGTTGAGCATGACTTTCTCCGAAACGTTGCTGATGAGCACCGGCAGTGCGAAGACCTCGCGATGTACATATACCGTTATAACGAGATGAAAGAAGACCACCAAGAGGACATCGATTTGAACCGCCTGCGTGCGGTATGCAGGCTGACCGGCCCCACCAACTTCGGCGGGTGTCTCACGGTGCGCAAAAGATGGCTGCTTCAGATAAACGGTTATGAGCAGCATTCTGTCTTCGGGAGCGGCTTTCACGCAAATGGCGCTGACGTGGCAGGGCGTTTCAGGGCATTGGGCCTGAAGATCAAGTGGCATCCGCAGCTGAAGCTGTACCATCCGTACCATGATCTCACTCTCACGCATATGGAGACTTCATATAACAAACAGCTGCGGTTTATCGAGTGGAGGCGGAGGAAGCTCCAGTGGCTTGCGTACCGGGGGATAGATCAGGCCCGGGACAGGGTACTGGAGCCGGAGCTTGTTGCGTTTCTTGAAGAAGGCCCGGAACTGACATTTGCCGGGCGGCTCAAGAAACTTCTCTTCGGGAAAAGAGGAGGCTGAGGTGACGGTGTTTTCCGTTTTGCTGAGCGCCATGACGCAGTCCTCGGCCGGGAGAGGGTTCTGAGCAGGAACATTCAGACAGCAGCGCCTGATGACGTCGTCATGACGGAGCAGGCGAGGGTCTACTCCATGCGGTGGGACGAGTACGGTTGGAACGGTGAGCGGCTCTATCCCGTCCTTCTCCCTCTTGAAGTGGTGCTGTCAGGTTCGACCGCACGGCTGCACACCCCGTACCCGCCCAACGAGTTCAATGTCATCGGCACGCCCCGCTCCGGAACCAAATGGATGCAGAAGATCCTCACCTTGCTTGTCCAGCATGACCGCAGGGGCAGGATGAGGAGAAAGATCGAACCGCTCCTGCGCATCGATACGTCTGTGAGGCATTTTCACGAAGGCATTATCGATGATTTCTCTGCTCAGCAGAAAATCGTCTTCATCTATCGCGACGTCCGTGACTGCATCGTGTCGGGGTATCACTATCTCAGGAACAGCCTTCACCCCGGAACCATGGGATGCACTCCTGATGTCTTTTCTGCCCTGCCCAAGGACGAGGCGGTCGAGAGGCAGCTGGTCATGTACATGAAATACCGCATGCCGGTACTGGTTTACTGGCTGAATGTGAATGCGCCGAATCTCGTAAAGATTCGCTATGAGGACATGCTGGCTGGACGGGAAGGCAATATCAGGGCAATCATAGGAAAGTTCGGGATGCGGTTGAGCGAGAAAAGTATCTCCAGCGTCGTGGAGCAGACTTCGTTCAAGACCATGAGCGGACGGCGCGAGGGCACTGAAGATGCGCGGTCTCACCAGCGAAAGGGCGTTGCAGGAGACTGGGCAAACCATTTCACCGCGCGGCATGTCAGGATCTTCAAGACGATGGGTGGTGAGGATCTCCTCAGAATGACGGGTCACGGGGTTTGACATGAGGTTATCCGTTCCATTCGCTGGGCGTTTCCGCCTCCTTGGCAGGTTGGACCTATTTCTGGAACGGTTCCCCGGCTATTTCCGTGCGAAGTACGAGACGGACCTTTCCCGTGAGTCCATCGTGGTTGTCACGCTGGACTCCCTCCGGTTCGACGTTGCGCAACAGGCGGAGACGCCGAATATCAGAAAGCTGTTCCAGGCCTCAGCCGCGGATGGCTGGATCAAGGTGGGATCACACGGCACCTACACCCTCCCTTCGCACATCTCGATGTTCCATGCCGGCATCTTCCCCTGCGATAACCGTCCGGACATTCCGCCTCCTTATAACCGGGAGAAGGAAAAGCTATTCAAGGCGCAGCTTGCGTGGGAGAGGACGACCGGTGCAAGGTTCCCGACCCCTGCAGCGCCGAACATCGTTCGGGGTTTCGAACGGTTGGGATACCGAACGGTTGGCGTGGGAGGCGTGCACTGGTTCAATGATAGCTTCATCACCTCGGATCTCTGGAAGAAACAGTATTTCCGGGAGTTCCACTGGCAGGAGGATTTTTCCGAGACCTGCAACCGTGCCTTTGAAAACCAGATCAACAGGATCAAGGAGCTCCGGCTTCATCGGGAGAAGAGACCGGTATTTTTCTTCCTGAATGTCGCAGCAACGCATACGCCGTACATGGGATTTGGAAAATCTCTCACCGGGCAGAAAAAGGCCCTGGAATACGTCGATAGTCTTGTGCCTGAACTGCTTGATGTCCTTCCCGGCAGGTTCCTGATGCTGCTCCTTTCGGACCATGGTGAGTGTTTCGGCGAGGACGGTCTCTGGGGACACAGCTTCTACCATCCGAGCATCATGGAAGTGCCTTTTGCCTGTCTTGAATACCAAAAGAACCGCTGGTTGTCTGAGCGGGGGCGGCCCTGAGAGGCGGCGCTGTGGTCACGGTCTTGATGCCGGTTTATAACGGGGAACGATATCTCGGACAAAGCATCGAAAGCGTCCTGAATCAGAGCTTTTCCGATTTCGAATTTCTGATCATTGATGACGGCTCCGTTGACGGCAGTGCCGATGTCGTCCGCTCCTATAACGACAGGCGGATCAGATTTGTCATGAACGGGACCAATCAGGGGCTGGTTGCCACGCTCAATAAAGGGCTTGAACTGGCGCAGGGGCACTATATCGCGCGCATGGACTGTGACGACGTTAGTATGCCTGCCCGTCTTGAACGGCAATTCGCCGTCATGGAAAAGAATCCGGATGTGGGCGTCTGCGGGACATGGGTGCATACGACAGGGGAGAAGGACGAAATCTGGGATTATCCGTCGGACTCCGACGAAATAAAATGCTCCCTGCTGTTCGAGTCTGTGCTCGCACACCCGTCTGTCATGCTTCGGAGCAGGCATTTTGGCAGAAGCGGCTTTCGGTATGACAGAGGGTTTCCGCACGCTGAAGATTATGCGTTATGGGTACGCTGTGCGGAAGCGATGGCGTTTGCCAACATCCCTGAAGTGCTTTTGGAATACCGCATCCATCCCAGCCAGACGGTCCAGCGGGAAATGCAGGGCAAGGTTATGTCTGCCGACAGGGTCCGGGAGCTCCAGCTGAGATCCCTCGGCATCCATCCGACGCCTGCGGAGATGGAGTTGCATCGCGCCCTCAGTATGTTCCAGTTTCATGCGGATAAAGTGTTTATGGACCATGCCGATGCATGGCTTCAGAAGATAGGGACGGCAAACCGCACTGCTTGCCGTTATCGAGAAAAGGTATTGGCAACAGTTCTGGCAAAGCGGTGGTATGCCGCCTGCAGTGCGGCAACGACGTTAGGATTCTGGGTCTGGCGGCGGTATCGGGCTTCACCGCTTTCCGGTGCCGGCGGCCTGAACAGAAAGGAAATCATGAAATTTGCGGTAAAGTGCGGGCTGAAACGTGGACACTAAGCTCCCATCGGAGAAGCGTATCGCGATAATTTCGCACTCATTCCCTCCGCATGGAGGGGGCGGTATAACGAGCCTGCATGCCAATCTGTACCATGCGCTGAAGCGAAAGGGGCTTAGCGTCAGGGTGTTCACCTTCGGAGACCATGGTTTTCGACACGCCGGCGTCGGGGACGTTGTACGGCGGGGTACGCCGAAGGTCCTCATCGGGATGTTGCGAATCCTTAACAGGATCTATTTCAGGATAGCGGAACGGTCGACAATCTCCTATCAAGTCCTGGACATCCTCGAGTCGGCTCTTGGGTGCCTTCTTGTCAACAGGCCGCTTAAGGCGTTCTCTCCCGATGTCGTCATTCTTCCCGATCACAATGCCCCGGGGCTTTTTCTTCGGAAGAAAAAGTCCGGTGAGTCATGGATGCTGATCTCACACCATAATCCGGCGCGCTTCCTGAACAACCCGCTGCTCGGCGTCCATTCACGCAAGGATGCAGCCTGTGCGGTGCGGCTGGAAAACAGGGTTCTCGCAAAGATCGATAAGGTCATCTGCCCCTCGAACTATATGAGAGGCGTCTTTGCCGATACCTATGACTTCAAAGGTCCGGTATCGGTCATCCCGAATCTGATCGATGCAGAACTCCTGTTATCCGTACCACGGCAGGATATCCGTGAAAAGATCGGGCTTGGCCCGGATGCCCCGGTGGTCTACATCCCCTCCGCAGGGGTCAGGCTGAAAGGTGCCAGGTTCGTTTTCGAGATTATCCGGAGACTTGCCGCAAAAACCGAAGGGGACGTCGGCTTTTACCTTTCAGGATCGGTGGAAGATGAGCTGAGGTACGAGTGCACGTTTGCCCCGCGGAATGCTCGAATCCATATGCCCGGCAGGCTGAGCTATCACGACAACATGGCGCTGATCAGGTCCTGTTCCTTTGCGGTGTCTCCGACGCTGATCGAGAATCTCAGCATGTCCCTGCTCGAGGCGAGCTTCTGCGGACTCCCGGTGGTCACGTTTGATGTGGGAGGCAATTCCGATATTGTGCGGGACGGAGAAAACGGGTTTCTCGTCCCGTATCTTGACGTCGAGAGGCTCATCGACTGTTCTGGAAGGCTGCTCCTGGACACGCAGGAGAGGAAAAAAATGGGGAATAATGCCATCGCTGTCATGATGACCTCGTTCAATCCTGAGAAGACCGTCGAGCAATATCTGAGGTTTTTCTGATATGGGCAGCGAAACACACAGGAAGCCGGCGCCGATCGCGCTGTTCGTATACAACAGGCCAAGGCACACACGGGAGACGGTGGAGGCGCTTCGGGCAAATGAGCTTGCCGACCGCAGCGAGCTCTTCATTTTTTCTGACGGTCCGCGAAGTGCATCTGACCGCGAGAAAGTCGAGGCGGTCAGGGAGCAGTGCAGGACGATACAGGGATTCAAGAACATTGTCATGCGGGAGAGTGAAGAAAACAGGGGATTGGCCGCCTCTATCATCGCTGGCGTGACCGAAATAGTTAATGAATACGGAAAGATCATTGTGATGGAGGATGACCTGGTCAGTTCACCGCACTTCTTATCCTATATGAATGAAGCATTGTCGATGTACGAGCAGGAGGAAAAGGTGATGCATATCGGCGGATACATGTTCCCGATATCTTCTGAAGGGATACCCGAGACGTTTTTTTTCAGAGAATCCAACTGCTGGGGTTGGGGGACATGGGCCCGATCATGGCTGCATTACGAAAAAGATGCGCGAAAACTTATGAACACCTTTACCCGGCAGCAGGTTAGGGAATTTAATATCGATGGATATCATAAATTCTGGCGGCAGGTTAAGGAGAACTATTCCGGAAGGCGCGATACGTGGGCGATATTCTGGTATGCCGCAATTTTTCTGCGGAAAGGTCTGTGCTTGCATCCGTCTGTTTCCCTGATTCAGAATATAGGTCACGACAACAGCGGTAAAAATTGTCCGGGAACGGATATCTATACCGTAGCGTTAAAAAAGACCCCGATCAGATATTTTGAAAAGGAACAACGGGAAAACCCCGAAGCGCTTCGAAGGATTCAAATATACTTCAGGAACACGAGGCCTTCTCTTGTGCAAAGGCTTCTGAACAGAATGCGGGAGATTACCGGGTGACACGATGGCACAGGGTTGTGCTACGACGACAGATATCCGGTGACGAATCGTTTGGAATACTGCCGGTAATAAGAATTTTATCATGGGCGCCTGCATGACAACGAGATCAGGTGCTGAGGCAGTGCAGGGTTTGGGAGTATTACCTGCACTGTCTATCCTTCGAGAATGAAACGTAAGACGAAACATGACCATGATCTATTCAAAACGTAGCCGGCTGTCGCCGTTCAGGGTCGCCAGGATGATAAGGATATTCCTGCGGCGTGCCTATGAGCTCCTCTTGGTCTGCGTGGACCGTGTTTGTATTGTAGTTCCCCGACAGGTTGTTACGGGAAAGCCTGCGCGGGTTCTTCTTGTCAGGCCTGATGCATTGGGAGATTTTATTCTCTGGCTCGATGCTGCCAGGGAAATCAGAAAGATTTTTCCCGCCGGCGACTATGAGATAACACTCTTGGGAAATAGCATATGGAGCCCTCTGGCTGAGGGCATGTCCTGTTTCGACAGGATATGGCCGATTCATCGGAGGGCGTACCTCAACAATCCCTTCTATCGGCTGAAGTTGATCCATCACGTCCGGTCCAGAGGATTTAGCAAAGCTGTCCTGGTGACATGTTCGCGGGAGATCCTTGGCGATTCCATAATCAGAATGAGCGGCGCCCCTGAAAGAATCGGCCCCTCGGGGGATCTTGCAAACATGACGAAATGGCAGAAACGGATCAGCGACGGCTGGTACACACGATTAGTAACGGTTCCGGGGCTGCCGTTAATGGAACTGGGCTGTAATGCTGAATTCGTGCGTGGGCTCGGATCCGAGGCTTTCCGTGCAGGTATTCCAGAGCTTCATATTCCACGCGCGATCCCTGCTGATCTCCCGGGCAAAGGTTACTATGTTGTGTTCCCCGGCGCAGGCACTCCCGATAGGCGATGGCCTGTAAAGAATTTCAGCGCCCTGAGCAGTCGTATTTATGGGGCGACCGGCTGGGTCGGCGTTATCTGCGGCGGGCGCGGAGAAGAGGCGATTGCAGCAGTTCTGACAGAGACCTACGATTCTCCTTTGCTCAACCGTGCCGGTCAGACGTCGTTGCCGGATTTGATCTCGGTCATTGCGGGCGCAGGCTTGCTCATCGGCAATGAGACCGGTGCTGTCCATATCGCGGCAGCGGTATCTACTCCTTCCGTATGTATCTTGGGCGGTGGACATTACGGTCGGTTCATGCCCTATCGTCCAGAGTTGAAGACATTGAGACCGCTTCCCTATGCCGTGGCACGCAACATGGACTGCTTCGGATGTAACTGGCGTTGTATCTATAAGGTTGCCAGGGGAGGGGTCGCGCCCTGTGTGGCTGGCGTTTCTGTGGACATGGCATGGGAAGGTGTCAGCAGTATATTGTCGGCAGTAAAACGGACATAATCGGCATGAATATGATTGCCACAAAAGAATGCGACGATGAGAGCAGACCTCTTCAGGTATCGACTGCTGAGAAGCCGTTCCTGACCGTCGTCACGGTTGTTCTGAACCGGAGAGAATATCTTGAGCGGACCATTATAAGTGTTCTTGAACAGACTTTTAAAGGAATAGAATATATCATCATCGATGGCGGTTCTACGGACGGCACAACAGAGGTCATAGAGAAATTCGGCAACAGAATCTCCTTCTGGAAGAGCGAACCGGACAAGGGGATTTACGACGCAATGAATAAAGCCGTTGCAGCAGCAACGGGTGAATGGCTGCATTTCCTTAATGCAGGAGACATGTATTATCATAAGGATACGGTGCAACGGGCACTGAACTGTCCTTACGGAGCCGCTGATCTGTTATACGGCGATGAGGAGGTTGTCTATGACGAGGAATGTTCGGTCATCAAGAAGGCCCGCCCCCTGAAGGATATATGGAAAGGCATGGCCTTCAACCACCAGAGTCTTTTTACGAAGACCACGCTTCTGCGTAGGCATCCGTTTGAGTTGACTTACAGGATAGCAGCGGATTACGAGTTCATTCTCTTTTCTCTTGCGCAGGGGACAGGCTTTTACTATCTCGGTTTTCCCATAGCGAAAGTGGCGCTGGGCGGACTGTCCGACAGGAATATCCGTGTACATATACGGGAACAGTGGCAGATAGCGCGGAAATTCCGGAATACGCCGGAGGTAAACTTCTATTACCGCTACGCTGTCATCTCGGCTACCTTCAAGAAGATGCTGAAAGCATTGCTGCCACAGCACGCCAGGAATGCACTCGTGAGGTACAAGTACCGGTGAGCAGTTATACACTAACGACGGAGGTGGTGATCCCCAGCCTGAATCGGCTGGACGTTCTCAGAAGCACCCTTCTGCGGGTCAGGACGCTGTACCCCGACCTGTATATCTGTCTTGGACTGCAGGGAGAGATGCCGGATAAGGAATTCCAGCGGGAACTGGACAGCGACGAATGGATGAGGATGGAAAGAATGACAGTACCAGGAACGACGCGGACACTGAACCATTGTGTCGGCAGTTCTCACGCAGAAATCGTACTGATAATGGACGATGACGCAATCCCCTGCCCCGGGTGGCTCGAGGCCCACATCGCAGCCTTCGCTGATGATCCGGTCCTTGTCTATACCGCGGGAAGAGAAGTAAGAGCGACACGGCAGAGGTCCGCGGTAACAGAGCTGCTCAGCATCCTTGCAGAGAATACGCTCGGCTTGGCAGTGGGAATCGACAAGAGAGCAAAGGGACGCATTGTCGGATGGACAGGCAACATAGGGCTGATCTTCGGAAACTTTGACAATGACGGGACGTGCTTGATAAACTCGCCCCGGGGATGCAATATGGCTGTCAGGAAAGAGCTGTTCATGAAGCTGGGTGGCTTCAGGGAAGAATTCGTCGGAAACGCATGGGGCTTCGAGGCCGATTTCGGCCTGCGGGCCGCAAGGCGGGGTAGCCTCGGGCGCTTCGTCGGCGCTGCCGCCGTGATCCATCATGAGATCGCATCCGGAGGCAGCAGGGAAAAGGGGAAAAGGGAATGGTTTCGGGATTTCTTTGCAAACCATCGTGAACTGATGCGTGAACTCGGCCCTGCCGGCTGGATCGGTGCCACGCCCCGGCTGCTGAAGAGGTATCTGTTCGGATGAAGCGGACGATCGACGCAAGGGAGCCGGCACAAAGGAACGCATGATAGACCGATCCCTGAGCTACGGCAGGCATCTTATCGAGAGGTATCTCGGGCTGTCTCTGCCCTTCGGGCCCGTACCCGACATCGGGGCAGGTCAGGGGTATGACCTGGCGGCAGCTAAGAACCTTGCCGACGATGCTTCGCTCTTGGCCGTGGAAACCCGGCCGGATTTTGAGAGGCATCTAAGGGATAACGGTATCGATGTCAAAACTGCGGATCTCGAAAGGGAGCGGTTACCGTTTCAGGACGGCTCTGTGGATATCGTGATGGCGAATCACGTCCTTGAGCATATGAAGGAGATCTTCTGGATATTCCGCGAGATCAGCCGCGTGCTGAGGACCGGCGGGAGAGTGATCGTCGGCGTGCCCAACCTCGCTTCTTTTCATAATAGGATCCTTCTTCTGTTTGGCAGACAGCCAACGCAGATCAAGACCGGCTCTGCGCACGTCCGGGGTTTTACAAAAAGAGATCTGACCTACTTTCTTGAAGCTGCCTTTCCCGGAGGGTATCGGCTCATTACCTCGGGCGGCAGCAATTTCTATCCATTCCCCCCTTTTCCGGCCAGGCTGCTTGCCGACCTGTTTCCCGGCGCTGCCTGGGGAACGTTCCTCCTATTGGAAAAACAGAAAGAGTACACTGACGAATTCCTTGCATTCCCCGGCACAAAAGGGCTCGAAACAAATTTTTATCTGGGGGAGCAATGAGGATTGCGATTGTCCATGACTGGCTGTCGACCTACGCCGGTGCGGAGAGGGTACTCGAGCAGATGCTCTATCTCTATCCCGGGGCAGATGTCTTTACCCTGTTGGATTTTCTGCCTGAAAGAGATCGGCAATTCCTGGCAGGCAGACGCATACACACTTCTTTTATACAGCATCTGCCTTGTGCCCGGAAGAAATACCGACAATATCTTCCGTTCATGCCGCTGGCTGTCGGACTGCTGGATCTTTCCAGATATGATCTGGTTCTGTCGAGTTCGCATGCAGTCATCAAGGGTGTGAGGACGAGGCAGGGCCAGTGCCACATCTGCTATTGTCATACGCCCATGCGGTATGCGTGGGATCTGCGTGAGACCTATTTGAATGAAGCAGGCCTGCATTCAGGTGTCAAGCGGCTTCTCGCCGAGTTTCTGCTCGAACGCATCAAAAAATGGGACCTTAAGACCGCTGCGGATGTCNNATTCGCGGTATATTTCGGAAAGGATCAGAAATTGCTACGACAGGGATTCCACGGTCATTTATCCGCCGGTAGATATTGGTCACTTCAGTATCGACGGCGAAAAAGAGGACTTCTATCTTACGGTCTCGCGTCTTGTGCCTTACAAACGGATCAATATGATCATAAACGCCTTCACAAGAATGCCTGACAGGAGGCTTGTCGTTATTGGCCACGGCCCGAGCTATGATTCCTTAAAAGCAATTGCAGCCCCGAATACCCAGTTGGTGGGATTTCAGCCAGTGGATATCGTCCGCGAGTACATGCAGAAGGCAAGGGCCTTTGTCTTTGCTGCTGACGAGGATTTTGGGATCGTGCCGGTAGAGGCACAGGCATGCGGCACACCGGTTATCGCCTACGGAAAGGGTGGGGTGCTCGAGAGTGTTATCGAACGGAAAACGGGAATATTTTTCAGGGAGCAGACCGCGGACAGCCTTGTTGCGGCGATTCATGAGTTCGAGCGCATGGGAAGTTTTGATCCCGCAGAGATCAGGAGAAACGCCGAACGTTTCAGCATAGAGCGGTTCAGAAAGGAATTCTCGCAGTTTGTCGAAACTGCCGCGGTGGGACAGCGCTTACCATAACATAACGTGCAGCACGCTGCCATTCCGAAGAAGTGTCCGAGGTTCGGTCGTCAATCATGCAAAGGGAATCGAGATGGATCTGCCGGAGATGTCAACTGTCCCGCTGATTTCGAGTCCTCTTTATGACGCCGCCGGGGAGCTTCCACGGAGCTGCTGAGGCGCAAGGACGAGAAAATGCGGGTTCAGGAGAATTTCCTTGTTGTACTCAAGCGGCTTGGGCGTATCGGTTCTGAGCACTGCCCCCCCGGCACACTCAACGATGGCCTGACCGGCAGCGGTATCCCATTCCATGGTCGGTGAGAAACGCGGATATACATCTACCCTGCCCTCTGCGACGAGGCAGAATTTGAGCGAGCTTCCGGCAGAGATAAAGGCTATATCGCCATGCTGTTTTCTCAGTCCCTTGATATAGGCTTCGGTCTCCGGAGATATATGCGAACGGCTGCCTGCAACAGTAAATCGGGATGCAGGGGCAGCATCAGGCAGCCGTTCCGCCTGGACGACAACGTCGTCAAAGGATACCATGTCATCAATCAGCGATGCTGCCAGGCGGAAAGACCCCATGCCCCGCGCCCCGAAGTAGCAGATGCTTTTCACCGGCAGATAAATGACGCCGAGGACCGGACTACCGTTCTGTATCAGCGCGATGTTTACCGTGAACTCGCCGTTTCGTTTGACGAACTCCTTGGTGCCGTCAAGAGGGTCCACCAGCCAAAAGAGCTCCCATTTCCGGCGTTCCTCAAAGGGCATGCTTCTGCCTTCCTCGCTCAGGACAGGAATGTCCATGCCTTCAAGTCCTTTCAGGCCCTTCGCGATGATCTCATGTGACCGCCGGTCAGCAAGCGTCAATGGGCTCCTGTCGTCCTTATGCTCCACAGCGAAGTCTGAGCCATAGACTTCGAGAATAGCATTTCCCGCATCCCGCGAGATGGTGAGAAGTATGGGGATAAGCGCACGGACATTCTCAACGGACATCGGCGGTCAGATGATCTTCCGTGTCCGGAGATGGTCAATGATCATATCGACGCTATCCCGGACCGAAAGCCTGTCTGTCTCGATCACGATCTCCGGCGATAGCGGTTCCTCATAAGGGTCGGAGATGCCGGTAAACTGTGGAATCTCCCCTGCGCGGGCTTTCTTATAGAGCCCCTTGGGGTCACGCTGCTCACATACCGAGATGTCGCACTTGAGATAGACCTCGATAAATTCCTCGTCATCAGCATTGAAAAGGGCCCTGATGCTGTTNNGCAACCTCTCCCACGCGTCTCAGGTTTTCCTTCCTGCTTTCTGCACTGAACCCGAGGTCTCTGCAGAGGCCGTGACGAACATTGTCCCCGTCGAGCACGAAAGTGTTGATTTTGCTGCTGAATAGCGTGTGCTCGAGTTCAGTTGCTACGGTTGATTTGCCGGAGGCCGAAAGTCCGGTTATCCATACGAGCACTGACCGATGCGCATTCTGCATCCAGCGGTCCTTCTTCGTGACCTTGGCCTTGTGCCATTTTATGTTTTTCTCTTTGCCCATCTTATTTCATTTTTGGCGCAAGGGATACATGCTAAGGTGAGTTAGCGGTCTCCCTGCCGTCAGAAAGCTTATTATTTTCTCTTCTGCGGTTTTTCTTGTCAAGTGAACCTGTCACGGCAGACCGATGCGTACGTCAGATTATTGGCAATTTCCTGTATGCATGCGGTATCATGAGCTTGAGGCATATACTGTGAACATCTTCCTGAAGCATCACTTTTTTCATCATCGACTTTTCCGCAGCTATTCCCGGCCCCGGTTATTCGCTGTATTCCTTTGCCTGCAGGTGATAGCCGGTATCTGCATGAGCCTCTATGATGACGACTTTATCGACAATAATAATATTCCAATATTTACCTTGCAGGTTATCCTTTTTGCCGTGCTTGTCTCTGCCGTTGCCGCCGTATCAGAAACCGGCAGAGTCCGTGATTGCGATGCGCAGTCGGCTCTCTTCATCTCCCGTTCGCCGCCAAGTCACTGCCACTTCTGAGAGCTTCTCCAGGCGTGCAGGCAACCGTGCATGCGGCGATGATGTCCGTGCACGAGCTGCAATGAATAACCCCGTATAAAGGTATGGAGGCATCTATGGCTGGTTTAGGAATGTCGGAAATTATCGTTCTGCTGGTCATTGCGCTCGTGCTGTTCGGCCCGAGCAAGCTCCCTGAGTTAGGGAAAGGACTGGGCGAGGCAATCAAGGGCTTTAAAAAAGGGCTTAAGGGAGACGAATCCTCCGACGACCGCAAGGAGATCGGCAAAGAAGAGGCCGATAACGAAAAGCAGGGATAGAACGGTTATCTCCGGAGCAGTGCCGAGCAGTCTGCCGTGAAGCTGCTTCTCGGTGTATATCCCTCTATTGGCGGTCTTCCTGTCGGCCGCGTTCATCACCCGGCTGCTCTTGCGTTTCGAATCATGGCATACGATCGATATCAGCGCAGTGCTTCTGCTGAGGATATTCGGCGTCGCCCTTTTTTACGATTGCGTTACGCTCGCCTATTGACCGTCGGACGGGGGGGCGTGACGAAGACAGCTCCTGACAGGGAGATGACAGAGAAGGCGATAAGCTGCTGTGCCAGGGCGCGGACTATCTGTTCAGGGAGAGGGAGAGTCAGCCGGCGGAGGTTCAGGCCCCGGAGCGGGGAAACACTCTGATACTGTGGGGAGCTTACGTCAGGGACTCCTCTTCATTTACTTTGTTCAAGCACTCAGGACAGATGCCGTGGGTGAATGATGCTTCAGAGTTCTCTTCTATATATTTTTCGACCTGTTTCCAGTAGCCTTGGTCGTCACGCACCTTCTTGCACCATGCGCAGATGGGGAGCAGCCCTCTCAGTCTCTTGAGCCCTTCAAGCGCTGATCTCAGATGAGAGATAAGCATCTCTTTCTCCTGCTCAGCGGTCTTCCGCGTGGTGATATCGCGGTCAAAGCCGAGGATATATTTATGCCCCTCGACCTCCATGAGAACGGCGGTCACTTCGAGCGGAAAGACGGTGCCGTCCTTCCGCTGGTGCGCGAGCTCGGTCTTCATGGTCTCGCCTGCAATAATGCGGCTCATCATAGAAGGGGCCAGTTTCGCGGTCTCGGGGGTGTTCAAATCCTGTATGTTCATCGACAGGAGCTCCTCCCGCGTATACCCGTGCATCTCGCATGCGGCATTGTTCGCTGCTATGAGCTTCCCGGCGTCTTCGCCCTCCGCGTCGAGGATGAAGATGGCATCTCCGGCCGTCTCAAAGATCGCGCGATAGCGCTGTTCGCTTTCTGCAAGTGCATGCTCCATGCGTTTGCGGTCCGTGACGTCCCTTACCGCTTCGATCCCTGCAATGATCTCGCCCCGGGCGTTCCTGAGCGGCGACGAGATGATCTCGTAGTGCATGGTTCCGCCGTCCGTGACCCTGAACTGTTCTTTCCTGTGGACCATGCCGTCCTGAAAGGACCGAACAAGATGGCACCCGTCGCAGACCCTGTCCTTTCGCTGATATGCTTCATAGCAGTATTTGCCCCGGTGATCACCGCCGACTATCTGCTTATGCCGGTTGTTCTGGTAAAGGATCTTGAAATGCCGGTCCTGGATGCTGATGCCGTCACCCAGTGATCCGATAATGGCCTCATTCTTCTCCTTTTCGTCATGCGCGCGGACGACAGCAGCACGCATCATCTTCTTTGTGCGGTCGAATTTGACCCTGAGCTCCTCCAGCTCTTCAACTTTCAGGCGGAGTTCTCGCAGTTCAGCAACGAGCTGGTCTTTTGTCTTATTTTTATCGTCCATACTAAAAAAAAGCAGCACATGGCGTGCCACGGACATAATACATGATTCTAATAGATTTTTGCGATCTGATATGCTGGACCTGCATGCCCAATACCCTGACCTCAGGGGAAAACCGACAATTTATGGCAACATGACAACCGGCAATGAAAAGAAGAGTTGCCAAAAAAAAGGCAGATGCTGAAGCATCTGCCTTTACCCATCATTTCGGTACGCCGGTTATTTCTTTGTTATCTCATATTTCCCGTCCTTGTCGATCTGGATCAGTGCGTTCAGGAACATGACCTTGTACCCGGCCCCCTTGAGGTCTTCGTAGGCGCTTTCTGCCCTGAGGCCGGTATTGCAGTAGGTGATGATCTCCTTATCTTTCGGCAGATCCTTGAGCCGCTTTGTGATATCGCCCGCTGGGATATTGATAGCACCGGCGAGCATGCCGCTCATCGCCTCGTCCGCATCCCGGACATCGAGGATTACTATTCCGGGTGATCCTTTTTCAGCTATGGCTTTGAACTCCTCTATGGATATCTCTCCCGGCCTCGGCTTTGGGACATAGGATATGACCGTGCCGGGCGTGCCTGTCTCCAGCTTGCCTCCATGCCTGGTCCATGCGTTCACCCCGCCGCTCAGGACGGATGTGTCCTTGTAGCCCCAGCCCCGGACGGTCTTGAAGGCGTCACTGTCGATTCCATCGCCGTAAAGCACGATAGGTGCGGACTTGTCAGCAGGGAAACGGTCCTTTGCGGTGGAGAGATCCTTTGCAGGAAGGGAAACGGCGCCGGGAATGAACCCTTTCCTTGCTGCATCGGCATCCCTGAGGTCAATAAGGACGTGGGCGATGTCTTTTTCGATGAAGTCCTGTAACGCAGCCGGTTCAGATACCATGAGATTGCCTGCCTTCTTCCATGCAGGGAGACCGTCGTGGAAAATCTTTACCTTTGTGTAGCCGGCGGCTTCTGCCCGACGGGCAGAATCAGGGCTCAACCTTCAGGTAACGCCGCCGCAGTAGAAGATGACAAGCTTGTCCTTCTCTGCCGGCAGTACTGTGGCCATCAGCTCTTCGAACTTGTCATTGGGCTGGGAAACAGCGCCGGGAATGTGGCCTTCCAGGTACCGTGGTTTGGGGCGCGAGTCTACGAGGAGAAAGTTTCCCTTTTCAGGTCCCTCTGCAACCAGCTTTACCATCTCCTCGAGCGAAACGAGCTTTTCCGGAGCAACCTTTGCCGGCGGCTTTACGGTAAGGCTGACCGCATAGGGCTTCTTTTCATCTCCCGTAAACCTGATGCCGATCTCCTTGTCCTTTGAGATCGCTGACAGCTTGTCCGCGCCGGTAATCTTCAGGTCATCGCCATAGGTGATTATCCATACGAGTTTCTGGCCGACCTGCACATTGATGGTCTTGAACTTCTCTGTGACCGACACGAGCGTTCCCCGAACGAGGTCCTTTTCGGGCTGGTGGCACTGCACGCATGGCTTCAGCACAGTCGGCTTTTCGGCAAACGACAATCCGACCGAGGTGATGAGCACCATGGTCAGTACAGATGCTGCTATGAGAACTGATAACCTTCTGCTAACCATAACTAACCTCCAATCTAAAGTTATAAATTTAAGTTAAGTTTATTCGAAACTTATTATCATGTCAAGGCGAGATGCTGATAGAGTCGAAAGCAGCGGGAGGGAGTACGACCAGAACGGGAGAGAGGAAAAAACATATTGAATTTGTTGGAGATATAGAGAAAATATAACGTAGAAGCCAATGAGCCTGGGGCAGTTGGTTGTGCGGACGTAAGGCCTTCCCGGCCGTGTTCCGCGAGTGTTTTGTTCTGTTATGTGTAACCGAAAAGGAGAGCTATGAAACCCGTCAAGACCTTCAGAGTCATCCCGAAACTGCCCGAGAATATCGAACGGCTGCGTGATCTCGCATATAACCTGTTCTGGTGCTGGGACAATGAGGCGGTATCACTGTTCCGGAGGATGGACCGCGACCTCTGGGAGGACCTTGATCATAACCCGGTGCGCATGCTTGGCGCCATAGACCAGCGGCAGCTTGACGAACTTGCGCAGGACGACGGGTTCCTGGCCCATTACCACCGGGTGCTCGATAAGTATGAACGGTATATGCTGGAGCAGAAGTGGTATGAAAAGAAGTTCGGCAAAAAGGAGATCTGCATAGCCTACTTTTCGGCAGAGTTCGGCATCACCGAATCGCTTCCCATCTATTCGGGAGGCCTGGGCATACTCGCCGGGGACCACCTCAAGTCAGCTTCTGACCTCGGCATCCCGTTAGTCGGTGTAGGCCTCCTCTATCAAAGCGGATATTTCCGGCAGCATCTGAACTATGACGGCTGGCAGGCAGAAAGCTACCCGGTCAACGACTTCTACAACATGGCTGTCGAGGAGGCGAGGGACAGCAGCGGAAAGCCCGTGACCGTTTCCGTGGAGTTTCCTGGCCGAAGGGTTCATGCAAAGGCATGGGTTGCACATGTCGGCCGCGTCAGGCTCTATCTGCTGGACACGAACTTTCCCCTGAACACCGGTCCTGATCATGACATCACCGATGAGCTCTATGGCGGGGACAATGAAAAGAGGATGCAGCAGGAGATATTGCTCGGCATCGGCGGTATACGACTGCTCAGGCAGCTCGGCATATCGCCGTCGGTATACCACATGAACGAGGGGCATTCCGCCTTTCTTGGCCTCGAGAGGATCAGGCTCCTGATGCAGGATCAGAAGCTCTCCTTCAAAGAGGCTGTCGAGATCGTCCGGGCAGGAAGCGTCTTTACCACCCATACGCCGGTGCCTGCAGGCATCGATGTCTTTTCCCCTGACCTCATGAAAAGATACTTTTATGACTTGTCCCGGGACCTGGATATTCCCTGGGAACAGTTCCTCGGCCTCGGCTCGGAAAGCGGAGGCAATCTGAACAATGGCTTTTCCATGGCAGTGCTGGCATTCCATCTCTCCGAACGTGCCAATGGAGTGAGCAGGCTCCATGGACATGTCTCGAGGAATATTTTCCAGCATGTCTGGCCGGGCCTGCCGCAGGAAGAGGTCCCGATAATATCCATCACGAACGGGATACATCACCGCTCCTGGATATCCCACGACATAGAATCCCTTTATTACCGTTACATGGGCGACAAGTGGATCAATGAGCCGCAGGTCATGGACAAGAAGGAGCATGTCGATGAGATTCCGGATGAGGAGCTCTGGAGGACCCACGAACGGAGACGGGAGCGTCTCGTCGCCTTTGCGCGGAAGCGGCTGAAGAAACAGCTGATCTCTCGTGGAGCGCCGGGCACGGAGACCAGGACTGCCGAGGAGGTGCTTGACCCCGAGATCCTCACCATAGGCTTTGCGCGCCGCTTTGCCACCTATAAGCGCGCTGATCTCATTTTGAGGCATCCGGACAGGCTTGCCCGCATCCTGAACAACGAGCATATGCCGGTGCAGATCATCTTCTCCGGAAAGGCCCATCCCAAGGACTCTCCCGGCAAAGAACTCCTCCGCGAACTGGTGCATATCGCCCAGAAAGAGGAGTTCAGAAAGCGCATCGTCTTCCTCGAAGACTACGACATGGTGATCGCCCGGTACCTGGTGCAGGGCGTCGATGTCTGGCTCAACACGCCGCGCAGGCTGTACGAGGCATCCGGCACAAGCGGCATGAAGGCTGCAGCGAACGGGGTCCTGAACATGAGCATCCTTGACGGGTGGTGGGACGAGGCATTCAGGCCGGGGATCGGATGGGCCATCGGCAAGGTCGACGAATATGCCGACATCAATTACCAGTATGATATCGAGGCAAGCGCAATCTACGACCTGCTTGAAAAGGAGATCATCCCGCTCTTCTACAGCAGGGGGTCGGACAAGCTCCCGCGCGGGTGGATACGGAGTATGAAGGAGTCGATCAGGACGCTCTGGCCCGTATTCAATTCCCACCGGATGGCGATCGAATATACGGAACGCTGTTATGACAAGGCTGAGAGCCGTTTCAACCTGCTGACAGGCACCGGTAATGCCGGAGCAAAGGCCCTTGCGGCCTTCAAGGAAGGCATTGCAGCCGGCTGGGCAAAGATAAAGATAGAGGAGATACGCTCTGATGCAGAGGAGCGGATCATGATCGGCAATTGCCTTAACGTGGGGGTGACCGTTAACCTCGGTGATATCGACCCTGATCATGTAGACGTTCAGGTTTATCACGGACTGGTGGACAGCATTGGCATGATCGTCGGAGGCGTTGCAGATAGCCTCAGGGAAATCAAAAAAATAGCCGATGCGAAGTATGAGTTTACGGGTTGCATCAACTGCACCCTGAGCGGCATGCAGGGTTTTTCAGTAAGGATCCTGCCGAAGAACGAACTGCTGGTCAGCCCCCATGTCCCGGGGCTTATCAAGTGGGCGGTCTAGGCAAAGAACATCTACGGGCGCTCTCACATCCCACGGCGTGCAAGGTAAAGAATACTATGAAGCGCTGCTGAGTTTCCCGGGGACCCCTCCAGGCTCCTTGCACGAAAACAATAAAAAAAAGGGCAGATCAGACCGGATCCGCCCCCTGTAAGCGCATTATAAAAATTATCAGGGTAATATATTTATATCCTCCTGTAAGTTGCCGGCAACAACCGAGTCCACAGAAATGTTCAGCGTCACTGCTCCTTTTTGTAATATTCCGCCTCCGAAGCCGGCTGAGGCAAAGTTGTAGGTAATACTGCTGAAGTTGTCGATCGTTATGGTCATGGGATCAGTCCCCTTCTCCAGATACATGCCTCCCCCGCCGCCGCCTACCGCGCCGAGAGCAGAGTTTTCGGTGATTATGCAGCCGCTGAAGGTGGCATTGGATAAAAGGGCGTAGACCCCGCCGCCAAAGCTGCCCACGCCGGTGGCAGTATTATTGGCGATCCTGGTATTGATGATTGTTGCAGAAGGGACTGAGATCATATAGAGCCCTGCCCCGCCTGATCCAGGCAAGTCCGCAGTCTCTGAATCTGCAATATTGCCCATGATCTTCGAGGACTTTATCTTTACTGTGGCTGTCCCGCCAATTGCAATGCCGCCGCCAAGAGCGACATCATTTGCGCCTCCCGTTTCCGCCAAGTTGGAGACAAAGTTGTTTGCGACTTTTGTCTTGGTCATCTTAAAGGATGTGTCCGCGGCGCTGACAATACCTCCTCCGACTGCAGATGCATTCAAATTATAGGCCTCATTTTGGATCACTCGGCTCGAAACGACCTTGAGGTCGCCAATTCTACTTAATATCCCTCCACCGATCCCGATGCAGATATTGTTTGCGATAGTGCATCCGGATACCGTAACCCTTGCTGCCGTAAAAGTGGGTAAGGTAGGATTATTATTTATGCCGCAACCTCCATCGCCAGATATCTCAACACCATTCTGGATCTTCAGCCCAATGAAGTTCACGATATTACCGAGCGGCCCGAAAACATCGAACACCCTGTCGCTGTGGTGGCCGTCAACGACCGTCAATGCCGCCCCTTTGCCTTTGATCGTCACACTGTCCGTGATGTCCAGGTCACCTGTGGCTGCAAGGTTTTCCCCTGCGCCGGTCAGCGTAAGCCGATAGACCGCCGCCTTCAGTCTGATCACATCAGCCCCTGGCAGGGCATTCGCCTCCTGCACGGCGGCCCTGAGCGTACAGACCCCGGTTGACGTCATGCAGACGCCATCACCCGGCGAGACATCCACGATGTCATCAGTGCTGTTGACCTTGAATACGGCTGCCTCAGCCCCCTGTGACACTAAAAGTACAACGACACAGCAGAACAGCACTGTTGCTGCACACAAGACCTTCCTCTTCTCCGTTTTCATGCCATTACCCTCCTTTATTGCGTTCTATTCCCTGTAGTACTGTTCATAGCATAAAACGTGCTCTACCGCAATGGTTTTTTCTGGGGGTGCGAGAATTACGTCAGCCGCTGAACATGTCGGGATATGATTCAGTTGCCCGCTATATATGGTGACACTGCTCCGACACTATGGCGCAGGAAAAAAAGCCCGGG
>DKBO01000053.1 GCA_002448975.1 Nitrospiraceae bacterium UBA6898
CGGCGGCGTGATGTTGTCGCCCATAGAGGCGAAGAGGATGATGGGAGACCTGATCTCACGCAGATCAAAGGCCTTTCCGCCTTTTGCCCGCACCTCACCGCTCCAGAGCTTATTTCCGACAAAGAGGTCCTGGACGATCCATTCGATCTCCTCGCGGTTCATCAGGTAGTACCCGCCCCACCACCGCTCGAACTCGAGAAACCGCGGAGGCTCTGTATCGACATTGGCAAACACGTGATAGTATTTGTCCCAGAAGGTGTTCGCAGGGTTCAGGTTCTCCATGTTCTCGACGAGATAGGCGCCGTCGAACAGACCGTTGCCGAAGTCTGCGGTCAACGAGGCCAGCCAGGTCCCGCCGAGCATCCCGCCGGCGTAGCGCATGGGATTGTCTCCCTCACCCTCCCGAAAGGCGCCCCCCCAGTAGGACATGGGTGCCCCGTTGATCACGATCGGGCCGGTCTCATCCGGGTTTGATGAAGCAAGCATCATGGCGGCCCACCCGCCCTGGCAGTTGCCGAGGATAGCCGGCTTCGGGCTGTCCGGATGCAGTTCCCGAACCTTATGCACAAAATGCGCCTCTGCATCGCACACGTCAAGCAGCGTCTGGCCTGGCTCCGGTTGTGGAAAAAAAATGACAAAATAGACCGGGTGACCTTCGCGGATCGCAACGCCGACCTGTGAATCGTCCTTGAATCCGCCGATGCCGGGGCCATGGCCGGCACGCGGGTCGATGATCACATAGGGACGGCGCTTTGGGTCAACGGTCACTCCCGCAGGCGGGATAATCCGTACCAGAGCATAATTGACCGGCCGTTCTAATTTGCGGGCATCGAACACCATCTCGTAGTCAAAGTGCAGCACCGGCGGCTTGCCGGCCCGTTCATGTTCGACATAATTATTGCCCCGCTGGCGCAGCGTGTCCAAGAACAGCACCGAGCGCTGCACAAAGTCGGTCGAATATTGCAGCCAGTTCGTCCAGATATTCCAGGGCGACGCGGGCCTGCCGATGAGATCGGCAATCTGCTCCTTGTAGGCCGCCTGTACGCTTTCGTTGAAACGCTCCTGGGCCAGCTGCATCCGTTTTTGGAATAGCTTGGTGACCTTCGCTGACATTTCCTGAATATTGACGGCTTGCTTCGTGAGATCTTTCATGGATAACTCCTCCTGAACCTTCTTTGCTCTCTTTGTTTCTGATGGTACGGTACACCGTGGCGGACAGAAAAGAAAGCGCTTGCGACACATTTCTTATCAGTCCATGCAATCCACATTATAGCACCTTGCATGTGCGTTGTCAGGGAACCGCGTAATGTTGCTCTGCCGGTCATCTGTTCTGAGATTTCTTTAGAATGAGATATCCCGCCAGGCCGGAGAAGAAAGAACCGAGGAGCACGGCANNTACAGCTGCCGCCAGCTGCTTCCGTTTGGCATCGATGCCAGTTTGAGTTTGATCGCCACCCAGCTGAATCCGAACACCCCTGCCTGTTTCCCGATGAAGAGACCGAGCATTATTCCCAGCGGGACACTCGCGCTCATCTGAGCAATCGACATTCCTCTGAGGTCTACGCCGGCGTTCACGAACGCAAAGAGCGGCAGTATCAGAAATGCAACCCAGGGATGGAGGTCGTGCTCCATGGACTTCGACAGAGAAAACATATTGCCGTCTTTGTCCGTGGATGCAAGAGGGATCGTGAATGCCAGGGCAACCCCGGCCAGTGTTGCATGGACGCCGGATTTTAAGACGCTTACCCATAAGACGACGCCGAGAAGAACATATGCCGCCTTTTTGGTCACCTCGAATCTGTTCAGGAGCACAAGCGCCAGCAGGCTCAGGCAAGCCACGATGAGGGACAGGTGGGAGAGATCTGTTGTATAGAAGACGGCGATGATGACAATGGCACCCAGATCATCGATGATGGCAAGCGCCATGAGATAGATCTTCAATGATACCGGCACCCGATTCCCTAAGAGTGACAGGATGCCCAGGGCAAAGGCAATATCCGTAGCCGTAGGAATCGCCCAGCCCAGCATTGCCAATTCCTCGCCCCTGTTCAGGGCGATATAGATAAGAGCGGGCACTGCCATGCCACCCACTGCTGCAATGACCGGAAGTGCAGCCTGAGACCAGGAGGAGAGATTCTCTTCCAGAATCTCCCGTTTAACCTCAAGACCGATCAGCAAAAAAAAGACCGCCATGAGACCGTCATTTATCCACAACAGCAGCGGCTTGTCGATATGCAATGCACCAAATCGGACTACAACCGGCGTATGCAGAAAGGCATTATATACCTCTGATAAGGGAGAGTTCTTCAGCAGCAGGGCAGCGGCGGTCACGAACATCAACGTTATGCCTGCGGATGATTCCCGTTGTATGAATTCTTCGATGATCTTCATGTTCTTTTAACTCGCAAAAGGGTATCCCCTGGCATGCCACCCCCGGGGTGGCTTCTCCTGAGCAGCACCGCCTCTTCGAGCCGCGAGGCTATCCGGGCTATGGCTGCCCAGTCGTGCGTCACGATGTCCTGGGCGTGGGCAAGATTGTTGCGGAGAGACTCGAGCTGCTTTATCGCCTCGACAGCCGCATTCTTCGATGTAAAACCGAAGAGCTGAAGGATTTCCGGCTTCTTCATCAGTATCTGTGCCTTGTCAGAGAACTGGAGGCAATCGATCAGGCTGCTCTGCCGGTTGCGCCGCAGCCGCTCCTGCTGCAGGATCACGGCCTTTTCCATCCGGCCGCGCGAGACATGGACTTTCCAGGTATCGCCGGGAAAGTGCTCAGAGATGAGCCGCACCAGTTCCATCTCCGTCAGGGTGATGATGCCGAAGATCCACATGCGCGCCACAGGCTTGTTAAGGCAGCTGCGGTCGATGCAGCCGACAACTTCATCGAGCAGGGAGACAAAAGCATGCTCATAGATCGTCAATATCCGAATGACCTCTGTCAACGGGTCTTCTCCCGATATGACCTGTCCTGGGCGAAAAGTCCGCAGGTGCTCACTGCAGCGTCCTCCCGTCAGATCACCCCTTCGCACATATCCCCGTATCAGTCCCTCATCACGGAGACAGATGACATCCAGCGAATTATCCTTCATGATCTGAAGAACTTCGTCACTGTTCTTCTCCAGATCAAAAGAACGCAGCGGGTCAGCCACATCCAACGCCGTAAAGGATTCCGCATAGTGCCGGATCACATGCATGGGTATGAT
>DKBO01000186.1 GCA_002448975.1 Nitrospiraceae bacterium UBA6898
GAGGTGCTCGACCCTGAGCAGAACACACATTTTCTTGACCATTATCTCGACCTTCCATTCGACCTGTCGGGAGTAATGTTCATTGTTACCGCCAACATAGCTGACAATATCCTGGGCCCTCTCAGGGATCGCATGGAGGTTATCCATTTTTCCGGGTATACCGAAAAGGAGAAGGTGAAGATAGCCGGCCAGTTCCTGGTGCCGCGGCAGGTCCGGGATAACGGGCTGTCGGATAGTCCTCCCCTGTTCGCGGTGGAGGCGCTGTACAAGATCGTGCAGGAATATACCTATGAAGCGGGAATCCGCAGTCTCAACCGTGAGATCGCATCAATCTGCAGGAAGATCGCAAAAAAGGTCGTGCAGCATGCAGGGNNACGGGTCTGGTCTGGACCGATATCGGCGGCGAGATCATCTTCATTGAATCGGCAAACATGGCGGGGAAACAGGAGCTCATCCTGACCGGCTCCCTCGGGGACATCATGAAGGAGTCCGCACAGACTGCACTGTCATACTTACGGAGCAATGCAAGTCTGTACGGTATACCGGAGCACTTTTTCGAAGACCATGACATCCACGTCCATGTCCCGGCAGGTGCAATACCGAAGGACGGTCCTTCGGCGGGCAGCACGATCGCTCTGTCGCTTCTTTCCCTTTTGACCGGAAGGTCTGCCCGCCGGGAGGTCGCCATAAGCGGCGAGATAACCCTCAGCGGAAGGATACTGCCGGTAGGAGGGATAAGGGAAAAGGTTCTTGCAGCAGGCAGGGCAGGGGTAAGGCATGTGATCCTACCGCTCAGGAACAGGGTAGACATCGAGAAGCTGCCGACCGATATTCTCAAGGACCTTCAGATAAGCTATGTTGAGCGGATTGAGGAAGCGGTCGGGCTTGTGTTGCGGAGCTGAGACCCGCGCAGCAGACGGGTCTCAGCTCCTGCAGCTTTATCTTCTGGGAGCGGATTGCCGGTTCACCTCCCGCGGTCTCTTCCAGACGGTCGGTCTTTCGGCAGTGGTGCGCTCGGTTTTTCTCATGATGTCTCTGGCAGTCTCATGTTCACCGGACTCCGCGAATGTTATCGCCATCATGATCTTTTCGAATCGCTCACTGATGCCTTTCATGGTATCCTCCTTGGTAGAAAAGTTAATTATCTTTCGAGTGCCTTGACGACCAGAACAGGACAGACGGCATAACCGATCACTTTTTCCGTCACACTACCCATGAACAGGCGCCTCACACCGGTTCTCCCGTGACTTCCCATAACAATCATATCCGTCCTCTGTTTGAGCGCCATGTCCGTTATCACCTTATAGGACTCGCCTTCTCTTACAAAACGGTCGGCAGCAACACCGAGTTCGCGCGCTCTGCTGCTCACATCATTGACATGCTGCCATGCCTGGCTGACCAGACTCTCTACAGCGTCCGGTGCCTGGGCCTGAAACTCCTCGGTAACATCGACTATGGATACCACCGTAAGGGAAGCGCTGTATGCCCTGGCCAGTTCGATTGCCTTCCGGGCAGATGATGTACTGTACGGGGAGCCGTCGGTCGGCACGAGCAGCGAGTTCCACACCACCATAGTGTTTTTCGGTACGACGAGCACGTCGCATGTGCTGTGGCCGATGATGCGCGAAGTTACCGAGCCTATGAGCGAGCGTTCGAGCCGGCTTCTGCCCCGGCGCCCGGTCACGACGAGATCAAAGAAGTTCGCCTCCGCAGTATCAAGAATGATATCTACAGGACTGCCTTCCTCGATCAGCAACTTAACATAGACATCTTCTTCCCGTGAGATCGCCTGTATGTCGTCAAGGATCTTCAGGCCTTCATCCTTCAATGCCTTGCTTGCTTTTTCCTTGACGCTGAGTGTCTGGAACTGGTCCTGGTAGGGGGGGATGACCACAATAGCCGTGATCCAGCTCTTGTCATGACGGACAATCCTGCAGGCCTGACGGAAAGCATTCCTGCTCGACTCTGAACCGTCTACTGCAACCAGTATCTTCCGGTAACGTTCCATCGTTATCCCCCGTTATCGATTCGAAGGAGGCATTATGCCTCCTTCTTCACCTTAGCCTTCTTCATGCTGAGTCCGAGACCGTCAAAGAGGAAGAAGATCGAGTAGCCCCACCACATGGTGTAGGCCACATAGAAGACCAGGAGTCCTGACATCATGCCGGCATGGTCGGCAACGTTTTCGCCCTCGATCGTGTAGAAGTTGTATGCCGGTTCGATCGCCTTCTTATTGACTTCAGTGACGACCTTTGCCATATCGATCTTCTTCTCCTTTTTCAGGTTCTTCTCTATCTTGCTCAGTGCCGTCCACCAGGCTTTCATTGCTTTCTTCTCGTCCATACCATATTTGTCGGATACGAATTTACCGTTGTTCTTGAACATGGCATCAGCGTCGCACAATGTGCTCTTGAGGATGGTACCGAGATCACCGTCGACGAAAAGCGAGCACTCTTTGACATTGGCTGTAGCGCCTGCAGCAGCGAAGAGCTTTGCCGTGTCCGCTGCATCCTCAGCCTTGTCGAGTTTGATCTCCTGCCTCAGCTGTCTGCCGGCAAGCGCTTCAATGGATTTGGCAGCCTTGGGGATGAAGTAGGACGATCCCTTGGAGAGCCTGTTAAAGCTGTCATCTGCGAACTGAAGCCCGTTCTTTCCGGAAAATACCGGGGAGAATATGAGCAGGAGCACCCCCAGGAAAGTCGTTGCTGCAAAGGCCCCGACACTGAACATCTTCTTGTTTCGTATCAACATGTTATGCCTCCTCCTTTACCAGAACCGGTGCAACGCTCTCCTCTTCGCCGCGGAGCGTGCCGATGTTTGTGATGAACTTGCCGATTACCCAGATGGCGAAGAATCCAACCACGACCCAGAAGATGATATTGCCGACGGATTCTATCGCCGACACAGCGGGCTTTGAGATATTGATCATTTCAAGCTCGACCATCTTCTTGGGAAGTGTTGCAACCCTGTTGATAAAACCTGCAAGGATGGATACTGCATAGAAGCCCCTGATGTGGACGCCCTTGACAACCTTGGTCGTCAGTGCGCCAACCTGAATGCCGATGAGTGACCCCAGAAGCATGCCCATTGCCAGGGTATAGAAGACATAGCCATAGATCGCGTACTGCGGAATTGCTGCGAGACCGGCAGTGAAGATTATCTGCAGGATGTCCGTGCCGACGGTCGTCATGGAAGAGATGCCGAAGACATAGACGAACATCGGGAAGGTGATAAAGCCGCCGCCAACGCCCATGATTGCCGCCATGAGTCCCACGATCACACCACCCAGCGCAACGACCACTCCCGAGATACGTCTTCCGCCCGGGACAAAATCTTCGTCAAAGCTGATCATGGGAGCCACCTTTAAATTCTGGACCCTGACGGCAAGGTCGGTCAGGCCCTTTGAACTGCTGCCATGGGCATCGCCCGCATCTTTGGATTTGCGCGCCCGGAGGAAATCATTCAGTGCATAGAAGCCGAGGAATCCGAGGAGCACGGCATAGACCAGACTGATGAATGCCTCGCTCAGAAGCGGATCATAATCATACAAAGACTTGTTGATGTAACCGCCGATGAATGTGCCGCCCCCGGAACCTACAAGAAACGCGACTGCAAGCTTCACCGAGACATTGCCCAATTTCTTGTGCACGGCTGTTCCCATGATGGCCTTGGCGAAGATATGGAACAGGTCAGTCCCCACGGCAAGGATGCCTTTGACCCCTGCGGCCATCAGGGCAGGGGTTATGACAAATCCGCCGCCTGCCCCGATACAGCCGGTTATCAGTCCTGCACATAACCCTATTGCTATGGAGATGAGGAAGATGTTGGTTGAATAGAATGCCGGTGCATAGGCCGTTTTGCTGCCGAGCATATCACCCGCTTCAAGAAATGAAACGACACAGATGGGGAGCAGGAGGGCCAGGAGGATCAGAAGCTTTTTCCTGTTCTTCAGGATGCTCATGGATACCTCATAGTCCCACTGCGCGTGGGCCTGCGAACCCGTTTTGAGAAACTCAAACACTCTTCTTGCTACATTCATGTTACGTCCTCCTTAAAGAAATAGTTTTTATGCAACTGAAGGCGTTTCGCCTTTCGATACGACAACCAACGGGCATTTCAACCGTTTCCATGCCTCTGAAAGCGACTTCTCTCCGGCTTTGCATTCGATGTCCAACTCAAGCGTTGTCCCGACAACAACAAAGATCACGGCCCGCTGTTTAGCCGTGTAGTCGAGGATTGCCTGCTTCATGCAGCCGTCTTTTTTTGTGATGATGCTGCTTATCCCCTCGTCTGCTGCCCTTGATACAAATGAGCGGATCTCGTCCATATGCAGTTCTGCCTTTGTGAGATACAGGATGTCGAGTGCGCTTCGCGTCCGTTTACATATGTTCAGCGCATAGGAAAAGACGCTGGAATCGAATACAATGTCAGAGACTGCAGTAAGGACCCTGTCTTTGCCTTTCAGGATACTCCGTGCCGATTCATGCTCTCCTGACTGGGCAAAGGTGACTGCTGACATCAGTTCATCAAATCGCTCAGAGTTCATCCGGTTACCTTTCTATTCGTCGGGGTCGAGATCATCTTTTCCCTCCTTGTGATTTCAGGTTTCAGCGAAATGTGCCGAAGGTGATATTCCACGAAACGTGCCAAGACCCGAAGAAAGGTATAACTGCCTGAATAGGAAAGGGATTTTCGATGAAGGCGCATCAGGCGTGCCCTGTTACAATGGTTGCTTAATGCAACATGGCCATGGAGAATCTTAGAATTATTCTGTAATTATAAGGAGATATTGAATATGTTGCAGCAACGAAGAAGGTATTGCATTATGCAATATAACAATGATACAATCTGCCATGTTCCGAGGGGGAACAAGTATTCAGAATAAAGTGCGCTACGGATATTACATCTGTATCGCCATGATCATCTGCATTGCTTTTCTCAATTATCTCAACCTCCGCACCTTGGACAAGAAGCTGAGCTTCAGTTTCATTATTTCTGATTTCTTCGAGGCTACGCTTGAAATGCGGCGTTTTGAGAAGAATTACTTTCTCTACAAGGAATATCAGAACTATGTGGAAACCCTCCATTACACCGACAAGGCGGAAGGGCTCATCCACGATAACCGTGAGGCGATCACGACACTCTCTCCTGAGACGGATGTCAATGCGATCGAGGGGCTGATCCATCAGTATAAGAAGCTCCTGATGGATTATCACGAACAGAGGAGCATTGTCAGCAGTCTCGCCGCTGACGCTCTCGAGGCTAGGATTCGGCAGACAGGGAAGAAGATCGTCGAGGCGACAGAAGGGATATCCATTGCCGAGCGGAGTTATATCCAGGCCATGATCAGGCATTCCAAACGGTGGATCTTCATATCTGTAGTTCTCGTCAGCGTGCTCGGCCTGCTCATCGGCCGCTATTTTTCCCGCATGGTGGTGCGGCCTCTGAAGGATATGGAGGACAGCATGCAGCGCATAGCAGAGGGCAAGTTCGAAAAGCTGGTCGTCACATCGGCCGATGCCGAGATCGTTTCCCTGAGCAGCGCATGCAGCAGAATGATACGGGAGATCGAGTTCAGGCAGAAGCGCTTTATGATGCAGTCGGAGAAGCTGATAACGCTTGGCACNNGATTTTAAACGAAAACCCTTTTCCCTGAAGTATCTTATTACGGACACGATCAGGCTTATCCATGGCGAACTGCCGACGAAGGTCGAGATTCTCACTGACATTCCCGAGGACGCATGGGTCTTCGTAGACAAGCAGAAGATTGAACAGGCATTTCTCAATATCATCAAGAACGCGGTCGATTCCATCCCCGGAGAAGGAAATGTAGCCATCCATGCGGAAAAGAGCACGGACAGCGATACTATGGTGATACGCATTGCAGACAACGGCATCGGTATAGAACCGGAGAAGCTTGAGCATATTTTTGATCCGTTCTTTACGACGAAAGAGGAAGGTAAGGGATCAGGGCTGGGCCTCTTCATCACGTGGGAGATCATTGAGGAGCACCGGGGAACGATAACAGTTGAGAGCACGCCGGGGAAGGGTACCGTATTTTTCATAACGCTGCCGGTCCAGGAGGTTT
>DKBO01000086.1 GCA_002448975.1 Nitrospiraceae bacterium UBA6898
AGAAACCTTGCAAAGAGCGTTACCGTTGAGTGAACGTGCTGACATAGCGGAAAAGACAATCGAAGGGATACGTTCGGATAGGGTTTCTCTGGATGACTGAACGAAGGGGTAAGAACATTCTTCATTTTTTCAGCTGCCCTTCTTCGCCGACTCAGTCATAAACAGTGAATAGACAAAGCGCCAGACTGAATTCGTGCGTTGCGTCTGCCATGACCGGCGGCCCGTACGTAAGCGCAGGACGAATGATTCATGTGCTTTATGGTATTGTGTTCTGTTAATGGAAATTTGGTAATGACGGGGGTCTTGAAAAAAGTATGTGGTCTCAATTAGTGGACCTTGGCGTTCTCATTGAGCTGAGGGATTGCATTGCAGGAATGACGAAATCCGACTTCTCCGCATATGATGACAGAGGTCGTTTACTCATTCCTGCCCTGTCCGATGACCCGATCATCGACACCGTTGCAGCGACGGAAAAAGGAAAAGAAGAGCAGGCGCTTTTCATGAAAAATGCGTTGGAAAAGGCTGTTCTCAGAAAGGGACCGTCACTCTCCAAAGGACCGATGAACCAATATCATGCTTTCATTCCGCTACATACCGCTGATAGGCGTATCGTGCTGGCAGGCAATGCCTTTTATGCATCGACAAAAGATCTGGAAGACTTTATCAGCCTGAAAGGAGCAGGCTACCGCTTAGCCATAAAGGATATGGCGCTTTGGAAAAGAAAGATAACCCCGAGAGACATCAGAAGCATCACCACCATCTGCGAGTACGTCCACCGTCTTGTTAATCTTACGGTGAAGAACAATTACGAAAAGAACATTTTCCGGGAGCGCGGTCTCAAGACATCGGCCATTATGGAGCTTTTTTCCGAGATCGAGAGGGATATGAGCAAAGAGGGACTGTACAGCATACTGTGTGACGCAATGTTGTTCCTCTTCGGCGGAGATACTGCTTCGGTAATGGTCAGAACCGGTGATCAGTATCTGCCGGTGGTGACTTCAGGCAATCTGCGAAGCCAGGTGGAGAAGATTCCCTTGCGCGGTGAGCTATCGATCATTTCCGATGCAGCCAGTAACAGGAGGGCCGCCATCTGTACTGAATCAATGGAACTGCTCCGGCTCGGCTATCCGGAAAAGGTTGAATCTCTCCACCTGTTTCCCCTTGTGATGAAAGATGAGCCCCTTGGCCTTCTCTGCGTCTTTAATTCTCCGCTGAGCGGGGAAGACTGCGGCTCCATTATGAAACTCTGCAGCTTTTCGGCCTTTCTGTTGAAAACGATCCTGGTTCAGGAAGTATTCAATACCAATGCCAGTACTTTTATATCATTGAATCGCGCCCTTGAAATGAGCCCGGCATTCCAGGATCAGGATATCCTCTATGAGTCAATCGTAGAGCTTTCCTCCCAGCTCACGGATGCAGAAAGGGTATCCCTTATGCTTCCCGGCGGAGAGCAGCAGGAGCTGCTCATCACAGCAGTAAAGGGGATCAACAAATGGATCGCAAAGAACATCCGGGTCAAGATAGGTGAGGGGGTGGCCGGCAGGGTGTATCAGGAAGGCAAACCCCTGATCGTCAGAGATATCGAAAGCAGCCTCTCTACGGCGAAGAAACCCAAATACCGAACGGGGTCCTTTGCGAGCATTCCGCTCAAGATAGGGGATGAATCGATTGGCGTCCTCAACCTGGCGGATAAGCTCAGCGGCGAAGTATTTTCAGAGGAAGACATGATGTTCCTTCGCTATTTTGCCTCCTATGCGTCGATAGCGATACGGGGATCGCAATACTACCGCAAATCTGAGGAGCTCAGGACCCTGTCTGTTACCGATCCCCTTACCGCTTTATTCAATAGAAGATATTTTAATGACCGCCTCTACGAAGAACTGGAACGCGGAACCCGCTATGATTATGTCTTTTCGCTGGCTATATTTGATATTGATGACTTCAAGCTCTTCAATGATACCGAAGGCCATCTTGCCGGTGATGAGGTATTGAAGGCCGTCGCGGAAATCTCGAAGGAGTCACTTCGTTCCATTGATATCATTTCACGGTTTGGGGGAGAGGAGTTCTCTATCATCATGCCCCAGACCAACAGGGAAGAGGCCCTCCTTGTTGCTGAAAGAGTAAGGAAGAATATCAGGGATCTGCTGCCCGCCAGCTGGAAAGCTTTTCCTCACGACAGGGTAACCGTAAGCGTAGGACTGGCAACATTCCCGGCGGATGGTAAAGACGCAAAAACGCTGATCAGAAATGTAGATAAGGCACTTTACCGTGCCAAGCTGACCGGAAAGGACAAAACGGTTCTTTGGGAGACGTTCAATCCTTCGGGGAACATACATTAGGAGCTCCTTGACAGGCTCACGTGGGAGGCATAGCGAACATATGGTACCCGATCCCGTTCCGGAAACCGGGTAGGTGCAACGCTGACCAACATGACGGCAATACACAGAAACGGGGAGCGAAATTATTGATTATGCATGGGAAGGGTTATTTAGTATAATGAGCGTAGGCATGGATCACGATAGCACGCTGACGAAAGAACTGGATCTCCTGAAGAGGAAGTTTGAGATCTTCCAGGAGATATCCCGCGCTATCGTTGCGATAGACAATATAACTTCGGTCGCCAATCTCCTGCTTGATTTTGCCATTAATTATACCGATGCGGAAAAGGGTTCTCTGATGCTCATCAACGAAAAGGGAGAATTATATATCCTTGCAGCACGGGATATCGATACCCAGTTCATCAGGAATTATAAAGCAAAAATCGGGGAAGGAATCGCCGGCATCGTTGCAAAGGACTGCATGCCGTTTCTTGTTGAGGATATTGAGAAGGACCACCGCTTCAAGGGCAAGAAACGGGACCGCTACAAAACGAAGTCGTTCATTTCCTGTCCGATCATGAGCAGAAAAAAACTGCTCGGCGTGTTCAATATCAATGATAAGAGGGACGGAACTCCGTTTAGTGAAGACGAATTCGAATTGATGAAGATCATTGCGAATCAGGCAGCCATTGCCCTTGAAAATGCTTTTTTGATGAACCAGTTAAAGCATAAAGCCATAGAGATGGAAGAAATAAACCGGAAGCTCATGGAAGACGACGTTGCAAAGACGGATTATCTTACCCGTGTTTCCCACGAACTCCGCACTCCGCTGAATTCCATAAAAGGAGCCATCTATTACCTCCTGCGGACCGAAAATCTCGGGAAAGATGCCCGGAAGGATTTTTACACCATTATTTCTCAGGAAACCGGCACGCTCATATCGGTCATCGAAAACCTGCTTGATTTTATCCGGCTCGAGGACGAAACAAAGATTGTCAGGAAAACCATAATAAACATTGCGGTCCTCCTGAGAGAAATATCGGCCTCAAAGACGCTCCAAAATGAACTGAAAAAGAAGAATCTGCTTCTGGAACTCTTGGTAAAGGACGATATCTCAGACATTGTCGGAGATAAGCTGAAAATCAGCCAGTTCTTTCTCAATCTGCTGGAGGGACTGAGTCATTATCTTGAGAATGGCGATGTCATCAGGGTCCGCACCGAAGAGAATGAATTCCTGGAAATATACCTTGATGTCAGCAGAAGGATGCCCGAGTCCGTTCTCAACTGGCTGCTGACCGCCAAGAAGCTCTTTGACACAGATCCCTCTGAAGAGGCAGTAAAGCTTTATCTCGCGCGGAAGGTAGCGGAGATTCACCGCTGGAACCTCGAATTTACCAACAGCGAAAATGCCTGCTCTTTGTGCATAAAGATCCTCAGAAATACGGAACAGAAATTCGAAGCCTCGATAAAAGCATCGCTCGACATGTTTGTTGAGTTTGTTTCGGACATGCTGAATGTGGACATATGTTCCATCATGCTTTCCGATCAAATCACGGGCGATCTCACCATAAAAAGCTCCCAGGGGCTGAGCGACGACGTCATCGGCCGCACGCGGGTCCGACCGGGTGACAAAATAGCAGGATGGGTCGCCATTGAGGGAAAGCCGCTTTTCATTGAGAATGTCGAGAACGACCCAAAATTTGGAAAAAAGAGCATCAAGCAATATACGTCCAAGTCGCTTATCGCGCTGCCGCTGAAGTATCAGGACAAAGTCGTGGGAGTGCTGAACATCAATAATAAAAGGAATGCGGAAGAGCTTACCGTCACGGACTTCCGTATTGCATCACTGATAAGCGAGCGCATCTCTTACTTCATCAACAAGTTCACCTCCGGTGAGTGCGACGAGTCGGACCTGAAACGGTTTATGAACTCTTTTGAGAGCCTTATCAGCGCAGAGAAAAGATATCATAAAAAGCAGTCCGTGCTGACGGAACTGATCATAGGCATTCTTGAAGAAATTGATGCACCCGAAGAAGACAAGCGCATTGCTCCCTATATTTCACTGGTATATGATTTTGGCCTCACCCTCATTGATGACAGTATTCTGATGAAGAAGCATCTATCATCGTCCGAAGCCCGCAGTCTCAAGTCCCATCCGTATAATACCGTCTTTCTTCTGGACACCCTCGAGTTTTCGGATGATATCAAGAAGGCGATCCTGCATCATCACGAACGCTATGACGGCACCGGGTATCCCGACGGCCTGAAAGGTGATGCTATACCGTTACTCTCACGGGTAATTTCTGTCGCTGATTCTTTTTTTGCCATGACGATGGATAGACCCTACCGCAAGAAGGTCTCCAAGGAGAAGGCGACAGAAGAGATTATGCGGGGTGCAGGTTCGCTGTATGATCCTGCAGTTGCGTCTGCACTCGAAAAGGTCATACGAAAAACGTAGCAGGATCGGATGAACGCTGTTCACCGGACTGATGCAGGCGCGTTCATGAGCTTGCCGCACATGGAAGAGAACAGGGGGATATGATGAAAAACGATATTAGTTTATTGAAGCATATACCGCTTTTTTCTTCACTCACCGATCAGGAACTTCTCAGGATCAGCGGCAAGATGAAAATAAAACTGTTCAGAAAGAACGATATTATACTGCATGAGGAAGACACGAACGAATATATGTACACTATCCTGTCCGGCAGCGTGAAGGTCATACAAACAACCGAGGACGGCAGAGAAACGATTATCGCAATGCATAAAACAGGGGATTTTTTTGGCGAAATGTCCCTGATAGATGGTAGAACAATGCCGGCGACTGTCTTAGCTCTGGAAGACACGCAGACGGCCATCATTTCAAAAAATGCGTTTACTGATCTGGTGTCAGAACAGCATAAAGTCCTGGAGAATTTACTGATCATCCTGTGCACCAGACTCCGTGATTCCTGGAATACCATTCAGATGCTCAATTTCAACAACGCAGCACAACGCATGAAGATGCTCTTTGCCATACTCTCCGGAGAATACGGGGAAAGAACAAACGAAGGGATCACCCTGAACATCAAACTTACCCATCAGAATATCGCAAATATGGCCGGAATAACCCGCGAGACCGTTACCCGCGTAATTGACAGATGGCAGAAAGACAAAGAGATCACGATACTGAAGAATAAGCACATTTGCCTTCATCCCGTTTTTCTTGCCAAGCTCCCGCGGCTGTCTTCCCGGCGTTGATTTCGGAGGATTTTCGCCTGCCGTCGGTATGACCGGAGCAACAGCTGACGATCACAATCTCTTCCTCGTAATCTTCCTCAGCTTTACTGCCAGCTCCCGCGTCTCCCGAAGCAGGGCTTCGACCTCGTCTATCCCTTTGTCCCAGAAGCTGCGGTCAGAGATATCGATACCGAGGTTCAGAAAGATGCTTCTCGGACTCGCGGAAAGTCCTGCTGACAAAAAGGACTTGACCTTTTCGATAAATGCCGGCTGCCGGTCCACCGAGCTCTGAAGAGACTTGGAAATCAGGAGGCCGCTCGCATAGGAGTAGACATAAAAGAACTGGCGGATATGGCTCCAGTAAACCCACCAGTATTCGGAGCCCACCGACTGCTCGACAGCATCTCCCATATACGCTGCCATATGCTTCTGGAACAACCGGCCGATCTCCTCTTTTGATAGATATCCCTTTTCCCTGAATGCCGTATGAAGCTCCTGTTCGAACCGGTAGCAGGCGACCTGTCTGAATATCGTTGAGATGTCATCCTTCAGCTTCATCATCATGGTGCTGAGACGCAGTTCATCGTCCGCGTGCAGCAGAATTTCCCTGAGCACGAAATCCTCCAGGAACGTGCTTGCAACTTCAGCCGTCGATGTCGGCGTGCCGAAATTCAGGCTGTGCTGCTTTTCGCGGATCAGTTCATTGTTGATGCCGTGGCCGAGCTCATGCGCCAAAGTCAGCACATCAGCGAGCTTGTTCGTATGGTTCAGGAGGATATAGGTCGGCTGTGATATCAGGTGATGCACGCAGAACGCTCCGCTGCCCTTCCCTTTCCTGGGGTACACGTCGAACTGGCCGTTTCTGATAAAACCTTCCAAAATTTCGGCGAACTGTCTGTCCAGACCTGCAACGACCTTTCTTGTCAGCTTTAGTGTCTCACCATAAGGATATTTTTTGCCGATCTTTCCATAATCCACATTCCGTTCATGATATTGCAATTTCTTCTTTCCCATGAGCTCGGCCTTGAGCACGTAGAAATCCCTGGAGATCGAGAACCGTTCAGAAACAGAACTGATAAGCGCATCAACAATACTGCTCTCGATATCGTCGCTGATGTGGCGGAGAAGGTCCGGCCGCGCCACCCCTCTGATCTCGTCATCCATTTTCTTGTTCGCAAGGATTGAATTGATCTCGATCTCGGCAACATCGACATGCTTTTTCAGGATATCATTGAATGCCCTGTTGGCCGCATCCCGTACATTTTTCTTTTGACTGTTCAGAAGGCTCAGGATCTCCGGCAGGGGCTTGACGGCAGTCGAGCCATCCTCATGCAGCACCTTGCGCTCCTCGCGTGAAAGGAAGTCTGAGGTCATCCTCACCCAATTTCCATACGAAGTTGTAGACTTCAGGTTCATGATCTTCTCTTCAGGCTCGCTGAGAAGGTACCGTGACTCGGCAAAGATGCGTTCCAGGAAGTGGCGATATTTCTGAAGCCCTTTGGAGCGAAGGAATTTTGGCTGCAGAGAGCGGGGGATCTTCGCAATCCTCAGGTGAAAGAATTGCATATCGTTTCCGATCTTCTTGCTGAATTCCTCGATCTTGTTGTATTTGGCCCTGAGCTCGGGATTGTTTCTCTCGGTCTGTGAGCGCAGCCAGAAGTAATATCCGGGATTGCCGTCGGTTCCGTGTTCCCTCATCCAGCGCTGGTAGTCGCCGAGCGCCTGCGCGAGCACCGTCGGGTCTTTCAGGTAATCCTTCCGCTCTTTCCACTTGTGTATGAACGCAGAACTCCGATTCTGGATATTTATTTTCTGTTCTTCGATCCTTGGATCATCATCTCCATCGAAGAGATGCCTAAGATTCCAGGTGCGATGAGCGGAATTCGTCAGCTTAGCGATCTTCTTTGCCATGGTAACTCCCGATTTCATTCGTATCGACTATCCTGTCAGGAACAGAGATGCCTCAGGTCTCCCGGCACTCCTTGCATGCGGCCCCGTCAGAAAATATTCCCCGCATTTGAAGGATATGTCAGGTTTGTGCTGCGATAGAGACAATGACGACGGGCATACCAAAAGGCATACTCCGCGATTTCAGCCAACCCCCGGATATTCCCCGCTCATTCACCGGTCAAAAGGTTCTTCTGGATGCATGAGTTTCTCATCAAATAGGCAGCGGAGTTGTCTTGCACATCTCCAATATTTTCCAGAATGCATTCGACGGCTTTGCTGTTCGGGTACCTGCAGTTGCTGTCGAATTTACATCTGCACGTCTCGATGATGATATACGTTGCAGCCTGGCATTTAGCCTTTTTCTGATATCGGGTAATGCAATCTTCTTTCGACGTTGCCTCAGCAGATGATCCATAAGAGCAATATATTAGAACTGCGAAAAAAAACAGGCACCCCATTTTCACTGCATGATTCATACGCACAGCGACACGACCTCTCTTTGCCTTATCATTCATATGTTCTCCTCGCGTCGTCTTTCATAGGTTTTCCCGGCCGCCACTGCCCTGCATCATTTTACCACAGGCACGGTCACGGTCATATACACGGTCTCCGCTCATAGTCCGAGGCAGATACCTTACGTGCATAGCCCCGATCTCATCCCCGGGGTTATGCACAAAGGATGTGTATTCATGGAAAGAATAGGCATGCGTCATCATTGCGATCTTTGCATCAAAAGCACCTGATACGACCGCGTTCATCCCACATTATTACACTCCGCCCCGATCTTATAACATCCTCCTACCTGCTTTATCCAGCGCACAACAGCAGTCTGCGCACGATTGGGCAAATTACTCCTTATGATTATCTCCTGCCCAATGGCAAGAGGTTTCGCAATAAAAAAGCTCATTCCAGAATTGCTCAAATTTACGACGGCACCCTTCAATATTTCATCTGCTGTCGGCGGTTTAAGCATATATTCCATGTCGGCGTGATAGGCATACCGCGCCTGTCTTCTCTTCTCGTCATGTGAACACATATTCCCTCCTCCCGCA
>DKBO01000128.1 GCA_002448975.1 Nitrospiraceae bacterium UBA6898
CAAGATTCTCCGTTGATGCAAGAACCTTCGCCGTTATGTCGTTCTTCAGCTCCTTGCCCACCTGATCAGACTCGTCGTGATAAAGAACCTTGCCGTTCACGTCCATCACCATGGCATAGCCGATACCCTTGTCCCTGCTGACCAGTTCGGCAAGCTTCTCGTTGACTCCATCCAGGGACTCGATGGGGATACCGAGGCTCACCGCCTTGCCGAGGTCCTTCCGCATCCCCTCCCCGATGGCGGAGCTCTTCGCCAGCATTGCCTGCTTATACTTCCGGGAGGCCACCCCGGTCAGGACCATGGTATTGAGACCAAAGATGACGAACAATATCGCGGCAAGAAGGGTCATCGCCTTTTTCTGCAGATTCATGCGGGAAAGCACCTGCATCATTTTATGACCCTTGTCGCAGAGGTCAGGAGATCGAAGGGAACCTTCAGCCCCATATCGGTAGCCTCTTTCAGGTTAATGATGAGGTCTATCTTCTTCGGCTGTACTATGGCGATGGATGACGGGTTCTCCCCTTTCACCACCTGTGCGGTCATCTTGGCCGCCTCCCTGCCCTGCTCCTGGGGATTCGCCGAGAGCGTCAGGATGATGCCGTTCTGTTCTCCCCCCCCTATGGTCGTGGCTGTAGGGATCTTCGCCTTCCGTACCGTGCTGATGATATTCGTCACGCAATGCATCGCAGCACATCCCGTGGTAAGAAAAAGCGCATCGACATTGGATATTTTTGCGACATCTTCCGGCCTTTTGACATTGAACTTCGTTGAACGGTAATTGTAGGTGGCCTCCAGACGTGCAACATCATTTGCCTGCAGCACCGTGTCCTTCTCGGACGTACTGTACACAACACCAAGGTTGGAAAAGCTTGTGATGGCCTTAAGGTTCTTTACTAGGCTCGCAACCGGCACCGTAGAACTGATACCCGTAGCGTTCTTCCCCGGTATGCCAAGTTCCTTCGGGTCATAGACCCCTGCGAAGACAATAGGCACATCAGAGGTTTCTGCCAGCGCGGCCATCGTTACAGGAGCACCGTAGACAACAATGACATTGACGCCGATGGCTACAAGTTTGCGGATGGAATTCGCCCATGACATCGTCTCAGGCGCAGGTGTCTGAAGCACGACTTCGACACTCTCCGGACCGAGACCTTCGGCTGCAAGACCTTCGGAAAAAGCCTTATGGATATCCTTATAATAGGGGATATTGCCGGTCATCACCACACCGATCGTTTTCCCTGCTGCGGCCGCTTCTGCAGGAAAAACCACGGCGGCAGCAAGACTGCACCACATGACAAATAACAGTACCCCCCTGATCCTTGACATGGCCCCTGTCATCTCACCATCTCTTGGTCAGCGAAAGCATCACGATATGTGCCTCGCCGTTCTGAATATCATCATAGGGATTATCGGCAAGGTCCTTCAGCCGGGCATATTTATAATGCGTGCCGAGCATGAAGCCTCCCGTGAGATCGATGTCGCTTCCCACGCTGTATATGGTCTCCCGCATCTTCAACTCGGAGAACGNNGCATTCAGGGCCACATGCTTTGAAAGCAGGTACCGCAGATCAAGGGAGACGTTCTTCACCATACTCTTGTTCTTTACGGAGGAATCGAAATGGAGTTCGGGCACGGGGTCAGAGTAGGCAAGATCTTCCGTCTGTTTGTTGTGCAGATAGAAGAAGCTCAGCGTAGCCGTCAGGTTCTTCACCGGAAAAAGGCTCACGCTTCCGAAAAAACGCTCCCATCTGTTTTTCCGTTCATCAGGGCTGTCCACAGTTTCATTATCGAACAGGAACTGCAGATTATTCCGATGTTCCCTGGCCAGGCGAAAGCTCGCCAGCGTCGCAATCCACGGCGCCGGCGTCCAGGTGACCGATACGTGGCCTTCATTGGCCCGATCCGGTTCAATGTTGGTAGCCGGGTTCTGGATGCTCTTGTGTATGAACTTAATGTTCGTCTTCAGCTGCTTTGAAAGCCTGATATCCGTCGAAAGAGTTACCGTGTTCTTCTGACTCGAAGGGGGCATGAACCACTGGTCTGCTGCCTCTCTGTCAACCGTCTCATGAGCATACTCTCCCTTCAAGACGATCCCTGAGGTCAACCGGTAGCGCACTAAAATCGATGCAGTTCCCACCCGTTTCGAAATCGCCTCCCGAATAACGCACTCATAGTTGCCCGCAGCATTCAAGGAGGAACTGCAGACATCTGCAAACTCCACGCTGTCAGGCGTATTCATATGCGATTCCGCATACCGGTACTTGATGAAAAAGGCAAGGTCGCGCGATGCTATCCAACTGACATTTCCGGAGCCGATAAAGTAGGTCCCTTTTGCCCCGCTGTCCCTGTTCTCCTTATCCANNCTCTTCAGTTCGGGAATAAGGTTATGCGGATATACACCCCCGTTGCGGACAGACCCAAGGGGCGGAGGGAGCGGCGGACCGAATCCCGCGGGTGCATATTGGTCGTACAGAACATTATCCCCATCGACAGTGAACTTCTTCTCGCTGTGTGAATAGTCAACTTCAATAGGTCCAAAATGGCCGTTCGTTCCGACGGTCAGCGTATTGGCCTTGCTGTCAAGATCACGCTTCTGGGATGTCCTTACATTATTATTAAAATATCCGGCACCTATGATATCTCTCTGCTGCTGTTCGCCATCCTTGCGGACCTGCATGCCTTCAAAATAGACATGAAAAGGATATGTGGGGGCCTTCAGTCTCAAGAAGGCATTGCTGATGCTTGTTTTCACCCCGTATGTCTCTCCTGCATCCCGCACATCGACCCCGGGAGAAGGCGTAGTTGGATCAAGATCTATGAGAAGAATATTGTCCAGATTGTGGAACAGGGTCCGGTTTATCCCTCTGAACACAATGATGTCCTCATAGGCATATCCAACGTCGCCGAAATAATCCTTCCTGTCTTTGAAGTCAATTTCGAGATGGAAGCGGTGGGGGAATTTGAACGCCCGGAGTTCGCCGCCAAACATCCAGGAATTGTGCAGGTACTCATACTCATCTACCCGCGTTGAGCCGTTGAGGTGCACATAGCGGTAACCGCCGGAAAGCGAAAGCTCAGGCTTGATTGAAGAAAAAACATATTCCTCATGGTCAGCTTCCATCACTTCATTTTCACTGCTCACTGCTGCATCTTCCTTGGCCGTTTCTTCAGCCCATGCAGCGGAGACAAGGATAACCACCGTAAGTATCAGACCGTATATGATCCTCTTTTTCATGTCCCCACCCCCCCTAGTGTGTAAACCTTCCCGTGCCGCTTGCAGAGGGAAGGTCTGATCCGTGGATCTGTGAATGGCAATCCGTGCATCTGGTATAGAATGCGCCCTTGCCCTCAGCCGCCTCCTGACTGTCCGTCCTGTGGCCGGTGTGGCACTGGAGGCAGAGAAACGGCACCTGTACCGTCAGAAGATTGTTATTTACCGAGCCATGGGGATTATGGCAGTTTCTGCAGTCATCCATATTGTCCGCGTGCTCGAAGACAAAGGGGCCCTCTTTTTCGCTATGGCACTGCACGCAGGTATCCTTCAGCGTCGGCTTTCTCAGGAGCTTTTCCGTAAACGTTCCATGGGGGTCATGACAGTCCGTGCAGAAGATTCTCTTCTCCGGGACCGCGTGGTGGCTGGGCAGGGAGAACTCTGCCTTTGCCTCCTGGTGGCATTTGTAGCACATTTCCAGCGTATCCCTCGGCTTCACCTTGAGGTCGGAACCTGCATGGATATTATGACAATCAGAGCAGGACACATCGTTCACCGAATGGCTCCCTGCGTTCCAGTCATGGAGATTAAATGTGGCGTTTGCCGTATGGCATTTCAGGCAGATTAGCGACTGCGCCTGGGCCGGGATATTCTTGACATCGATAAAGGTCTTGTAATTGCATTCCGTTCGTATGCCGGCCTTGGCATCGGCCTCCACCTTTTCCGGGGTTATCCCCTCAATGGCAAGGCTTCCGGGCCCGTGGCACGATTCGCAGTTGACCAGGGGCATGCCTGACTTCTTTGAAAGCTGCACCCCCATGGTGCTCGCATCGAAGTCCTGTTTGATCTTGTCATGATAATGACACGCAGCAAGGCAGTTCAGCGTTCCGACATAATTGGCGTCAAGTCTCCCGGCGATCATTCTTTCATATTCTCGAAGGGGAATAATGGGCTTTGACGTTCGCAGTGACTCACAGGCCGTAAACATGACGGGAAAGAGGGCACACAACAAGAGAACTCTCTTAGCTAATACCATGGTATCCCTCCATAATTTATTTAGCTACCATAATATGAAATAAAACCTACAACTGTCAATATATAACCCATTATTTTTCAAAGAATATTTTCAAGAAATAGTTATGCTGCAAAGCCAGGCATGAATAACCGCATAAACCCCGCAGAGGAAAAGGCAGGACCTCGGAAATCATAACAGTTGCCGTCTTGATGCGCCCTTCGCAAGCGGCATTCGGCTCCTTTCCGGTTTTGGGCAAAGAAACCCTTAAAAAAATCACCTTGACACTCCCTCATATCACAAAGCCTTCACCGCATCACATGAGGCTGCCAGATGACAGCAGTCTTCTGTCCCTACGCGAATATACATAATCAACGGCGCCTCCGCTGAACAGCAGGGAGAAACATTCAAGAACGTCGATTAACATGATATACTGATGTCTAATCTATGGGAAAGCCGGATACCGTGAAAAAACCATGATCCGTCATCCGCGAACATTTGCCTGCTGCTACCCGGCAAGAAACCGCATTACGGCCTCGGGCCTTCGCTTCTTTTTGATCGCCTGCATGGTCTCTGCAGTCCTGCTCATTTGGTCTCCTTTTGCTGCGGGGCAATTGTCCAAAGTCTTTAGTCAAAAAGAGAGTGCTTCGGGAAAATCAGTACCTACCGGCCTTCCGGGGTCTGATGAGGAGATCGACAGAGAAATCGACCGCATCAAAGCGCGGCTGGATAAGATACGTAGGGAAAGTGGTAGCGCCGGATCCGGAGTGACAGCCGAGAGCGGTCTTGTTCTGGGCGTACAGCCTGAAGAGCTGAAGCAGCGCGAGAGAGTGATAAGCGACCTCACGATCACCCTCGAAAAGCAGATAGATATCCTGACAGAGCTGAAGACGATACGAAAAGATAACGCAGACGATGCCGCAGAACAGGCATCCTGGAAAGGCTTCAGCGAAAAACCTCCCTATCCCATCTATTTTCTTGATGAAATCCGTGATGCTCTTCTCTTCGAGCGTCTTGCCTTTGAATCATTCGCAATCAAACGTTCTTTGGCGCAAAAGGCGCGTACGCAGTACGACAGAGACCTGAAAAAATCGCGCAAGGACCTTCGCATTGCCGAGGAGAAAAGCACAAAAAACATAGGAAAACCTCAGGAGATGAAAAGCCGCTGGCTCCTCGATCTTGCGCGGCTTCGCAATGACCTGAACGAGGCAGGGCTGGTGCTTGCGGAACTGCAGCGTCTTACCTTTGAGACTGCAGAGAAGGGAAAACGCGCCTATCTGGCATTTCTCGAAGGGAAGCTCAAAACAGCCGAGAGCTCGTCACCCTTGTCGAAAGAAGACCTGGACAAAAAGCTTCAGGAAATTGACAGCCGGCGAAGAGATTTTGCGGCGGAATTATTGAAGGAAGAGAACGCCGCAGACGAAACGAGGAAGAAACTCGATCACCTTATTGACGCCATGAGCCGCGTCCCCGTGACCAGTGCAGAAGAAGCGCCGTCACGAGGGGGACTGTTAAACATCTTTAAGCGCTCACCGGAGCAGAAGCGGAAAACCTCATCACCTGAAACGCTCCAGACACTTAAACTCGAATATGATGCCCTGCAGGTCTTTCTGGAGACCACACTGTTTAAGATAACCATTATAAAGGGCCAGAAAAACTTGATCAATACTGCTGAGAAGATATGGCAGGACCGCTTCTGGCTCACCCAGAAACCATCCCTTAACGAGATGCGGCAGAAACTCGTGGAGGTCAACCAGACATTGGAGAGCCTCAAGTTTTGGAAAAAGTATGGGGAATCGACCCTTTCGAACTGGCTGAACCTTATCAGGAATCAGAAAGAACGGTTGGCTGCTCCCGACAGATCACCTGCGGAGAGGCAGACTCAACAGCTCGTCCTTCAGGCGTATCAAGAGCGGCAGGACATCACCCTGAGAATCATCGAGTACCTCGGCAACATTGAACGACTGGCCAATCGTCTGAAGGACGAGCTGTCACGGAAGATCATTGAGGCATCGTTCGGCAGCCGTATAAAGGAACGTCTCGAGTCAGCATCTTCTTTCATGAAAAGCATCTGGAACACCGAACTCTATGTTGCGGAAGAGACAACCATTGTGGATGACCGGAGCATTGTCAAACCGGTAAGCGTAACAATCGGGAAGATTGTCACGGCCCTGTTCATTCTTCTGGTCGGCACCTGGATCGCCAGGAAGGTCGGCAGGCTAATCCAGTGGGGCATGACGAAAAAGCTCGGACAAAGCGCGTCAGAAGCGGAGCAGATCGGCAAGGTCATATTCATGGTAATGTTTATCGGCGTTTTTATTTTCTCGCTGGTGTCGGTCAACATCCCTCTTGCGGTCTTCGCTTTCCTGGGCGGAGCGCTTGCCATCGGCATAGGCTTCGGCGCCCAGCACCTGATCAACAATTTCATCAGCGGCCTGATCCTTCTTTTTGATCATTCCATTCGGGTCGGTGATATTGTGGAAATTGACGGTGAAGGCGGACGGGTGACTGACGTCGGCATGCGAAACGCCCAGATCAGACGTTTCGACGGTATCGAAATGATGGTGCCCAACAGTCAGTTTCTCCAGCAAAAAGTGACGAACTGGACGCTGACCGACCGAACGATACGCTATAAGGTTTCGGTCGGCGTCGCCTATGGCTCCCCGACCCGAAAGACAGAAGGCATTATCATGAAAGCCATAGCGAACTATCCGCGGGTACTTGCGGACCCTGCGCCGACCGTCCTCTTCGAAGAATTCGGCGACAGTGCCCTGGTATTCACCGCCTATTTCTGGATGGAATTGATCTCGAGCAGGGACAACCGCATTGCATTAAGCGATATCCGTCATGCCATCAATGAGCTCCTGGAAAAAGCAGGCATCGTCATCGCCTTCCCGCAGCAAGACGTTCACCTGGACGCAATGAAGCCGATCGAGGTAAAGGTCGTCACTCCTGACGCCGACCGGAACAGGGGGTAATCGAGGAGATGGCTCTTGCCGATCACCGGAGATATCCTGCATGTTACAGGAGGCAGCGCCTGTTTCTGACTTGGCGGCTCTTATCTTACTGCTCCGGCCGTTGAAACCCATCGCCGTATATAAGGAGAACCGGTCAGGCGATATATGACCGTTATAGGCCCGTTCTCAGATAAAAGCCTGTTTTGCACTTGCTCTCACTCCTGCTTGATCCGGGTCAGGAATACCCGGCCACACTATCTGCCTGTCGTAGCGTAAAGAAAAAGCACATACAGTGCTGAGACGAACATCTGGCAAGCCATGACCGGCAGGCCGTAGCGCATGAACCGCGCAAAAGAGACCGGCTTGCCGCGAGAAGCGCAGATGCCGGCGCTTACGATGTTGGCTGCTGCCCCTATGAGGGTGGCGTTTCCGCCCAGCGTGCCGGCGAACATAAGGGAGACGAAGACCGGCAATGTCTGCAGCGGCCAGTCAGTAAAGTTCTGGGCCAGCGCCATCTCCGGCACCATCTCTGCGGTCACCAGGTATCCCTTGGCAATGAGTATCACGGCCGCGACAATAGGGATATTGGCCAGCACGCTCGACAGCACAGCAGTTCCTGAAAGCATGATAAGCGCAACAACCAGGAGGCTGCCTCCGAACCACATATACAGATCCAGGGAAAGACCGCTCAGCAGTCCCGTCTGCTGGAAGGCCTCCACCATGCAGAACATGCAGATAAGGAAAATGAGCGTTCGCCAGTCGATTTTNNCCGGGCGGCAGAAGCTTAAAGGGCATCTTTTCACCGAACAGAAAGAGCAGGATCATCACAATCAGCACCGTAATCGACACACCGGCATAGACCGGATCCTTGATCGGTTCCGGTTTGAGGCCTTCGGGGAGCGTCCGCTGCACCTGCCAGATGTCCTTCATCAGCCAGGGGATAAGCGGTATGATCACCAGTAGCGTGAGCAGGCCACCGGGGCTGACCCTCCGGAGATACTGCATGAAGGACATACCCATTTCGCTGCCCACAAGAAACGTAGCAGGATCACCCACCAGTGTCAGAAGGCCTGCCGAGTTGCTGATGATGGCAGTGAGCACCATGGGGCCGACAAAATCGACTTCCAGGGCATCCGCGACCCGTATGACAATAGGAGCGAGCAGAATGACTGTTGTTGCGTTCGGCAGAACAGCGCAGAGCGGCGCAACAAGCAACACAAGCCCCAGCAGGAAACGTTTTCCGCTGCCCCGCGTCGCCAGCAGATACCGGGTGCCCACATAATCAAAAATCCCGGTCGGTGCGAGCGTCATAGCCACGACCATGCCGCCAAAGAGCAGCGCGATCGGTCCGCTGGACATACGCGTGATATCAAGGATGTCCTGCTGCGAGAAGATCCCGAACAGGGTGAGGACGCTCACCCCGAGAAGGGCCGCGAGCATCATCTCGATGAGATCAAAGGCGATGGCCAGAATCACGCCGCCAAAAACGACGAAGGTGACGATCATCTGGAGCTTGGTCATGAATGCAGCGGACCTATCATAGACTTATCATTACTGGAATGGCGGCGCATACATCAGCCCCCCCTGGCTCCAGAGCCTGTTNNATGACCGAGGCGACCCAGTCATTTCTGAGGCCCAGAGCTTTGCCGGTCTGTCCGCTCGTGATGAGAAAATCGCGCAAGGCGACAGAATCAGGATCTTTCAGCAACGTGCGCACATTCTCACGGGTAACACCAAGCTCTTCTGCTTCGATCAGGGCAAACAGCACCCACCTCACCAAGGTGAACCATTCCTCATCGCCGCGGCGAACTACAGGCCCGATGGGCTCGACAGAAAACGTCCCCGGGATAATCTCAAACCGCTGAGGGCCGTCAGGAATTGTTGCCCGGACAGACACCAGTTGAAACCGGTCAGAGGTAACGGCCTGGCATTTCCCCTTGAGCAATGCTTCCGCTGCCGCCGATAGTGTGTGGACAACGAGAGGGGTATACTTCAATTTCTGCCGCTGAAAGGTATTGTCCAGGTTCGTCTGATGGGTGGTACCTTTGACCACGCAGACCGTCGCGCCGTTGAGGGCCTTGATCGCCCGTTTTTTAGAAGATCGCAAGACCATGAACCCCTGTCCGTCAAAAAAATAGACGCCTGGGAACCGTACGCCGATACCAGCCTCACGGCCGAAGGTTACGGTCGCTGTATGGCTGAGCAGGTCGATCTTGCCGGACAGGAGTATCGGGAACCGGCTTGCCGTTTTCAGGGGTATAAACTCAACCTTGCTGGCGTCACCCAATGCAGCAGCTGCAACAGCCCTGCAGAAATCAGGGCCCTCGCCCTGCCACCTGCCCGTCCCGTCCTTCTGGGAAAAACCGGCCAATCCTTCAGTTATCCCACATTGGATGACCTTCTGGGAGCGGACTTCATCGAGTATTTCTCCGGCGTAGGAGGAAGAGCACACCGGCAGGAGGGAGAAGAACATCACGAAAAGACAGATCAACAGCAGGAGCAGCGACTTCCGCAGCATCACGGAGAAGCGAACCTCCATACTGCGCTCCGGATCAGAACGGCCTGCCGAGGAAGAAGTAACCGGCATTGTATCCGCCGTCGGCATGACCAAAGGCAAGGTAGAGAGGGCCGAAGATCGTATCGTAACCTACGAAAACGCTTCCGGCCAGGCGAAGATTGCTGAGGTCGAACTGCTTGTCCTCAGCCCTCCACACGTTACCCGTCTCCAGCGACGCCCCGAGATAGAGGTCGCCGATGAACGACTCACCGACCTTATGGTACGTGATGACCTTTCCCAGGGCCATACTTTGACCGAGGAGTTGGTTGGTTCGGAGCCCGGAAAGGTTAAAAATCCCACCGAGGCTGACCGGATCATAGAACGGGAGATCATTCCCCAGGTGAGCACCCGCGCTAAGGGCAAGGAGGACCGTCTGTTTCCATAGGGTATATGCCCCGACAAAGTTGGCCTCTATCTTGTTATATTCGTCATCCGAGCCAAGGGCTTTCAGCGATGAGAGAAGCTTGGCCTGCGCCAGATACCCATTATTGGGGAAATTGACATTGTCCAACTGATCAAGCCGTCCTGCGGCGACAACAGCGCCGCGTGATACATGATCTTCCGGAAGATCTATCTTGCCGCTCTCCGGGCTCGCCTTAAACCTGGCGAACTGCAGGCCGACCCTGGCTTCGCCGTACATCCATGGCTGGATGCCGAAATCAATCCCGCCTTCGTAACGCGTCACCCGGTACGAGGCCTCTACCTTCTTTCCGTCATAGACATCAAATATCTCCTGCTTCCATTGCCCATGAGGGGATACGAAAAAAAGGCGTTTCACTGACAGGGGCTGGTAAAATTCGGAATAGATGCCGCTCGGGGAGCCGAGATTGACCTGGGTCTTCCATTCAGCACCCAGGCTGTTTATCCACCGCCGGGTGTAATCGAAGAGGATATTGTAGTTGCTTGAGCCTTCGAAGTCGCTCTCGAGGGCAAAACCGGCACGGAGGTAATTCGGTCCCCAGGACTTTTCTTTGGCCTTGACGAGGAGATTGTACCCGTCCTGCTCCTTCTTCACGTTCAGGTCTACACGCTCGAAATCGCCGGTGCCGTAGACGATGCCGGCCTCTTCCTTCAGTTTATCCACGTTAACCGTGTCGCCTGGCTTGATCGATAGCCTGCTCGCAACGACCTCCGGCGATATCTTAGACTCTCCCTCCACCTCGATCTTCACGGATGCGATCTTCACTTCCTCCACACGATCGCGGTGATGACGAACGGTAAATGCGGCGTATTCCTCATCGGAAACGGAGTATCTCTTCAGGCTGTCTATCTTTTCTCTCGCCGCCTTCTCCCCGAGGCTGGCAATCTCCGCAGCCTTGTCAAAGTCTGTGGAGCCCAGTTCTCCCAGGTCGGGCTTGATATAGACATCCTGCGGCCCGAGGGTCTTGACCTGCTCCCCGACATTCTTCTTCATCATGATATCGATCATCTGGTTCAGCACTGAAAGGCTTCCACCAATTTCCTTGCGGGTAGGAAGGGGTTTGTCGACGTCAATGCAGATGATGATATCGGCGCCCATTCCGCGCACGATATCGACAGGCAGGTTCCGGACAATGCCTCCGTCGATCAGCAGCCTGCCATCCACTTCCACCGGCGGGAATGCCCCCGGCACGGACATGCTGGCCCGTGCGGCATCAGCAAGCCTCCCTCCCTTGAGCACCACCATCTCGCCGGTCTCGAGGTCTGCGGCAACAGCCCGGTAGGGAATAGGCAGGTTGTCGAAATCATCGATGCCCGAGGTGTGGAGCATGAGTGTCTCGAAGAGTACGTTCACCTTCTGGTCCTTGATCAGGCCCTTCGGAAAGACCACCTTGCCGTCCTTGATGCCCACAGAGAGTCCGGTGAGATGCTCGTAATCCTCGCGCTTCCTGCGGTAGTCGACTTCCCTCCGGTCAGGATCACCCTTAAAGACATCTTTCCAGTCGATTGCGGTGATCACCTGTTCGAGCTCGCCGGCAGAAAGTCCGGAGGCATAGAGTGCACCCACAATGGCACCCATGCTGGTACCGGCGATGTAATCGACAGGGACCTTCTGCTCTTCCAGCACCTTCAGCACCCCGATATGCGCTGCGCCCTTTGCACCTCCACCGCCGAATACCACGCCGATCTTCGGGCGCTTCGGCGCCTCTGCTGCCGCAGTTTCAGCGTCCGAAGAAGATGTCCCTGCAGGGGAGAGGAAGAGGAGCGCAAGCAGGAGAAGATGCGGGATCTTCAGCACTCCGGGGATATTTTTCAAACAAACCTCCGTATCCTCCGATAATGCACGAAAAATATTTTGTCCCCTCATCCGTTTCCTCCACGCTGTTCTTTCGCCTTTCGCGCCAGGTTAACCAGTTCCCAGTATGGCGCCTCATATCCGTGTTCTTTTCTGAACTGCTCTGCCTGTGTGGCAAGACGTTCCTCTATGGCGTTGTGCTTTTTCATGTAATAATCAGTACGCAGCGCCGTGGTCGCAGACATCCCCTCCGGGATGGGTCCGGCCTTGCCGAACCGGTTCAGGACCATGCAGTATGCCTTGACGATACGGGCTAGAGGAAGCAGGTACCGTCGATAGCTGATATCATCGCCCTTTTCCGCACCTTCCAGCATCACCTCGGTAACGGCATTGTCCAAGCGGTCCTTCTTCAGGGTAGCCGGATCGCGCCACTCGGCAACGACTACCAACTGCGGGTCGTATTCGAGGTCAGACGGTTCCTGTGTCTCGAAGCGCTTGACGCCGAATGCAGACAGCCATCTGCGCAGGCCGGGAGACGAGATGTGCGATACCCCTGCCCAGAGATGCAGACCGTACCGCTCATACGCCTCTGAGGCCACCTCCGAGCAGAATAGTTTGGTATGGTCCTTATAGTCCATGGCAAAGTCATAAGGCACATGGCCCTGAGTTGCCCGTCTGTATGCGTATTCAGCTGCCTTGTGCGGGAGCATCGGGTCCTTCTGCAGCTGCGGAAGGTCAGCACGCGGCCGGAGGAGCATCACCCGCAGCTTCTTGTCCGCAAGATACTGCTCCACCGTGGATGCAACGACCCCTATTTCGATATGCGCCTCCACGATCTTAGCTTCCTTCGTCGCAGGGTCGATATAGACAAAGGAGATGTGGGAAAAATTGCCCGGGTAATCGTTGCCCCGGGCGATAAGCGCTGATGTGGGAGCCCCTCCCCGGGAGACGAGTATGTCCCCGCTGTGAAGGCGGACNNGGCCAGGTACTCCGCAAGCCCTGTATTGCAGGCGCTGACCAGCGGGGCTGTCCCGAACATCCGCGCTTCCAGTTCGCCGAATTCAGGGGCATCGGGAGCAAGCCTCTGCGCACGGATGCGGGCAACAAGGTTCTTAATGCCTGCCAACCGTGCACTGACATCGTCTTCGACACCTTTGCAGCCGCTCTTCCGAAGCTCCGCATATTGCTTTTCCAGGGCATTCCAATAAGCGTCCTGGTTCCAGGCAAAGGCCTGCTTTGCAGAAGAAGAGGAAGGCGCTGCCGCC
>DKBO01000092.1 GCA_002448975.1 Nitrospiraceae bacterium UBA6898
GCCATGATCGCCTCATCCATCTTGTCTCCGCCAACGCGGACAGCTTTGCTGTATACGACGCCGTCAAGAGAGATCACGGCAACATCGGTTGTCCCACCGCCGACGTCAACGATCATATTGCCTGAGGGTTCCCCAACAGGGAGGCCGACCCCGATAGCGGCAGCCATAGGTTCCTCGATGAGATAGACCTCGCGCGCGCCTGAGGCCTCTGCCGCATCTTTCACCGCCCTTTGTTCGACTTGGGTGATTCCCGAAGGCACGCCGATAATGACTCGCGGAGAAACAAAGCTCCGGCGGTTATGCACTTTCTTGATAAAGTACTTCAACATTTCGCCGGTCGCATCGAAGTCTGCGATGACACCGTCTTTCATCGGCCTGATTGCCATGATATTGGCCGGTGTCTTACCGAGCATCCGTTTTGCTTCTACTCCGACTGCCACCGTTTTTTTATTGTCCTTTCGTATAACGACGACAGAAGGCTCGTCGCAGACAATGCCACGCCCCTTCACATAAACGAGTGTGTTTGCTGTGCCGAGGTCTATTGCAAGATCATTTGAAAACAGTCCCAGTATATTATGGAATAACATGATGACTCCTCAATGTGGCGTCAGGTTTCTTCGATTACTGACGTCTTGGCGAATTCGTCGCCGAGACGTTTTCCCTCTTCACTTCCGAGGATCAGGACAAGCTCCAGAGCAGAAATAATAACTATAAATATCCATCCTATCCAGGGGATAAGCCAGAGAAGATAACCTAAGGCAAAGGTGCTGTTCCTCAGGATCGAATCCCTGAACGTGCAGGGCTGCCGGGTTTCGGAAGAAACGACTTTAAGCTTGATCAGTTTCTTGCCAATGCTCCTTCCGTCAAACAATCCGTCGCTCAGGAGGAGATAGGCAAGACCTGCAAGAAACCCTGCTCTCGGTATTATTTCAACAACTGCAGCTATAAGAATAAAATCAAGAACTTTTGCTGCTGTTCTCAAAAGGAGCCCAGCACTTCTTGGTTCCTCGGACATTGGAAATACTAACAAAAGCCTTTCATGTTTTTCAATAATTAACATACAATATCACCTTGCCGCGGCACGTGAAACGGTAGAAGAGGCGGGGAGGACCAAAGTTACTTCCAAGCTTATCAAGGAGGCACATCATGAATATCGTGCTTGCAACGCGAAACAGTAAAAAGGCAGATGAGTTGACAAGAATGTTTGTCAGCTATCCCGTAGTTTTTCAGACACTGGATGCCTTTCCCGATTGCCCGGAGGTAATAGAGGACGGCAGGACCTTCAGGCAAAATGCAATAAAAAAAGCCGTTCAAGTAGCACGTTATACCGGTTGCCCTGCCCTTGCTGATGATTCGGGTCTCGAGGTTGAGTCCCTCGGCAGGGCCCCGGGTGTCTTTTCTGCGCGCTACGCAGGGAGAGGTGCCAATGACAGCCGCAACATGAAAAAAGTGCTTAAAGAGCTGAGAGATATTGATGACCCAAGAAGCAGAACGGCCCGTTTTGTGTGCTGCATTGCCCTAGCCCTTCCCGACGGAAGGAGCAAGACCTTTACCGGGGTCGTCAAGGGCACGATAGGAAAAAGACCAAAAGGATCTAACGGTTTCGGGTATGACCCCATATTCTACCCCCTGGGCCATGACCGTACGTTTGCCGAAATGGCTGATTCTGAAAAAGACGTTTTGAGCCACAGGGGAAGAGCAATGAAGAAACTGTATTTTTATTTAAAACGAATGCTTACATAACGGTAAAAGGGTATGTAACGATGCGTCATGAATACATTCTGCATAAAATAAGTAAATTTTATCTATGTATCAAAAATATGAATTTGACTAAAAAAAATGCGGGGCTATATAGTTATAGGGTTTCAACTAGTTCAAACCGCCGTCACTAATGTGTCTAAATCAACGGTTTTGGTTTTCCTGAGAGTAAATATAGGTAATACATGAGGAGGCTGCATGAGGTTGGTACTGCTCGGAGCGCCTGGCGCCGGTAAGGGAACACAGGCAAAAAAGATCATAGAGAAAAACGCTATCCCGCAGATATCTACAGGCGATCTGTTGAGGGCTGCTGTTGCTGCAGGGACAGCGCTCGGCAAGGAAGCAAAAGCGGTCATGGACAAGGGAGAGCTTGTGCCTGACAGCGTCGTGCTCGGCATGGTTGAAGAAAGGCTTAAACAGGATGACTGCAAGAAAGGCTATATCCTGGACGGATTTCCGAGGAATACCAAGCAGGCAGAGGCCCTTGATGTCATGCTTGGCAAGCTGAACATGTCGCTCACTGCCGCGCTCAGCGTAGATGTTCCTTTTGAAAGCCTGATGAAAAGACTTACCGGCAGGAGGACATGCAAGGCCTGCGGTCAGATGTTCAATGTCTACTTCAATGCACCGAAAAAGGATAACATCTGTGATAAATGCGGTGGCGAACTGTTCCAGAGGGACGACGACAAGGAAGAGACGATCAAGAAGCGTCTCGATGTCTATAGTGCCCAAACTGCACCGCTCATTGATTATTACGGGAAAAAGGGCATTCTGAAGGCAGTTGACGGCGGCACTGGGACGATCGATGAGATATTCGTCAAGGTCTGCAAAGCTCTTGATCTGAAATAACGTTTGCATTGGCATATAAAACCTAAACAGGAGGAAGTACTATGTCTTTAATTAAGCCACATGGTTCAGACGAACTAAATCCACTATTTGTATATGATACGGCTGCAAATGAAGCCCTGCAGAAAGAAGCTGAGAGGCTCCCTTCTATTGTTGTGAGTTCAGCTACTGCCGCTAACGCAGTTATGATGGGTGGTGGTTACTTCAACCCATTAACAGGCTACATGAATAGAGCTGATGCTCTCTCCGTTGCTACAGATATGAAAACAAAATCTGGTTTGTTCTGGCCTACTCCAATTTTAAACCTGGTTAAAGATGCAGGCTCAATCAAGGCGGGTGATCGCATTGCACTTAAAGATCCAAATGTTGAAGGCAATCCAGTCCTCGCAGTTATGGATGTTGTCGCGGTTGAAGAATTCAGCGATGCAGAGATGGCGCTGATGTCTCAAAAAGTTTACCGTCCCAGGGCTGATGAAGCACATCCAGGGGTTGAAGCATTCAACTCACAGGGTAAAGTTTGTATATCAGGTCCAATCAAGGTATTGAACTTCTCTTACTTCCNNTCTGGCTCACGAAGAACTTTGCCACATGGCAATGAAGCGTCTAGGGTGTGATGGGCTGGTTATTCACATGTTGCTTGGTAAACTGAAAAAGGGCGATATCCCGGCACCTGTTCGTGATGCTGCGATCCGTAAAATGGTTGAGCTGTATTTCCCGCCCAATAGTGCAATGATTACTGGTTATGGTTTTGATATGCTGTATGCTGGTCCGCGCGAAGGCGTATTGCATGCTATATTCCGTCAAAACATGGGTGCAACTCACTTCATCGTTGGTCGTGACCATGCGGGCGTGGGTGACCACTACGGTGCATTTGATGCGCAAAAAATATTCGACGACGAAGTACCTGCTGGTGCACTTAAAATTGAAATCTTCAAGGCTGATCACACTGCATACTCGAAGAAACTGAATAAGGTTGTGATGATGTGTGAAGCACCTGATCATAAAAAAGAAGACTTTGTTCTGCTTTCTGGNNCCGGTGCCATGTCGGCAGAATTGGCTTTGCACGCGGTCACTTACCACTAATTGAGAGGGGGTGAAAGGTACTGTTTGCGTTTAATGCCTGATGTTTCAGGCAAACTATATGTTCAGGAGGTTAAGGATATGCCAAGTTTTGTGATTACCGAGAAGTGTGATGGATGTAAGGCGCAGGATAAGACTGCATGTCAGTATATCTGCCCTCATGATCTGATGGCCCTCGACAGGGAAAAGATGAAGGCCTACAACCAGGAACCTGAGCAGTGCTGGGAGTGCTTTAACTGCGTAAAGATCTGTCCTCAGCAGGCGATCGAAACCAGGGGTTACTCTGACTTCGTTCCCCTCGGATCGAGCAATGTCCCGATGAGAGGGACTGACTCAATCATGTGGACGATCAAGTTCAGGAATGGCATCCTGAAGAGATTCAAATTCCCGATCCGGACGACTGCTGAAGGTTCTGTTGATCCCTATGCAGGCAAGCCGACACCGGATTTTGCAGATCTGAAAAAGCCCGGATTCTTTAACGGTCCGGCAAGAACAGAATAGGAGGAATACACATGGAAAAAGAAACTTGTACGTTTTCATACTGTCAGAAGCCTGCAGTGACCGAAGTTGAGTGCGATCTCCTGATCATGGGCGGCGGTATGGCAGGATGCGGAGCAGCTTTTGAGGCATGCCGCTGGGCAAACGAGAAGGGCTTGAAGGTCGTTCTGGTTGACAAGGCTGCAACGGACAGAAGCGGCGCGGTTGCCATGGGCCTGTCCGCTATTAACACCTATGTGGGTGAGAACAAGGTTGCCGACTATGTCAAGTACGTGCGGAACGACCTGATGGGCATCATCAGGGAAGACCTCGTGTTTGACCTTGGCAGGCACGTCGACAATTCCGTTCAGCTCTTCGAAGAGTGGGGACTGCCGATCTGGAAGAAGGGTGATGACGGCTTCTCTCTCGACGGGTTCCAGGCTCGCGACGCGGGCAAGGCTTCGCTGAAGGATGGCGGCACGCCGGTGCGGTCCGGCAAATGGCAGATCATGATCAACGGCGAGTCCTACAAGGTCATCGTTGCCGAGGCTGCCAAGATGGCCCTTCAGACCAACCGGGAAAAAACCGGCATGGAACAGAATCACTTCGAAAGGGTATTCATCGTTAAGGCTGTTATGGATACCAACGGCAAGAACGTTGCTGCAGCCATCGGCTTCAGCACCAGAGAGAACAAGATATATTCCTTCAAAGCAAAGGCCATGATCTGCGCGACTGCCGGCGCAGTTAACTGCTTCAGACCGCGGTCGGTCGGTGAAGGTATGGGAAGGACCTGGTACCCGGTATTCAGCGCAGGTTCAGGTTATGCCTTCGGCATGCAGGCAGGCGCAGAGCTTACCCTCATGGAGAACCGGTTCGTGCCAGCAAGGTTTAAGGACGGGTACGGTCCTGTCGGCGCGTGGTTCCTCTTCTTCAAGGCAAAGGCAACCGACAGCTTCGGTGAGGACTACTGCGCCAATAAGGAATATTTTGACGATGCAGTTGCGCGTTACGGCGACTATGCAAAGGGTATGGGCACCGCCATCAGAAACCACCTGATGATGAGAGCCATGAAGGACGGCAAGGGGCCGATCCTGATGAATACCCATACGGCCATGGCCGAACTGGGTGCTTCCTTCAAGGAAAAGCTGGGAGACAAAGAAGGCGCCAAGAAGATGAAGCACCTCGAGGCAGAGGCCTGGGAGGACTTCCTCGATATGGCGATCGGGCAGGCATCCATTTGGGCTGCAACGAATACGGAGCCGGATAAGACTCCCTCTGAGATCATGCCGACAGAGCCCTATCTCCTCGGCTCGCACGCAGGCTGTGCGGGCTTCTGGGTAAGTGGACCTGGCGATCTCCCGGGCACCCCTGAGCACTACAGCTGGGGTTATAACAGGATGTCCACGGTTCCCGGGCTCTTCATGGCCGGTGACGTTGTCGGCGCATCCGGACACAAGTTCTCTTCAGGCTCCCATGCCGAGGGCAGGATCTGTGCTAAGTCCGCACTTGCCTACATACTCGACCATGCAGACTACAAGCCGTCTCCGAAGATGTCTCTTGATGAGATAGCTGCTGAGCTTTATCTGCCGTTTGAGATGTATGAGAAATACAAAACCTATACAACAGACCCTACGATCAATCCGAATTATATCGGACCGAAGTCGCTTCAGCTCAGACTCCAGAAGATCGCTGACGAGTACTTCGGTGGCGTTGCTACCTGGTATATGACCTCGAAGACCATGCTTGAGGCAGGTCTCCAGAAGCTCGAGATGCTCAAAGAGGACGCTGCAAAGATGGCAGCAAAAGACCTCCATGAACTCCTCAGGTGCTTTGAGAACTACCACAGGATCCTGTCGGTCGAGGCACACGCGCGCCACATCCTCTTCAGAGAAGAGTCCCGGTATCCCGGCTACTACTACCGCGGGGACTTCAACAAGATCGATGACGCAAACTGGAAGTGCTTCACCAATTCCAAGTACAACGCCGAAACGCACGCTTGGGAATTCAAGAAGGTTCCCTATGTCCAGATGTATCCATAGTTGAGATCATTTTGGGGAGGGTTTTGGCCCTCCCCAAAATATCCTGCTGGCACAATGCCGATCGCCGGATACAAAACAGGGTTTTGGCTCCAGCGATCCGCATTTTGCATTTTATATGAACCCCTGCCTTAAGGAGGATAGAGATGGCAGAAAATAAAAAGGTGCTGGTAGTCGGAGGAGGATTCAGCGGGCTGACTGCAGCAGTGGAGACCGCAGAGGCCGGTTTCGAGGTGATCATCGTCGAAAAGACGCCGTTCTTTGGTGGAAGGGTGACACAGCTCAATAAGTATTTCCCCAAGCTCTGCCCTCCGAACTGCGGGCTGGAGATGAACTATAAAAGGATCAAGAACAGCGGAGACATTACCTTTTATACGCTGTCCGAAGTGGAAAAGGTCTCGGGGCAGGAAGGCAGCTATGACGTTACCCTTAAAATAAGCCCCCGGTTTGTAAACGACAAGTGTGTCGGCTGCAATGCATGCGCTGAGGCTTGTCCGGTCGAGATGAGCAATGAGTTCAATTTCGGCCTCAACAAGACCAAAGCGGCATTTATTACGCATAATCAGGCATTCCCCTTCCTTTACGCCATTGACGGAAAACACTGCAAGGGGGCGTCCTGTGCCAAGTGCGTCGCTGCCTGCAAATACGATGCAATAGATCTCAATATGAAGCCGCAGACCATCCAAGTCAATGTCGGAGCCATTGTTCTGGCAACTGGCTGGGATGTCTATGACATCGCCAAGCTCGACAATCTCGGCGGCGGCAAGGTGGCAAACGTAATTTCAAATATGCAGATGGAAAGGCTCGCATCCCCGAACGGCCCCACCGACGGAAAGATTCTCAGGCCGTCGGACAACAAGCCGGCAAAAAATATTGCCTTTGTGCAGTGCGCAGGCTCGCGCGATGAAAACCATCTGCCGTACTGCTCCTATATCTGCTGCATGGCATCCATGAAGCAGGCGACCTATATCAGGGAGCAGTATCCGGATTCCAAGGCCCGGATCTTCTATATTGACCTGCGGACACCAGGAAGGTACGAGCAGTTCTATTGGAAGGTTAAGGATGATCCGAACGTCTCCTTTACCAAGGGAAAGATTGCGAGAATTACGGAGGATCCGGAGACGAAGGATGTGATCGTCGATGTGGAAGATATTATGGCAGGCAAGAAGATACAGGCAAGGTTCGATATGGTCGTGCTCGCGGCCGGCATGGTGCCTTCGACAAAGACAGCCAAGATACCGGGAGACATCTCATACACGCCTGATGGCTTTGTTGCAGCTGCTTCACTGAAAAAGGGCATTTATGCAGTCGGAACGCTCAAGAGTCCTGTCGACGTTGCACGTTCTGTGCAGGATGCAACAGGGGTGGCGATCAAAAGCATTCAGAGCGCAAGGAGGTAAGATTACATCATGGAAAAGAAATTCGGTGTATATATCTGCAAAGGGTGTGGCATAGGTGAGGCGCTGAATGTCGATGATTTGAAAAAGGCGACGGCTGGTGGAGCTAAGGTCCCGGCCGAGGCGGTCAAGGACCACGGCATTCTCTGCAGCCCCGAAGGCCTCGAGATGATAAGGAATGATGTCAAAGAAGGCACGACCTGCGTTGTGATCGGCGCCTGCTCGCCTCGTGTGAAGTTTGAGGAGTTTGAGTTTCCGGGTACGATCACGGAGAGGGTTAATCTCCGTGAATTTATTGCATGGACCATGGAGCCGGGCAGCGAAGATACACAGGCTGTCGCAGAAGACTATATGAAGATGGGCGTTATCAGGGTGCGGAAGAGTAGTCTACCCGAGCCGAATATCCTTGAGGATCTCAGCAACACCATCATGGTTATTGGCGGCGGCATCACCGGCATTACCGCAGCGCTTGAAGCGGCCGATGCAGGCTATAAGGTTTTTCTGGTAGAAAAAGAGGCCGAACTGGGCGGCTGGGCGGCAGAACTTTACAAAGAAACGCCGCGACTCTATCCCTATGACAAACTCGAGGAGCCGAGGATCTTTGACAAGATAAAGGAAGTAGAATCGAACGAAAACGTTACGATTTACAAAGCGACAACGGTTGAAAAGACCGACGGCCAGCCAGGTCTTTTTGACGTGACCTTAAGGTCAAACGGTTCCAGCCAGACCCTAAAGGTCGGGGCCTTCGTTATGGCTGCCGGCTGGAAGCCCTATGATGCATCGAAGCTCGAGTATCTTGGCTACGGAAATCCCAATGTCATAACAAATGTACAGATGGAAGAGATCGCGAGGAAGGGTAAAATCATCCGGCCCTCCGACGGTAAGGAAGCCAAAAAAATTGCTTTCATTCAGTGCGCTGGTTCACGGGATGCAAACCATCTTCCCTACTGCTCATCTTTCTGCTGTGGTACTTCTCTCAAGCAGGCCAAGTATGTGAGAGAGAAGAACAGCGATGCTGTAGCCATGATATTCTATAAAGATATCAGGACCCCCGGCCAGACGGAGCTCTTCTACAAAAATATGCAGAACGATCCGGGAGTTCTTCTCACCAAGGGCGATGTAACGGCAATTACCGACGCTGGAAACGGTAACCTCCATGTTGAAGCAGAAAATACCCTCCTCGGTGAAAAGATTAAGGTGGAGGCAGACCTCGTGGTGCTTGCGACGGGTATCGTCCCTGCTACACGGGCTACCCAGGAGTACTTTGACGCTCTGACCGAGGCCGGCAAGAAGGGTGATGACGCAAAAAAGGCATTTCTTGACGAAACGCCGCAGCCGGATTCCATCTTGAACCTAACCTACCGCCAGGGGCCTGAGATACCGTCTCTTGAAGGCGCATACGGCTTTGCGGACTCCAACTTTATCTGCTTCCAGTATGAGACCAGACGGACGGGGATATATACTGCAGGCTGCGTAAAGCAACCCATGACCATGGCGGATGCTGCTGATGATGCGGCCGGCGCAGCGCTCAAGGCGATCCAGTGCGTCGAGCATGTAGCAAAAGGCATGGCTGTACACCCGAGGGCATGGGACACCACGTTCCCTGATCCCCTGATGATCAAGTGCACATCCTGCAAGAGGTGTACTGAGGAGTGTCCGTTCGGCGCAATCGACGAGGATGAGAAGGGAACGCCATTCTATCGGCTCAACCGCTGCAGACGGTGCGGTACCTGTATGGGTGCGTGCCCGGAAAGGATCGTTTCTTTTAAGGACTTCAGCGTTGATATCGTCGGCTCCATGATAAAAGAGGGCGTGGACGTTCCTGATGAAGGCTATCGTGTCATCGTGCTGGCCTGCGAAAACGACGCCTATCCGGCACTCGATAGCGCCGCTATAAAGAAGATGAAGCTCCATCCCTCAGTGAGGATCATTCCGGTTAGGTGTCTCGGATCGACGAACCTTGTCTGGGTGACGGACGCCCTGTCGCGGGGCATTGACGGCCTGATCCTTCTCGGCTGCAAATACGGAGAGAACTACCAGTGCCATTTCGTGAAGGGCAGTGAGCTCGCGAACTATCGCTTCAGCAAGTTGCAGGAGACGCTCAGCAAGCTCCAGCTCGAGGCGGATCGCTGCCAGCTGCTGCAAGTAGCGATATCTGAATATGACCAGCTGCCGAAAATGATTGATGATTTTATGAAGAGGATCGATGAGGTCGGACCGAATCCCTTCAAGGGTTTCTAATACCTTGTCAGCGTGTGCAGTCATGCTGGCAGGATTACACATGGAATATTATGAGGAGGAAGTAGATGGCAGAACAGATCATAAAACCTGATGTCAATTTTATAAACGATGTCATTGCCGCAGGCGGGGAATCCGTCAAGAAATGTTTTCAATGCGCAACCTGCTCTGTCGTGTGCAATGTCACGCCGGAGGATAATCCGTTCCCGCGGAAGGAGATGATCCATGCCCAGTGGGGACTCAAGGACAGGCTCATCAGCAACCCTGACGTCTGGCTCTGTCACCAGTGCAGCGACTGCACGGCTTACTGCCCGCGGGGGGCGAAGCCGGGAGAGGTCCTCGGCGCGGTCAGGAAGTTGAGCATCCAGCACTATGCAACGCCGAGCCTCCTGGCAAAGGCGGTTGGCAGCCCAAAAGCCCTTATCGGCCTTCTTGCTGTACCCGTGATCATCTTCATCGTTGCCATCCTCATGCAGGGGAATTCCTTCATCCCGGAAGGCCGAATTGTATATGCGGAAAAGTTTATGAAGGTGCCCTATATCGATGTGATATTCAGCGCTGCCGCACTCTTTGCCGTAATCGGCTTCTTCATGGGCATCAGTCGGTACTGGAAGGATCTGACCAAAAGTATCGAAGTGAGCTCTAATCCCTGGCAGAGAAAAGTTAAAGGCCCGATGATTGCGATTATTCTCGGGACAATCTTTGAGTTCGTGACCCACAAGCGCTTCAAAAAATGCGAAGTGACAAAAGACCGGGCGAATACGCATCTGTTCGTCTTCTTTGGCTTCGTAGGGCTGGCAATAACGACCACTTGGGCGATAGCCTATCTGTACGGCTACGAGTTCTTTGGCATTACAGCATTTTCGGTCTTTCACTTCGGCGAATCACCGTATCCGCTCTATGACCCCATGAAGATCGTTGGCAATGTGAGCGCTATCCTTCTTCTTGCCGGAATACTTCAGGTGATAACCAACAGGAGAAAGAACGCTGAAAAGGCAGGAGCAGGCAGTTATTTCGATTGGCTCTTCATCGGCACCATCACGTCCATCGTGGTGACGGGTATTCTGTCTGAGGTTCTCAGACTTGCTGATATCGGCACGGAAGATGGTCTGAGGCTTGCAGATCTGCGCATGCTCGCCTATCCGACATATTTTATCCATCTTGTCTCGGTTTTCTTCCTTTTTGCATATGCCCCTTTTTCGAAGATGGCTCACATGGTATACCGTACGACTGCCCTGGTATTTGCGAAATATTCGGGCAGAGAAGAAAAGAAATATTAAATCCCGTTAACATCGGAAAGGCGAGGATAAGGCCATGGCAAAAGTAAAAGAGATAATTGGAGATGTAAAAAGGGATATCATTTCAATCAATAAGGAAAAAACGGTCGCGGATGCAGTGACCCAGCTGGTCGAAAATGAGATTGGAGCTCTGGTTGTCGTTGACGATGAAGGGAAGCCTGTAGGGTTGTTTACGGAAAGGGATGTGCTCAAGTGCTGGACCAGGAAAGGCGACCGGCATTTCAAGGATATTAAAATAGTCGAAGTGATGACCACAAATCTTATTATCGTGGAAAGTAACGACGATCTCTGCTATGTGACAACTATCATGATTAAAAACAGGATACGCCATCTTCCTGTTGTGGAAAACCACCGGATCGTAGCGATGCTTTCCATCAGAGATGTCGTGAAGGCTCAGGTTTCAGACCTCAGGGCAGAGAACCACTATCTCAAGGATTATATATCCGACAAATACCCCGGATAAGACAATTCTATCGTAACAGGAGGTGGGGGAATTTCAAGATAAGATAGATTATACGCGCACGGTTTCTAAACTTTAAAACAAGGAGGAGTTTAATGAGTTCGACTATTTTATTTGCTTTAGGATGCGGTCTTCTCGGAGTTGTATATGCCGTGATTACTGCAATGTGGGTATCGAAGCAGGATGCGGGAAGTACCAAGATGCAGGAGATTTCCAATGCAGTCAAGGAAGGCGCATACGCGTTCCTTGCACGCGAATATAAAACCGTAGCGATGGTTGCAGTAATTCTCGTAGTCCTTATCGTGGCACTGAAACTGGGTATGTGGACTGCTATCGGTTTTGTCATTGGCACGGTCGGTTCGGCACTTGCAGGTTTTGTGGGCATGTGGGTCACTGTCAGGGCAAACGTACGCACCACACAGGCTGCCAGCAAGGGTCTTCAGGCGGCACTCAGCCTCGCCTTCAAGGGCGGCTCGGTTACCGGCGTTATGGTGGTTGGTCTTGGAATTATAGGACTTGCGGGCTTTTATACGATTGCAAAGGCAGCAGATCCTGAGATGGTATTCCATGCCTTGGTTGGTCTCGGCTTCGGATGCTCACTCATGAGCGTGTTTGCCCGTATCGCCGGCGGTATCTACACAAAGGCTGCTGACGTAGGCGCTGACCTCGTTGGAAAGGTTGAAGCTGGTATTCCCGAAGACGACCCGAGAAATCCGGCGGTTATTGCAGACAACGTGGGTGACAACGTAGGTGACTGCGCAGGTATGGCAGCTGACCTTTATGAAACATACACAGTAACGCTTGTTGCAGCAATGCTCCTTGCTAAGACTGTTTTTGGCGTAGGTAGCGACTGGATTGAGTTCCCGCTGCTCCTCGGAGGAATATCGATCATAGCTTCTATTATCGGAACGTTTGCGGTAAGACTCGGTAAAAGCCAGTATATCATGGGCGCCCTGTATAAGGGACTTGCTGTTGCCGGAGTTCTTGCGGCAATAACATTTTATATTGTGACAGGCTATTTTCTGCAAGGTGCATCAGCACAGACTTCAGTAGTTGATCATCCGTCGTTTACACAAATGAACGTATTCCTTATGGCGCTTATTGGTCTTGCATTGACCGGACTGATCGTGGTTATAACTGAGTATTTCACCGCTTCTCAGTATTCTCCGGTGAAACACATTGCAAAGGCCAGCCTGACCGGTCACGGCACAAACGTGATCGCCGGTCTGGCAGTCAGCATGAAGTCAACCGCAGCGCCCGTTATTGTCATTGTTGCCTCGATCCTCGGTGCCTATTCATTGGGCGGCGGATTTGCCGGCGATGCAGCGGGCGGTCTTTTTGCTATCGCTCTGTCAGCGGTTTCGATGCTTTCGATGACCGGTATCGTTGTTGCGATTGATTCGTACGGTCCTATTACAGACAATGCAGGCGGTATCGCAGAGATGTCAGGACTGCCTGAAGAGATCCGTAACATCACAGATCCATTGGATGCAGTTGGAAATACCACAAAGGCTGTTACCAAGGGTTATGCTATCGGTTCAGCAGGTCTTGCGGCCCTTGTTCTTTTTGCGGAGTATTCAAGATCGTTCAGCGAGGTCCTTTATTTTGACCTTTCAAATCCAATGGTTCTGGCAGGTCTTTTCATCGGCGGCCTTCTCCCTTACTACTTTGGCTCACTCCTCATGGAGGCTGTCGGAAAGGCAGCAGGCAGCATTGTTGATGAAGTCAGAAGACAGTTCAGGGAGATCCCCGGAATTATGGAATACAAGGCAAAGCCCGAGTATGGCAAGTGCGTTGATATTGTCACAAAAGGCGCTATCAGGCAGATGATGGTCCCTGCGCTTATCCCAGTTGTAGTTCCTGTTGTAGTTGGCCTTACCCTTGGCAGGGAAGCTTTGGGGGGCGTTCTTATCGGAAGCATCCTGACCGGACTCTTCCAGGCTATTGCCATGACAAGCGGTGGCGGAGCTTGGGACAACGCCAAGAAATCCTTTGAAGAAGGCGTTACCGATGACAAAGGTGTCGTACACAAGAAGGGAAGCGATGGACACAAGGCCTCTGTCACAGGCGATACGGTCGGCGATCCTTACAAGGACACCGCAGGTCCGGCGATCAACCCTATGATCAAGGTCATTAATATCGTTGCACTGCTGATAGTACCTCTGCTCTAATCAGAACAGCAGCATAATCGTAAAAAGGCCGTCCGGGTGTCCGGGCGGCCTTTTTTTGCGTGGCGGGATGCAGTTTGAGGCTTACTAAAACTCAGATCCCCAGTTCTTTCCTTAACCATTCTTTGATGTCATCCGTAATCTCATACATGCCGTGGACAGGAGGATTGACCGGCGAACTTATGGCCTCCCGAACAAGCGCATCGGGTATTTCATCGATCTTGGCAATGGTGCTCGTGATATCGGTCTTGCCGATCTTCAGAAGCATAAGCGCAGGCGGGCTGCACTCCCCTTCAACGTAAAACATATAGCCTGCAATCTCCTTCAGTTTTTGAAGGTCTTCAGGCTGGGACTGGAACCTCGGCTGAACAAGAATTTTGGGTGATACATCAAGTTTAATCTTGCCGAGGATATCAGGACTCTTTTTTATGTCCTCAAGTCCGAATATGTCATAAATGTCCATCTCGTTGAATTCATTGCAATCCATTCTATTGCCCCTTCCCGGATTCCCTGCCCTGGACCAACAACTGGGGATTAAGCCTTTTCAGGAGAGAAAAGAGTTTGTAAGAAATCCGTGCGTTCCGATTTTCACCTGTAGTATATCACATCAGTATGACTCAGATTAAGTCCGTCAGAAACAAAGATCCAGGGACAGTACAGGGCTTTTCAGGTGGTTTAAGGTATCGGGATATGACTTTCTGTTATAATTACACTATAGCGTAAACTTGGATAACGGCAAACAGGTAGGCGGCAAGTTTTTTCACTTCCGTTAGTATCGTATTATAAATAATCATAAAGGAACAGACCGAAATGAATCGTGACAAGAATGGGTTTGATGAGAAGTTGTCCGGAGCGGACGAGGACGTTGCCGGCGAGATAAAGAAAAGCGTGATTGTGCCTGAGTACTTTACCGGACAGTCCAGGATGAATTTCCGCTGCTATCCGGGGATAGGCTGTTTTACACGATGTTGCAGCGGAATTAAGATTCTGCTCTCACCCTATGATATATATGCATTGAAGAAAAGGCTTGGCTTGACATGCGCTGAATTTCTTTCGACCTATACGTACCAATCGTTCATAGAAAAGAGCATGCTGCCGATTCCTGTACTCAAGATGAAAGATGACGAAAATAATTCATGCCCCTTTGTGACGTCCGAGGGGTGTACGGTTTACACTGATCGGCCGCTTACGTGCCGTTATTATCCGATAGGCATGGGCATCATGAAGCAGTATGACAAGAAGACCGGCACCAATTTTTTCATAAAAGTCAAGGAAGACCACTGTCTTGGACATAATGAAGACAAGGAGTGGACGATTGACGAATGGCGGGCAGACCAGGGATCGGATGTGTATGATGAGGTCAACAACGACTGGATGGAGGTCGTGCTCAAGGCAAAGACCCTCGGCACGGTTGAGTTCAGTCCGAAGTCCCTTGAGCTCTTTTATATGGTGAGCTCTAATCTCGATGACTTCAAGCGATTTGTTTTTGAAAGCAATTTTCTCAAGGCATACAAGATCGAGCCTGGCGTAGTCCAAAAAATGCAGGAAGACGAAATAGAACTTTTGAAATTTTCCCTCTCGTGGCTCAGGTTCACTTTGTTCGGTGAAGGGGATTTTATCGTGAACGAAGATGCGCGGAAACAGGCACAGGAGAAAATAATGACTGAACGTAAAAAGAGACAACCGGAGACGACAGAGGGCTGATACCCACGTCAGTGCACCGAGAAGGATATGCGCAGGTCATAGGCCCTTTTCAGCTTCTGCGCAGTCTGATATAGCGGTCTTTTTTCCTGCCTTATGCAATGGAAGTTCTTCAGGAATTTGCCGGGGATTCGTATGGTTCTGGCTTGTTGGGATGACGCAATCTTACCTCATGTCATTTATGGCTATGGTCGGGGAGTCCTTCTGGTACTTCAAATGCACTCATGCCCCTATCTTCCTTTGCGTACAGGGGTAAACGTTGCGCTGAGAGGCCAGAGGCAATCAGTTCGTTGATGAGTTCTATGGACTCCGTGACCACGTGAAAACAGTCCGCAAGTCGAGCAATCGTGCTCATGTTCATATGAGGAGTATGGCTAACAGACGTGAGCCCGAGATCGCAAGAAAAAGCCATGACCAGAGGATTCAGCAGCGCGAAGTTGTTCTTGATGCGACCACGTCAAAAGAATCCGTAGCTAAGTTTTTGCATTGGGAAGATTGCCTGATGATATATTCGCTGCTCCTGTGTCTGCATGCATCGGTCTTTCTGCTGGTAGTGAGCACAATCACCATTAATGGGCAGAGGGATTTGATATAATTGAGCAAATATTGAGAAGGGCGTAAGTCGGCAGAAAACCAAGGAGGGTTATATGAAGAAGACAGTATTGATCCTTGCAATGCTCGTACTGCTTGCCGCAGCAGCCGGAGCAGCCATTCCCAGCAGCGACAAAGACTTCATGGCGGGG
>DKBO01000250.1 GCA_002448975.1 Nitrospiraceae bacterium UBA6898
GGAATATCTTTTGTCATAATCAGCATCTTTATTACTGAGAAATATCAGCAGGAAGTTAACCAGAAGCTTAACCGCGGACTGGCAGGACTCATTGTTTCGGAAAAAATCATCCTGCAGGACAAGCGGATTGATCAGGAAGCACTTAAGGAGATCTTTCATATGCTGATGGTGATCAATCCGAGCATAGAGATATATCTCCTCGATCCTGAGGGGAATATCCTCGCTTTTTCCGCGGAACCGGGGAAGGTAATGCGCAAGAGAGTTGATCTGGCCCCGGTAATAACATTGATCGATGGAAACCCCGTGCTTCCGCTGCTTGGGGACGATCCCCGTGATACAGCGGGAAAGAAGGTGTTCACCGCAGCGACCATCGCTCCGCGGGGCAAACTTGAAGGCTATCTCTATGTCATTCTTGGCGGCGAAAGGTACGACAGCATTATTCAGATGATCCAGGGGAGTTACATTCTGCGGCTGAGCATTTGGGTGGTAACGATAAGTCTGCTCATTGCGCTGGCTGCGGGATTGCTCATATTTGCCTTCCTGACAAGAAGGTTAAAGCGTCTTACTGCGGTAATGGACGGATTTGCAGGCGGTACTCCTCCGGATAAACTCGACATCCCCCAAAGTTCTCATGAACAGTCCGCCGATGAGATCGACAGGCTTGGTGCAACGTTCAGGCAGATGACTGAGCGTATCAGCCAGCAGATGGAAAAGCTGGAAAGATCCGATACCATGAGACGTGAGCTCGTGGCAAATGTATCTCATGATCTCAGGACCCCCCTGGCCACACTGAGAGGGTATATGGAAACGCTCCTCATGAAGGATGAAGGCATGTCAGCGGAGGAAAGGAGGAATTATCTGAAAATAGCTGTTCGTCATTGTGAGCGTCTCGGCAAATTAATCGCCGACCTCTTTGAGCTGACCAAGCTTGAGGCGCAGGACACGGTTGTACACCCCGAAGCATTCAGTTTAAGCGAGCTGGTCCAGGACGTTGTACAGAAATTTGAGCTGGCCGCCCGGGAAAAGAACATGCATATCATAACGAATATCGGAAAAGAACTGCCTTTCGCTTATGCCGATATTGCCCTGATCGAACGGGTGCTCGAAAACCTCATCGAGAACGCCGTTCGCCATACCCCGGAAGATGGTTCAGTCAGCATTGTAATGAACCATGAGGATAAGCATATCCAGGTCAGGATAAGCGATACGGGATCCGGTATCGCCGAGAAGGACCTTGAGAGAATTTTTGACCGCTTCTATCAGCCGGACGGGATCAGGAAGGGAAAGACAGGTCATTCCGGACTGGGCCTTGCGATTACAAAACGCATCCTGGAACTGCACGGCTCTTCTATCCAGGTCCGGAGCGCGCTCAATTCCGGGACCTCCTTCACGTTTGATCTCCCTGTAAGCCCTCAGATCACCCCGCATATAAGAAATATTTCTTTCCCCAAACTGTAATGCAAACGTTGTACCTTCGTGATAGTTTTTGATCAAATGCTGCCACTGGCTGAGTATGAGGGATTCGGGACTGTTCTTTAACGGACTGATTTCTCAATCATGCGGAAGGCGAATAAGCAGGAAAGGAGGAGATACTGCACCATGCAAATGACCCATTTGAGAAGACACCGTTTCTGCGCGATTGAGGAAGCGTCATTCTCCAGCGGTGTTTATTGACCCGTCTGCGCGGCAATGAACCCTTTAGTCAGGGGAGTGGGTTCATTTGCCTATGTCGGCTTAAGGCAAAGTAGCGGCACTATGGGTGACGGGAAAATATATCTGTCTCCCTCTCAGTTTCGCACCTTTTCTCCATTTCTTCGGCAGCACTTCCTTTGCAGACAAACCACAGTTCACCAGTGGTCTTCAGGCGCCAGCTCATGGGTTGTCCCTTGATGGGGTAATCCGTACGATCCCCTTTTCCCCGGGCTGTCCCTCAACAGCATAGCGGTATGGGTGAAAGAGCCCGATGACCCAGAGATTGGTGAGGAGGTGGTCAGTCACCGCGTCGGTAGTAAAGGAGGAATCGCTATTGGACAGCGCAAGGTACAACACGATCTGGTCCGCGAGGTGCCTGTCGAGTGCTGTTCCTGACCGGTAATAGGTGATGAGCTCGCCTGCAGCTTCGTCGCCCACTGCCTCTGCCTTTTTGCCCCGGCTGCCGAGAGCAGAAAAGCCGGCAAGAGAACTCGCGGACCGGCATTCAAGGTAGACAAATGTGCCCTGGCCATAGGCGGTAACGCTGATTACATCAATGGCTGGTCTGTTTGCAAGCTCACTGGCGGTTGCGGAAAGTCTTGCGAGCGCGGCATTTTTTTGCCTTTCGGCAATGGAAATCGGAAGGCCTCCGACGCCTGAACACCCGGCTAAGCAGCCGACTGCCCCCCTTTCCATCAGGTCGAGGGACCCGATCTCGTCAGCCGGAAAGATATCCCCCCGTATCCTTCCCCCTCCTTTCGGGTAAAACCCGTATGTTTCGATGGAGAGACGGACTTTGACGCCGAGGCGATCGAGAAAGGGGACAAAGACGCCTGAAAGGAAATGAAACGGCGGGCTAAAGGGCACGTGGGTCCCTCCGGTTACGGTCACGGAAGACCTTTTGCCGGCAAAGAGCAGGGCGGGGATGAGGGTCTGAAGTACGAGTGAGGTAGAACCTGCTGTGCCTATATGAAAGGAGTATGTCCCTCCCCGCGGCTCTCCCGGGTTGAAGAAGAGCTCCGCAGATCCCGGACTGTCTCCTTCCACCTTAGCCCCAGAAATGAGGCGGGCAGCGCTGACACAGGTAAGGTGCTGCGGCATAAGGCCGGGCTTCCTGCGGCCTTTTCGTATATGGTACATCCTGAAGGGCTTTCCGAAGAGGCATGAAAGACCGAG
>DKBO01000213.1 GCA_002448975.1 Nitrospiraceae bacterium UBA6898
GGTAAAATCTCTGTCATATGAACCGGAATAAGCTCTGTCCTGCGTGCCAAAGCGAGTATCTTTATCATGTCCAGAAGTGCGCAGACTGCGGTGCGGACCTCCTCCTGCCCGAAGAGCACAGAAAGGCGCAGGAGGAAAAAAAGCGGGTTGCGGGGAAGGTTGTGGAAAACAGCGTTGTTGTCAGGGAGGGCGATTTTGGCTGGCTGAGCGAACTGCGCTCGGTTCTGGTAGCTGCCGGGATTCCCTGTACGGTCCACGCTGAAGCCGGCTGCAGGAAAGGGTGCTGCGGGGATACCTGCCGGTTGGTGGTCTCGTCAGGTGATGTGGAAAGGGCGCAGGAGAGGATCGAGGAATACTTCGCTGCACTTCATCCTGAGGTATGCGCTTCCAACGCATTGATCGAATCGGGAAAATGCCCCGCCTGCGGCGCCCCTGTGGACACTGATGCGCTGACCTGCCGGGATTGCGGNNGGTTTCAGAAAAAGTCCCTGCAGCAAGGGGTCTTTTCAGTCACGCGCCCGGGCTTGACCGGATATGAAAGAATAGCGGCCGCGGAAACATTGATGACCGGGTATATGCAAAACAGGCAAGACTGTTGCCCGGTGTTATTTCAGCCAATATCCTGTTTTTCCCTTATGTCATAGCCGTTGCTGATCTTCCCTTTCACAGGGGCAGCGCGGGTTCGAAACCTGCCGGATAAGCCGGCACTCATGGTGAATCCCTTTGGCTGTCATGAGGGATTATCAGGTACGGAAATATTATCGGCGCAGTGGCTGAATGAGAATACTGACGTAATGATTTTATTGCTGAAACCTGATATGATTAACAAAATTTCGCAGGTATTTTTTCCGGATACCCGGGAGCATATCATGACAAGAGGAAAACAGCCGATGTTCTGCCGCCATAGCATCCATGAGGACCGCCGACAGTGTCAGCCTTCTGGACAGGCAGCAGTGCATACGGAAATTCTCTGCAAACCCCAAGACCTGCAGGCCCGGAGAAAGCGCTTTTGATCTTCCCGCTGCGATGAGTCCCCTATGACCACAATAGGTTCGGTAAATTCCCGCTGCCGCATAATGCGAGGACAACTATGAACAGATGGAAAGACTGGCAAAGCCGCCTCTATATCATTATTTTTGAAGCTGATACGCCTGCAGGCAAATGGTTTGATCTGGTTTTGATCTGCAGCATTATTGCAAGCGTCCTCGCCGTAATGCTCGACAGCATCGGTTCCATCAACAGGTCCTACGGCAGCATGCTGTATATCAGCGAATGGTTTTTTACCCTCCTGTTCACTCTTGAGTATATGCTGCGGTTATTCTGCAGCGTCAAACCACTGCGGTATGCAACAAGTTTTTTCGGCATCGTGGATCTGCTCGCCATACTGCCGACGTATGTGAGCATGCTGATTCCGGGGAGCCAGTTTCTTATCTCTATCCGCATTCTCAGAATCCTGCGTGTTTTCAGGGTCCTCAAGCTTGCTGAATATAGCCTGGAAGCTCAGGCGCTTCTTCAGGCACTGAAGGCCAGCTACCGCAAGATAACAGTATTCATTTTTACCGTGCTTACGCTGGTTGTCATATCCGGCTCGCTTATGTACCTCATCGAAGGTGAGGAACATGGATTCACCAGCATACCGGTAAGTGTCTACTGGGCGATTGTCACCATGACGACGGTAGGCTATGGAGACATTTCCCCCCATACCAATATGGGGAAGATGCTGGCGGCTGTTATCATGATTTTGGGATACGGCATCATTGCAGTACCCACCGGGATCGTAACGGTTGAGCTCTCCAATGTGACAAAGCGCTCAAGGCGGAATCTGGTCTGCCGGCAGTGCCGTTCAGAAGACCACAGTCATGATGCAAAATACTGCAAGGAATGCGGAACTAAATTGCGGGCGCCGTTATAAGGTCAGACTGCACTATTGTCATTTTACCTTTGTGGACCGACAGATCGGGGTTGGGTCTGCACCCCTGACCAACCCATCCCTCCCTCGGCTCCCCATACTGCCGGCCGGCATGCCTGTTGCCCGGCATTCCGGACCTGCGCTACATACTTGGAGCTGACCTTGCCGGTGCCGGAATTTGCCGTGCGGAGTCGCAAACAACGGCCTCACAATGAGCACCGGCGGGTTCATAGCCATTTTCTCCATTTGAACAGCCAGTATTCAATGCCGGCAATAATGACGAGCAACACACAGACGACAAAAAAAGCGGATTTCAGCTCGGCCCCGGGGATCCCTCCTACGTTAATGCCCAGGAGTCCGGTGAGAAGGCCCAGGGGCAGAAAGATCGCGGCAACCAGGGAAAGGATGTACATCGTCTTGCTCATCCGCTCTGCCAGACGGTTATTCAACTCTTCCTGAGTTATCGCCGCCCGGTCACGGGCCGCATCGAGATCTTCCACGTATCGCGCCGTCCTTTCGGCAGCTTCCCGCAAATATGTTCTTTCCCTGTCTGTCATGCCCGGAATGCGCTCATGACAGAGGCGCAATAACATGTCGCGCTGAGGGGCGATATATCTGCGCAGACTGATTATTGCCCTCCGTATCCCGCCCAGCTGGGACCTCAGCTCATGACTCTCCATGGTGAGCACGGAATCTTCAAGTTCATCAACGCGATCATCTGTTTCAGAAATGATCTCACCCATTCTGTCGGTAATCCGGTCTATGACCATGACCATAAATTCGGAAGACGCGGCAGGGCCTTTCGCCAGGCGCAGTGCCTCGTGAATATCTTCAATGGCCTTCACGTGTCTGTGGCGCATAGTGACAATGCGATTGTCTTCTATCCAGATCCGGAGTGACACCATATCTTCGGGGTCAGAGCCGGGATTGAAGTTCACCCCACGGAGGATCATCAGAAATCCGCTGTCGGACAGAAAGAAACGGGGGCGAGTCTCCTCTTCCATGAGTGCTTCCCGGATGATCTCGTTCAGTCCGCTCTTTTCCTGAAGCCATCTGCAGGCATATGCATTCTGGTAGTCAAGATGCATCCACAGAATGCCGCGTGAAGGAGTCCATTGGTCTATGTCATTCCACGTTAAATCAGATCCGCTGCCCTGTTTGTCAAACAGATATGCATACATAAGGCCCCTGTCTCTATCCATGGACTTCCTCCCTGAGAACGTGTCTGCCAGGCATCAGGCGGGCAGAGGGAAAAAGGCAAGGTTCCGGGAGAGCGTAGCCAGAGGAGTTCATTTACCTGACCTCCCGGTCATGCTCCTTCAGCATCAGCGGTATCGATGAGCGCATATGCAGATCTCTCTGCGGATAGGGTATTTCAACCCCGTTGTCGCGGAACTTTCTGACGATTTCGCAGTTGATATCCGAGTTCACCTGCCAGTGATATTTCGGATCGGCTATCCAGCAGCGTAGACGCATGTCCCATGACGAATCTCCAAACCCCATGAAATGCACCACCGGCGCAGGTGTTTTCAGGACCCTGTCGTTCTCCTGTGCCACCTCAAGAAGCGAGCGCAGGACAGTCTCAAGGTCCGAGGTGTACGATACTCCGACATCGATATTGATCCGCACCTTTTTGTCGCCGTGGGACCAGTTCGTGACCTTGTCGGAGATGAATTCAGAATTGGGGACGATGATCGTTATATTGTCGATCGACCGGATCATGGTCGACCTCATGTTGATCGCCATCACGTCGCCCTCGGTATCCCCGACGGTTATCCGGTCGCCGACAGCAATGGGTCGTTCAAAGAGCAGAATAATACCCGATATGAAATTTGATGTGACATTTTGCAGTCCGAACCCGATCCCTACGGAAAGCAGGCCGAAGATCATCACGAGGCCGCTCAGGTCGACCCCGACGAACTGGAATGCCACCACGGCACCGGTGAGCCCGATGATATACCGGGTAGCCCTGGAAAAATTGTACTGCACTCCTTCGTCAAGGTGAAATCGGGGGAAGATTTTTTTCATTAATACCTGTGAGATCAGCTTGCCCAGTAATAAAAAGGAAAAGAAGATGAGGAGAAAAATAATAATCGAAGCGGGTGTTATGGGTGTGGCGTTGACCGTAATAAGGGTAATCTTAAAAAAGCTGCGCATTAGCTGATACAGGGAATTAAGTGTCATTCACGCCACCTCTTCGGCTCTTTTCTTTATGGTACATGGTGGCACGGTGAAAGACAACTCTGCCTTTTGACGACATCCAGCAAAAAAATAGCTCCTTTTCATATGCTGTCTTCAATGCTGTTGACGATTATCTGCCTGCTTGTGCGAAGACCGGCAAGAAGCCGCAGAAACCGGTTTCCGGCCGGCTTCAGCTCCGGGTGCCGCCGGAAGTCCATGTTGGAGCTCTTGTGGAGGCTGAGGTAGCAGGTAAGAGCCTTAACCAGTGGGCAACCGAAGTGCTCAAGAAAGCCATTCACGCAGCATAATCGCGTGCCTCGTCCGTGGTGACAAGGCCGCCCTTTTCTGGTATGACGAAATTATGATAAATTTGTCGGAAAATCGATCAAAAACCTGCACGCATATCGAATCTCGCAAGACTGCAAATTCTTGTTTTTTAAGGCAACTCCCTGTTTTTCCCGTATGCCATAGCCTGTACTGATTTGCCCTTTCAAGGCGGTAACCGCCATCATAACCATCAACGAATCTATTGAAATTCAAGGGCTTGCGATCTCCGCAATCACCTATCCAAGCAGACCGCGTAATTTTCGCGTACTGATACGCAGGAGGAAATAGGAAGCTTTTTGACTGAAGAAAGCGAAAACATTGTGCAGGGATATGAATGGGTAAGGACGCAGCGAGTAACGACCAGAATCGAACCGAAAAGGATACCAACTTTTCAGTGCCACCGTTTTTCGGGTAGAGGTCCCGCTGAATTCTGCCCCTTATCTGAGTGCGCTTTTGGGCTGCTTATCCTTCTTATCTTTCATATCTTTTGCCTGTTTGATTGCTTTCTGTTTCTTGTCCTTGTCTTTGTCCTTTTTGCCGCCTTTGTCTCCCATGGTGTGCCTCCTTTGGTGCTGCCGATCATATTCCCGCGGTTCGAGAATTTGTGTTGCTCATGGTGAATGCTACCAGATACAGGAGACGAAGACAAGAGCGGCATGGCCTTTCCGCTGATTTCAGCATACCGCGCTTTTCAGGAACTCCTTCAGGTCATTCCCGATATCCTCCCTGTCCAGAGCATACTTGATAACCGCCTTCAGGTAGTTCAGCGGATCTCCGGTAGTCAGCCATTCTCCTTTGTCCACTTCTTTGGCCAGAAAGATCCCCCCGCGTTCAACATACTGCCGGATTGCATCGACGATCCAGAGCTCGTTGTCTTTGCCGAGCGGAAGCCCTCTCAGAATATCCACGATAGCCTGGTTCAAGATCATCCGCCCGAAGTCCGCCAATTGAGACGGGGCCTCATCTATGGATGGTTTTTCAATAATGTTTTTGATCTCCCTGGAGTGGGGACGTAATTCTACTATCCCGTAGCGGTTGACCATTTCCCGCTCTACTTTCTGTACCCCGATCATCAGATGGCCATGTGTCTGATAATCCTCGATCATCTGTTTGGTAAAGGATACCTTCGAGCGCACCAGATCATCGCCCCAGACATAGATGAACGGTTCGTTGGAAACCAGGCTCGCGGCAGACAGAACGGGAGTGCCGTTGCCATAGGGCCCCTTCTGCCTGATATAAACGAAATTGGCCATCTCGGAAATGCGTGTTATCTCTTCGAGCTGCGTCAGCTTTCCCGTTTCTCGTAATTCATTGGCCAGGGCCCAGTTATGATCGAAGTGGTCTTCCAAAGGCTTCTTATCCCACTTCGTCACCAGGATAATATCCTGTATCCCGGCTTCCACCAATTCTTCGACGACCAGTTGGATAATCGGCTTGTCGACAATCGGCAACATCTCTTTCGGCATGGTCTTTGTTGCCGGAAGGAATCGTGTCCCGGCGCCTGCCACGGCAACAATAGCTTTCTTAATCGTCGGTACAGCTCCCATAATTTCTCCCTTCTCTTGTCATCTGTTGAGTCTATGATTATCCGCCGCCTTGTCCGGGGCGGGTATTCTCACTGCGACCGAATGTTCCTGACGGTCGTCAAGCAGCGCAATGGCACTATCGGATTGTACAACACCATCGACAGTCACACCGGCTACGCTGCCGCCACCCATTTGGACTACGGTGATGTGGTAAACGGTTTCCCGGTACCGGTAATGCACCGTGAACGACTCCCAATCCCCGGGCAGACACGGCACGAACCGCAGGGTGTCTCCTTCACGCCTCAGCCCAAGCAGTGATTCAAGGATAAGTCGGTACATCCAGCCTGCCGATCCCGTGTACCATGTCCATCCACCGCGGCCAATGTGCGGAGAGACCGCGTATACGTCGGCCGCAACAACATACGGTTCTGCCTTGTAGGTTGCAACTGCTTCCGGAGAATTCGCATGGTTCACCGGGTTGATCATTGCCAGCAGCTCCCATGCGCGGCGCCTGTCGTCCAATGCAGCAAAGGCCATCGCCGCCCAGATCGCCGCATGTGTGTATTGTCCCCCATTCTCCCTTACACCCGGTGCGTATCCTTTTATATAGCCGGGATTCAGAATCGATGTGTTGAAGGGCGGGTCCAGGAGCTGGATCAGGCTGCGGTCCCGCCGGACAAGAAGCTTGTCCACCGCTTCCATTGCCATGCGTGAGCGTTGGACATCGCCTGCGCCGGAGAGAACAGACCAGCTTTGCGCAATGGAATCAATCCGGCATTCGGGATTGCCCGCCGAACCCAGCGGTGATCCGTCGTCAAAGTAAGCGCGCAGATACCACTCGCCATCCCAGCCATTTTCCTCGATCTTCCGGCGCAGTTGAACGGCCTCTGTCCGGCAGCGTTCGACGAACGGCTGGTCGCCATGCAGGCGCGCAACCTCAGAGAACTGCATAAGCACTGCATAGAGGAAGAATCCCAGCCAAACGCTTTCACCCTTGCCGTCTTCGCCCACCCTGTTCATCCCGTCGTTCCAATCGCCCGAGCCGATGAGCGGCAGTCCATGCTCACCTACTATGAGGCCATTCAGGATGGCCCGCACGCAGTGATCATACAAACTCGCCCTTTCTTCTGAGGCGTGGGGAAGATCGTAATACGAGTCCTCGTCCTTGTTTACTGGACGGCCCTCTATGAAACGGACCGGTTCATCCAACACCCCCGTGTCACCGGTGCTCACGACGTAGCGGCATACAGCGAGAGGCAACCAGAGGAAGTCGTCCGAACAGTGTGTGCGCACTCCCCGTTCCGACGGAGGATGCCACCAATGCTGAACATCTCCCTCCCTGAACTGATGCGCCGCGCAGAGAAGGAGGTGCTCGCGAACAAGCCGCGGCTCAGAGTGGGTAAGCGCCATCGCGTCCTGCAACTGGTCGCGGAAACCGACGGCGCCCCCGGACTGGTAGTATCCGCTCCGCGCCCAAAGCCGGCAGGCGAGCGTTTGGTACAGGAGCCAGCCGTTGGCCAGAAAGTTGACGGACTGGTCGGGTGATTCCACCTGCACTGCGCCGAGGGTGTGATTCCAGTACTGCCAGACCTTTTCAAGGGCGGCGCGAGCTGCGGCAGGTCCCCGAAAACGGCGCACCAGTTTGCCGGCGTCATCGGAGTCTCGCCCTACGCCGAGCCTGAAGATGATCTCACGCTCTTGCCCGTCAGCCAGATCGAAGGGGACCTGGATAGCAGCGCAGGGGTCCAAGGAAGCCCCTACCCTGCCGGATAGGCGCAGACGGGTCATCGCTGCCGGACTCCGAAGCGTGCCGTTGCGGCCAAGGAACTCAGTCCGGTCGCCGGTCACAACCCGGTTCACCTCGTCCGTGTCGAAGAACGCTGTTCGCCCTGCAAACTGCGTATTGTAGGGGTTCCGCCCGAAAAGCGCTCCTGTCTTGGGGTCGATTTCGGTACTCACATGCATCGCCGTTTTTGGCCGCATATCTCCCAGCACCCATTCCACGAACCCGGTGGCTGAGAGCCGGCGAGATCGGCCTGATTCGTTTCTCACCTTGAGCACCGTCAATTTGACCGATGCATCCATTGCCACGTAGACCCACATCTCCGATCTTATGCCGTCTGCCGTGTGTTCAAAGACACTGTAACCGAATCCGTGACGGCTGACGTAATGCATAGCCCCGCGGCTGGGCAGCGGCGTGGGGGACCAGAAGTGTCCGCTCTCTTCATCACGAAGGTAAAAAGCTTCTCCGCTCGAATCACTTACCGCATCGTTGTACCAGGGCGTGAGGCGGAACTCGTGGGAATTCTCACTCCAAGTGTACGCGAGGCCGCTCTCTGAAATGACCGTTCCGAAGTGCGGGTTTGCCAGCACATTTACCCAGGGCGCCGGCGTCACCTGCCCGTGCGTGGTTGTAATGATGTACTCGCGGCCATCAGGCGTGAATCCTCCCAGTCCGTTGAAGAACAGCAGATCGCGGCGGGGCAGTGCCACGGCTGTTGAGGATTCGGCACGGTGGCTCCGGGTAGGTGTGAGGCGCGGTACTCTCGCATCCACAATACCGCGACGGTTGATCTGCTCCGCCAGCGGGCCAAAGCCGTCGGAAATGATGGCGCGAGCGACCGTTTGGAGAAGGATGCGGTCCTCACTCGAGATCTGGTCCGCAGGTCTTACAAATATCCCGCCTGGCCGGTCTGTCACGTTCGCTTCGACGCCCGCGGCAATGAGTCCCATAATCTGCTCTTGCAGAAGCTGCCGGTAACCGGCGTGATCTTCGTTCCAGATCACAAGGTCCACGGCAAGTCCTTTGAGCCGCCAGTATGCGTGGGCCTGAACAAGTTGGCGCACCAGGTCGATATTGGCCGGATCTTCGATCTGCAGCAGCACGATCGGGAGATCCCCGGAAATGGAATAGCCCCACAGCCCGGGTTGCCCGCGGCGGTTCTTGCTAAGAACGCCCGGCTGGGCGCGCAGCGAAGAGTTGGCATAGATCACGGAGCCGGCAAGACGTCCATACAGTTGCGCATCGGTCTCGGTGGCGTTGATCTGCCGCAGGAGCACCTGACTGTGTGTCCATGCGAGATCTAAGACGCGATCCGCGAGATACCGGTCCTGGTATTTTTCTACGAGCCCCGTACAGCTCTCCCGGGTTTCACCGATGCCGGTCACAATATTTATTGTTGCCGATCTTTCCGGATCAAGGGTTATGCGATACCGGATAGCGACGATTGGATCGAGCACGGAGCCCTGGCTTCCCGAGAGCGCTCCTACGCCCATCGCTTGCGGGTCAGCAACGGTGTTGCCCCGGCCGATGAAGCGCATGCGGTCGGTCTCATAGGAGGCCTCGCCGACATCCGCCCCGTGCACAGCCATCAGATGAAACATCCACGGTGGCTGCTCGTCGACTGAGCGGGGCCGGCGGGTACAGAGGATCGCCTGCCTGTCCCGGATGATCTCCGTCTGAATAAAAAGATTGCTGAATGCCGGATGCAGGGCGTCTGCGGCCGGTGGTGCCAGGACGACTTCTGCGTAACTCGTGACATCGACCGTCCTGCGTGTTCGGCCGCGATTGGAGATCGTGACACGACGCAGCTCGATATCATCCTCGGGCGAGACGGCGATCTCGGTGTGTGTTTCAAAATCATGGTCACGGCGGCGAAACTCTGCCCGGCCTTCCGAGAAAATCGCTTCGTAATTCTTCGACGGTTTAAGCGCCGGCTGATATGCTGTTGACCAGAACTCC
>DKBO01000028.1:0-3210 GCA_002448975.1 Nitrospiraceae bacterium UBA6898
CTGCGGATATTTTTTCCCGGAAATACTGAAAAGGAAACCCAGGACTGCAAGGACAAAGATAATAAAGATTGCCGTGTTTTTCATGGCTTCATTGTACCATATCTTTACATCTGCTCTTCCGGAAAATGACTCGGGGGCACTGCGGAAACTTGCTTCCGTTTTCTTTTCCGGCATCTGATACCATAAAGGAAGCGGAAGCTGACATCATGCATAATGTTCATATAAGGAGAATAGGATGAAAAAGTCCTTCGGCCCGAAAACGCTTATCTATCGCGAGCCGGTTTGGTTTGTCGGAACCTATGATGCCGGCGACAGGCTCGATCAGCTGATCATTGCAAACGCCTGCAAGAATGATCCGTGCCACTCTGTTCAATGCCTTTGACGGGTGCAAAACCCGCAGCCCGATCCGCAAGCTGATTTTCACAGCCCGGAACGTGCAGCGCGAGTATCCCCGCAGAAACATGTAAAATTTATCTGACTGATCCCAGCGAGTCTCTCATCTCAACCATACATTTGACATTAGTATGTCATTGCAATAGCATATGATTAGAGACTCAGTTACAGTAATACGTTGGTAAATGAAACACCGAGGGCTCAGATGATGCATAAACTTGCCGGGCTTCATACCTGTAATCGATATATCCTGCAGAGTGAGGAGAAATAAAATGAGATCGTTCAAGCTGATATTGATGGTGCTTATTTTTTCGATGGCCCTTTTGGTAGGCGGCACCGTATTCGCAGACCGTTCTTCCGGAGGCGGCGGTCATCAGGGCGGCTACTCCAGAGGTGGTGGTCAGAAGGGTGGCTACTCGAGAGGCGGAGGCTATAAAGGCGGGTACTATGNNTACTACCCCTATTCTCCTTATTACTACCCCTATTCTCCTTATTACTATCCCTATTCTTCTTATTACTACCCCTATTACTACCAGCCCACAGTCAGTGTACCCTCAGAGCCGCAGGAGTACATCGAGCGGTCCCGGCGTGACGACTCGTCCGCACCATCGGACGTATGGTATTACTGCCCTGACTCGAAATCTTATTACCCGTATGTCAAGGAATGTCCGGGCGGATGGCAGACAGTTCCTGCGCAACCATCTGCCAATCCAGGGAGGTAATATCATGCATCGTTTACTGATCTTGTCACCTCTCATCATGATTATGTTATTCACAGGGTGTGCGTCAATCCCGAACGGTCCCAGCGTCATGGTACTTCCCGGGGAGGGCAAGAGCTTCGAGCAGTTCCGGACCGACGATGCCACATGCCGCCAGTTTGCTTTTGAACAGATAGGAGGCGTGAGCGGTCAGCAGGCTGCCCAGAACTCGGCAGTGACAAGCGCTGTCGTCGGCACGATCATTGGTGCCGCCGCGGGTGCGGCTATTGGCAGCGCCTCAGGGGATATGGGCGCTGGAGCAGCAATCGGCGCAGGCAGCGGGCTGCTTCTTGGGAGCGCCGCGGGTACCGGCTATGCGTCTGGCTCATATTACGAGGCTCAGCGGCGTTATGACAACGCGTATATGCAGTGCATGTACGCAACGGGAAACCAGATCCCCGGATACAGAAGATCCACGAGCCCACCTCGCTCTTACTATCCACCGCCACCACCACCGCCCCGGTACTGACCAGGGCTTGAAAGCATCTGCAAAAAGGAGCGGATCATACCTCCGCTCCTTTTTTTGAGTTATAGCCTCAGTGGTATGTTTCGATTCCCACACGCTCCCGCCGGAACGGCTGTCCCTGTCCGTTAACCCTTTCAAAAAGTAATGCATCCTTCAGGATCAATAATCTCCACTGCAAGGCATTCTCGGTAAGTGTTACAATACGAGCGGCTATGCAGGGATTGTTAAAGCATATCGCAACGCTCGGGCCGATAGGGTACATACCCTTTGCACCCGGTACATTCGGCACACTTACTGCTTTTTTCTGCATCTTGGCTTTCCCCCTATCTTTTCAGGAACACCTCATTTTTTTTGTTGCAGTAGCGATGTTAGGATCATTCGCCGCAACATCCGCAGAAAGAGCCTTTGCCCAGAAGGACAGCAGTAAAATTATCATCGACGAATTTGCCGGCTTTTATATGGCCACACTCTGCTTACCACACAGACTCCCTCTGTTGATAGCAACCTTTATTTTATTTAGATTATTTGATATATTAAAGCCACTTATGATACGTAAGCTAGAAAAAACTTTAAGTTATGGCATTGGGGTAATGGCTGATGATATCCTGGCAGGGATATATGCAAACATGGTCGTTCAAGTGTATCTGCAGGTAACTGTGCGATGAATGGATATCGCTTCGTCGAATGCGGAACAAGGGCATTGCAATGAAGTCTATCAGCGCGAAAGAATCCCCTGTGTTGAGGAGGTAGTACAAGTACTACGATGGATATTCGCTGCTTTATAGCGGTTAACCTGCCTGATGAGATAAAAAAAACCTTGGAAAACGTCACCTCAGAGCTGAAGAAGACGGGAGCTGATGTAAAGTGGGTGAATGCCGGGAACATACATCTTACGCTGAAGTTTCTCGGCAATACTGACACTACACAGATACCGACGATAACAGACGCTCTCAGCAAAAAACTCTCACATTACAATGCTTTTTATATTACAATAGCTGACATTGGCTGCTTTCCTTCGGAAAAACGGCCGAGGGTGATCTGGGTAGGCATAAAAGACTCTGAGGTGCTCACGAGTATACAGAAGGATGTTGACGCAGTATTGACAGGTTTTGCATATGCGCCCGAGGTGCGGTTCTTTTCTCCCCATCTGACGATCGGCAGGGTGAGATCGATGAAAAAGGTTGCAGAACTGATGAAGCATTTTGCAGACTTTAAGAAGTCGGACTTCGGGAGGGTTGAGGTGTCGGCCATACATATCATGCAAAGTGAGCTGAAACCGGCAGGGGCAGAATACAGCAGCCTTGGCCGGATACCTTTGGAAAACAGGGAGGAATAATGTCCGGTAAAGATGTGACCAAGGAAACGAACAAGGAAAAGATCAAGGCCCTCGAAATGGCCATATCCCAGATCGAGAAGAATTTCGGCAAAGGTTCGATCATGCGCTTGGGAGAAGGTACCGTTGCTGAGGGAATCCAGGCGATATCCACAGGATCGCTCACCCTCGACATAGCAACCGGCATCGGCGGTCTCCCCAGAGGCAGGGTGGTAGAGATCTATGGGCCGGAGTCCTCAGGCAAAACGACCCTTGCCCTC
>DKBO01000028.1:3253-11216 GCA_002448975.1 Nitrospiraceae bacterium UBA6898
AACCAGATCAGGATGAAGATAGGCGTGATGTTCGGCAATCCGGAGACTACCACGGGAGGCAATGCCCTCAAGTTCTATGCCTCCATGAGGCTCGACATCAGAAAGATCGAGAACCTGAAGGACAACCAGGAGATCATCGGAGGAAGGGTACGGGTCAAGATCGTAAAGAACAAGATGGCACCGCCCTTCCGGCAGGCTGAATTCGACATCTTTTTCAATGAAGGCATCTCCCATGCCGGCGAAGTCGTAGATCTCGGCGTAGAAAAGGGGATCATCGAAAAGTCAGGCGCGTGGTACAGCTACGGAGGTACCCGGATAGGCCAGGGAAGGGAAAACGTGAAGGAATATCTGAAAAATAACCCGGATACTGCTCAGGAGATCGAGGAGAAGATCATAGCGGCTGTCCAGAAAAAATAACAAGGAGATCAGAGATGGATGTAAATGAATTATTACAAACAGCGCATTCCCAGGGTGCCTCTGACCTTCATATCAAGGTCGGCTCCCCGCCGATCCTGAGGATCAATGGAGAACTGCACCCCCTCTCGGAAGAGAAACGCCTCAGCCAGGAGGACACCGTAAAGATCGCCTTTGCCGTTATGAGTCCCGGGCAACGGGAAATATTCAAGAAAAGAAACGATATGGACCTCGCTTACAGCGTGCCCGGACTTGGCCGCTTTCGCTGCAATATATTCATCCAGAGGGGCACGGTGGGCATGGTCTTCCGCGTCATCCCCATGCGGATACCCACGACAGAGGAACTGCTGCTTCCCGACATCATCAAGAAGATAGCAAATGAAACNNGAGGACCCGATAGAGTATCTGCACCGGGATAAGCGCTCCATCGTGAACCAGAGAGAGATCGGCAGCGACACCGAGTCCTTCAGCAAGGCTCTGCGCGCGGCCATGAGACAGGACCCGGACGTCATACTGGTTGGTGAGATGCGAGACTTCGAGACGATACAGACGGCACTTACCGCTGCTGAGACGGGCCATCTCGTCCTGAGCACGCTCCATACCATCGACGCAACCGAGACGATCAACCGGATCATTTCGGTATTTCCGCCCTACCAGCATAAGCAGGTGCGGATACAGCTTGCTTCCGTGCTCAGGGGGATCATCTCCATGCGGCTCGTACCCAAGATTGACGGAAAAGGCAGGGTCCCTGCCGTTGAAGTTCTGATCGCTACCGCGACAGTCAAAGACTGCATTCTTGACCCGGACAAGACAAAATCCATCGCTGATGTGATAGCCCAGGGAACGATCCACTACGGCATGCAGACCTTTGACCAGTCAATCTTCAGCCTTTACAAGTCCGGCCTCATATCCTACGATGAGGCGTTGCGCAGGGCCTCAAACCCCGATGACTTTGCACTCAAGGTGAAGGGCATCCAGTCGACGAGCGATGTGTATGGCGACCAGCAGCACAAGAACAAGGATGAGATGAAGATTGACCGGTTCGGCAGCTAAGGCGCGCGCATATGCCGTGACGCTCCTGCGTTACCGCGGTAGAAGCGAAAAAGAGCTGAGGGATCGCCTGACGAAAAAAGGATATGAGCGTGAAGATATCGAGGCTGTGGTCCTGTATCTCAAGGAATACGGATTTCTTGATGACAGGGCCCTTGCGGAAAACCTAAAACACCAGGCCATGGCAAGCAAGCTTCTCGGCTTTCAGGGGACCAGGCGCTTCATGCAGCAGCGGGGCCTTCCCCGCGGTATCATCGACGAGTCGATGGGGTACGATGCGGAGACGGAGCTTGCCACGCTCAAAAAGTTGATAGACAAAAAGCGCAGAACTGTTGAAAAATATCCTGAACCGAAACGTACGAGAAGCCTTATCGGTCTTCTCATGAGAAGGGGCTATTCCCTGCAGCTTATCCGGAAGGTCCTGGACAAGAGAATTGCAAGCGAGGAGATGGAAGCATGAAAAAGTCGTTCTTGTGGGTGGCCCTCTTGAGCCTGTTTATGATGTTCGGCTGCTCCAAATCGGTGCGCTATTCCCAGGACGAGATAAAAGACTTTCCGCCGCAAATCCAGGAGTACATCAAGAACAGCCAGGTGGCCGTCGGCATGACGAGACAGCAGGTGAGGCTTGCGTGGGGAGGTCCGCATTCGATCGTTGTGCTGGCTCCCAGCGAGGACGGCAGGGAACGCGTCGAATGGGTCTATAAGAAGATGGGATTCTACACGTCCCGCCTTATCTTCACTGATGACAAGCTCGCCGAGATCGTCAGTGACGAGCCGGGATTTGCAAAGTAAGATGAACAGCGCTGAGATCAGAAAAACATTTCTCGAATATTTCAGGTCCAAGGACCATGAGCTGGTGCGCAGCTCCTCGCTCATACCGGGCAATGATCCCACTCTGCTGTTTACCAATGCGGGTATGGTGCAGTTCAAGTCCGTATTCCAGGGCGAAGAGAAAAAACCGTACCGCCGCGCTGCCTCAAGCCAGAAGTGCATGCGTGCCGGAGGCAAACACAACGATCTGGAGAACGTCGGTCATACGGCACGTCATCATACCTTCTTCGAGATGCTCGGCAANNTGGAACCTGGTCTTCATGCAGTTCGACCGCAGCAGGGAAGGCACCCTGACACCGCTTCCCAAACCGAGCATCGACACCGGCATGGGTCTCGAACGGCTTTCTTCGGTTCTTCAGGGAAAGCATAATAATTTCGACACCGACCTCTTTGCAGGGATCATTTCTGCTATCTGCAGCCATTCAGGAAAGACCTATCATACGGACAGGCTCACGGACATTGCCATCAGGGTCATCGCCGACCATATTCGCGCTATCACGTTCCTGCTTTCCGAAGGCTGTGTACCCTCAAATGAAGGGAGGGGGTATGTATTGAGAAGAATCATCCGGAGGGCCTCCCGCTATGCAAAAAGCCTGGACATCAGCGATCCCGTCCTATACAAGCTCTGCGACGCCGTTGCTGAAGGTCTGGGAAACGTTTACCCCGAGCTTGTTGAAGAAAAGGCCAGAGTCCAGAAGATGCTTCAGCTTGAGGAAGAACGCTTCATGAAGACCCTGGAGCAGGGACTTGTCATCCTGAACGATGTGATCGCGCAGACGAAGAAGGGGGGGCTGAACAGCATCCTGGGGAGCGAACTCTTCCGGCTGTACGATACCTACGGGTTTCCGCTCGATATTGCCCGTGACGTGGCCTCGGAGCAGGACCTTGCCATTGATGAACCGGGATTTCACCGTGAGATGGAGCAGCAGAGAACAAAGGCGCGCGCCTCCTGGGTTGGCGAAGAGTCTCCCGCTGCATCTGCTGTCTATAGAGATCTTCTGCAGAAGTATGCGGCAACAGAATTTATTGGATATGATTCCTTCGAGACCAACGCTGTGGTGCTCGCGATAATCAAGGACGGAAAGCCGGTCGAAGAACTGTCCGCAGGCGTAGAGGGAGAGGTACTCCTCGACAGGACACCGTGTTATGCGGAATCGGGCGGCCAGGTCGGAGACCAGGGCAGGCTGAGGGCTGATAATGTTCGCGCTCTTGTGCTCGATACGCGGAAGCCCGTCGAAGGGATCCACCTGCATAGGGTCAAGGTGGTCGAGGGCTCACTCAGAGCTTCGGCAAAGGTCACGGCCTCCGTCGACAGAGAACGGCGTCTTTCGACCATGAGAAACCATACGGCAACGCATCTTCTGCATGCGTCGCTGAGGAACATCGTGGGCGAGCACGTAAAACAGGCAGGATCGTATGTCTCCGACGAACGTCTTCGCTTCGACTTCACCCATTTTCAGTCCATGGACCCGAACATGATCATTTCCGTAGAGGACGAGGTGAACACCAGCATCCTGAACAATATCCCCGTCGCCATAACGACCATGGAAACGGCAAAAGCGATCGAGTCCGGGGTCACCGCCCTCTTCGGCGAAAAGTATGGAGATGTGGTGCGCGTCATCTCGGTTCCTGGCGTGAGCTCGGAACTCTGCGGCGGAACGCATGCGCATGCCACGGGAGATATCGGTCTCTTCAAGATCCTGTCCGAGGGCAGCGTTGCGGCAGGCATCAGAAGGATCGAAGCTGTTACCGGCAAGGCTGCGATCGACTTTTTCAGAAGTGAAGAAGCCGAACTCAGAAATGTATGTGAGACCCTCAAGGTCACCGAAAGAGCGGCGGAGAAAGTATCACGGCTTATGAGCGAGATGAAGGACCTTGAAAAGCAGCTCGATTCCCTGAAAGGTAGGAGCGCAGCCGAGAGTTCCGGAAAGATCGCGAAGGCAGCCCGGAAAATCGACGGCGTTGCCGCGGTCTCGTACCGGATTGACGGCATCGATGCCAAAGACCTCAGAGTTCTTGCAGATAACGTCAGAGATGCCCTGGGTTCGGGCATCCTGGTCCTTGCTTCGGTCAAGGACGACCAGGCAGCTCTGGTAGCCATGGTTACCAAAGATCTCACCAGCACCTATAGTGCGGGAACTATCCTCCGCGACATCGCTGCTGCGGCTGGGGGCAAAGGGGGCGGGAAGCCCGACACTGCCCAGGGCGGCACGAAAGATATTGCCAAGCTGGACAAAGCCCTGGAATCGTTATACGATATAGTCAAACNNTTATTCATGAACCATTACACAAGGAGGATGTATGGCACTGGTTGATATCTTAAGAAATGCTATGCTCGCAGGTTTCGGCATGCAGGAAAAGGTCAAGGAATTTGTAGACGATCTGGTCAAAAAAGGAGAACTGAACGAATCACAGGGCGCAAAGCTCGTGAAGGAGTGGGCTGACAAGGCCGAAAAAAACACCGAGGATATTACCAACAGCCTCAATGATCTTCTCAAAAAGACGNNTCCTCTCCGAAAGAATAAAGAAACTTGAGGAAAGTGGCAGGCAAAATCCGTAAGGCCCATACATGCCCTTCAGTTTTCTGAGATTCCGCAAAAGCGCGAACAGGATCAGACAGATTATCAATGTCTTTCTCAAGTACGGTTTCGGCAAGGTAATCGACCAGATCCATCTCGGAAGGTTTATCCCCTTCAGAAAAAGGATCAAGACCTTTGGGCAATGGCCGCCGGTTAAGAGCCCTTCAGCTCCGGAACAGCTCAGAATGGCCTTTGCCGAACTCGGGCCCAGTTTTATTAAGCTTGCCCAGATCCTGTCGTCCCGTCCCGATCTGATCACGACGCGGTTCGCTGACGAGTTTAAGAAGCTCCAGGACCGGGTGCCGCCCTTCCCTGCCGAAGAGGCCTTCAGGATCATCGAAGATGAGACGGGAAAGAAGATAGAGGAGATCTTCTCTGTCTTTGACAGAATCCCCGTTGCGGCCGCTTCCATAGCCCAGGTTTTCCAGGGAAAACTCCTCGACGGCAGCGACGTCATCATCAAAGTGCAGCGTCCGCGTATCCGTGAACAGATCGATACCGATATCGGCATCCTTATGTATGCTGCCAGCCTGCTTGAGAAATATCTTCCGGAAAGCAATTTCTTTAACCCCACCGGTATCGTCGAGGAGTTTTCAAGGACCGTGAGAAAAGAGCTTGATTTCCTTGAAGAGTCCCGTAATTGCATGCGGTTCAGAAAGAACTTCGAAAACGTCACCGATGTTTACATACCGGCTATTTACGACAGGTTCACGACCAATAAGATTATCGTCATGGAACGGATCGAAGGCGTGAGGATCGATGACATCGAGGGCATTGTGCGGCTTAACCTTGACAGGCCCAGACTGGCAAAGGCTGGAGTAAACGCCTATTTCAAGATGACCCTTGAAGACGGGTTTTTTCATGCAGATCCCCATGCAGGGAACATCTTTGCGATGCCCTCAGGCAAAATAGGGTTTATGGACTTCGGCATTGTGGGAAGGGTTTCCCTCGAGCTGAGGGAAACTATGGCGAATACGTTTCTTGCGCTCATCAACAAGGACTTTGACAGCCTCGTTGACCAGTATATCGAACTCGGACTGGTGCCGGAACATGTTGATCTGGATGCGTTCAGGAGAGAGTTCAAGGCGGACCTATGGGAGTTCCTGGAACCCCTTTACGGCATGACCATCAAAGAGATCAATTTTGCCGAATACCTTGACACCGTAACGCATCTCGCCATAAAGCATAAGATGAAAATACCCTCTGACCTTCTGCTCATCAATAAAGCAATGCTGATTCTCGAGAACATTGGCCGCGAGCTGGACCCCAACTTCGATTTCATCTCCGTTGCAGAGCCGTACGCATCAAAGATCGTCAGGGAGCGCCTGAAGCCCGGAAGGCTCTTTGAAAAAGCCCGGAAGAACGTTATGGAGATTACCGATTTCGCCGTCCTCTTTCCCCGACAATTGCGGCAGATTGTCCAGAAGGTGTTGAAAGACGACTTTCACATAAAGATGACCCATATAGGACTGGACCGACTGATCCGGGATATGGACCGCTCGAGCAACCGCATTGCCTTCGGCATGATCATCAGCGCAATCCTTCTCAGTTCCGCGATCATGCACTCTACCGGGGCAGGACCTACCGTACTGGGCTTTTCACTCCTTGGCATGTCGGCCTTCTTCTTCGCCCTGCTCCTGGGTGTGTGGCTCATCATATCGATCATCCGGTCGGGGAGACTGTAGCTCCCGGCACCCCCTGCACCAAGGCATCAGCGCCAGGATGACGATCAAAGGCGTCGTTGAACGACATCATCGCAGCCTGTTTGATCAACTGACCCTAGACTGACGTATCAGCAGCAACCTGCGCCTCGGTTCCCGCGCCTTTGAAATGCATGGCCTGCTCCATGGCTTGCCGCGCCATCTGGAACTTCGGGGTATAGGGAACAGGTTGGCCACGAGGTGTGTTTGATGGAACTGTGCACTCCTGGCGAGCATTGTGGTTCCGAATGTAACGCCGAAACTGCCGAGGCTCCTCAGGAGGTTATAGATCGCTTTCGTGTTCGGCCATACAAATCGTTTCCATTCTTCCGGAATTTGTGGTACGGTAATGATTATCTTTTTTACCGGAGGCCGGCATGACACAGCGACGCATATTCCTGATACTGTTCTTCTTCATTCTCCTCTTCGCCGTTAGCGCCGACGCTGTTGAGCCAACCGCCAGTGTAGATACCGGTTTAGAAGGTCAGCTCCCCCCCTATGCAGGAGCAAAGGCCTCGACAGCGGTAGCCAAATTCGATTGGAAGGCCGGCTACGATTACCGCCATGGAGAACCGAGCGGACTGAGAGACATGCTTTCCACCGTCCTCGTCCAGAGCAAAAGGTTCAGGGTTCTGGAGCGTCAGGAATTTAACGCAATAAAAGACGAAATAGGCCTTTCCGAAGAAGGGTATACGGAACAGCAGACCGCCAAGAAACGAGGCAAGGTCAAGGGAGCTGACCTTCTCATTGTTGCTGCAGTCACCGGTTGGGACCCGGGAACCTCGGGGACGGGAGGTGGGATCGGGATTGGCAACTGGAAAGGGTTCGGCGGCATTCTGGGCGGAATAAAAAAATCCAGCATGGCGATGGATATCCGGATCTTCGATACAGAAACCTCTGAAGTGCTTGCGGCGACGCGCGTGGAGGGCGAGGCAACAGATTTCAATCTGGGCGGCTTCGGCGGAGGAATTATCGGCACGGTTGGTCTGGCAGGGGGCCTCAGCACGTACTCGAAGACCCCCATGGAGAAAGCGATCCGCGTATGCATCTACGAGGCCGTCAAGTATATTGTTGAGAATACGCCGAAGGAATATTTCAAGTATTAGCTGAGGGAGCCCTTTTCCTCTTCCTTACAGTCTCGTCAGCGTGTTGAGTAGCGCCTCGGCTTTTTTGAGGCTTTCGTAATATTCCCGCTCCGGATCGGAGTCAGCCACAATGCCTGCGCCAGCCTGCACATATGCCTTCCCGCTCTTCACCAGAAAGGTCCTGATGATGATATTCAGGTCCATGTTCCCATTGTAGCCGATGTAGCCAAGTGAGCCGGTATACGGCCCCCGCCGTCTCCCCTCAAGCTCCTCTATGATCTCCATGCAGCGCACCTTGGGGCAG
>DKBO01000168.1 GCA_002448975.1 Nitrospiraceae bacterium UBA6898
GTGCCGTTCGCCATTTTCGGCGCCCTGCTCCTCACCTGGTTCAGCAAACTGGAGAATGACGTCTATTTCCAGGTGGGGATGGTAACCCTGGTAGGGCTGGCGGCCAAGAACGCCATTCTGATCATTGAGTTCGCTGCGGAGAATGTCCGTAATGGGATGGAGCTTACGGAGGCGGCCATAGAGGCGGCCCGGCTGAGGCTGCGCCCTATCGTCATGACCTCGCTGGCCTTCATCCTCGGCTGTGTGCCGATGGCGATTGCCACCGGCGCCGGCGCCAACAGCCTGCGGGCCATCGGCACCGGTGTTATTGGAGGTATGCTCGCCTCGACCATTGTCGCGTCTTTCTTTGTACCGCTCTTTTTCGTGATGCTCGAAAGCGCCACCGGCATCTTCAGTAGGAAGAAAGGCTCCGGGAAAGCCTCGGAAGCACATCGCGACGCGCAAAGTGGAGGTGGCCATGCGTAATACCGCATTTCTTATTGCTGTGCTGCTGCTCTCAGGGTGCACCGTAGGGCCGGATTATGTGAGGCCGCAGGTCGATCAGCCATCGGCCTGGAGGGTCGCATATGAGGCGGCCGAGGGCGTTGCAAATACCGCCTGGTGGGAGCAGTTTAATGACCCCGTCTTAAACGAGCTTATCCAGACCGCACTCAAAGGCAACAAAGACATAAAGATCGCTGCGGCAAGAGTGGAGCAGTTTGCCGGGCAGTATGGCACGACACGCGCTGCGCTCTTTCCTCAGGTAGGTGCTGGTGGTCTGTATGGGAGACAACGGATAAGCGAACTGACCGGGCCGAACCCGNNGCTCGTGCGGAGCTCCTGAGCACTGAGGAAGCTCGGAGAACGGTCATACTTACCCTTGTCACCGCTGTGGCGAATTCCTATATCAATCTTCTTGACCTGGACAGACAGCTCGAACTGACCCGGCAAGCAGCGAAAAACTACAAGGAGTCATACGATCTCTTCACACTCCGGTTCAAGTATGGCAACGTATCTCAAATAGAAGTGAACCAGGCTAAAGCCCAATATGAGCAAGCCGCGGCAAACATTCCGCTCTTCGAAAAATTCATTGCCCAGCAGGAGAATGCCCTGAGCGTTCTTATCGGTAATAATCCCGGCCCGATTACCCGCGGCAAGAAGATTGACGAACTCATGTTTCCGTCAGTTCCTGCCGGACTTCCTTCGGACCTCCTCGCGAACCGCCCCGACATTCGTCAGGCCGAACAGAATCTTATCGCTGCCAACGCAAACATCGGTGTGGCCAAAGCGCTCTATTTTCCCGCCATCTCCCTTACCGGTCTTTTCGGGTGGGCCAGCAATGACCTCGATGATCTTTTCAAAGGACCTGCAAAGACCTGGAGCTGGGCTGTTCCTATAACAGCTCCGATCTTCACGGCAGGCGCCATTGCCGGGCAGGTCAAATCAGCAGAAGCTCTGCAGCAACAGGCGCTTCTCACCTACGAGCAGAAGATCCAGACAGCGTTTCGCGAGGTTGATGATGCTCTTGTCGATCAGAAGCGGACAAGGGAACAGATAGCTGCCCAGGGCCAGGAGGTATATGCGCTGCGGGAATATGTTCGCCTTACCAGGTTGCGCTATGACAACGGGTATACGAGTTATTTCGAGGTACTGTACGCCGAGAATAGGCTGTACGTTTCAGAATTAACACATGCCCAGTCTCAGGGTACGCTTTTCCAGGCGCTCGTGAATATCTACAAGGCAATGGGCGGCGGCTGGGTGGTAACTGCCGAGGGGCTGACAGAACCGGCAGGAGATGTACCGATGTCGCAGGGGGCTGCTGCTGCCCAAGCTCCCGTGCAAAAGTAATTCTGACGGCACTCACGGGGGACGGAGAAACTCCCCCGTGTTTCTTTTCAATAAATTCTCTGTGAGGAGAAATTGTGAAGAGGTTATTCCCACCTTCATTCTATAACCCGCTCTCTTTTGTCGGAGCAATAATCTTCATCTTCAATATCGGGCTCATGATCTTTCTTGCGATCGTAGCCATGGTCTCGAAGCATCCCAAACCCTATGCTGACCTTATCATTTTTATCGCCCTGCCGGCAATAATCTTCTTCGGTCTGGTTCTTGTCGTGGCAGGCATCGTTCGCGAACGTCACAGGCTGAGCGACGGCGGAGTTATCGAACAGCGTTTCCCTCTTATTGATTTCAATAATCCGCGGCACCGTACTCTCGTTACCGTCTTCGGCGGAGGGTTTGTCCTCCTTTCGCTGCTTTACGCCTTTGCAGGCTATGTAACCTATGAATATACGGAGTCCGATACGTTCTGCGGGGTCCTCTGTCACAGCAACGGACAAAGCATCCATAAGGCCGAAAACCTTTCCTATTCTTACTCGTCCCACGCCGAGGTAGGCTGTTCGACCTGTCATGTCGGCTCCGGAGTGAAGTATTTTGTGATCTATAAATTGAGGGGTATGAAACAGCTTTTCGACGTGCTCACCAACCGGGTGCCGAGGCCCATCCCGACTCCTGTAGCGGACCTGCGGCCTGCCCAGGACGTCTGCGAGAGCTGCCATGGACCGAAGTACCAGTTCTATGAGCGTCTCGAAGCGAGAAAATTCTTTCTCTCGGACAGGGGCAACACACCATGGGACCTCGATCTCCTGCTCAGGATGGGCACCCCCGGTCTGAAATCGGACAGGCCGCCCAAGATGCACTGGCACTCAAGCACCACCGAAGAGATCATCTATGACGCATCAGACCCGAAGAGGGTCAACATACCCTGGATTTATGTCAAACGTCTCGACGGAACGGTCCGTACGTATCGGACCAGGGGGAGTTCGCCGGAAGTGCCGGAGCTGGCGGATAATATGAAGCGCCGTATGGATTGCGTGGATTGCCATAACCGGGCAGCCCACTCCTTCCGGCATCCCGCCGACACGCTGAACATCCTTCTCAGCATAGGGCTCGTCGATCCCACGCTCCCTGATATCAAGTCCACGGCAGTCAAGGCGATGGAAGGAGAGTACCGGACTCTTGACGAGGGCAGGGAGGCGATCAGAAAGGCAATCACTGAATTTTACCGGACCACGCATCCTTCGGTGGCAGCGGCGAGGAAGGATGCCATCGACCGTGCCATCACGGAGTTGCAGCGCGGTTACGAGCGGAACTATGATCCGCTGATGAAGGTCAGCTGGAAGAACTTCCCCAACAACCGCGGCCACCGGCACTCCCCCGGCTGCTTCCGGTGCCACGATGGCAACCACGTAAGTGAAGATGGGACGATATTATCCAAAGACTGCAATCTCTGCCATGTCCTTCTGGAACACACGGTCAGTGGTGAAGGCAGCGGTGAGAGCGCTGTAATCCGCCGGCTTGCATACCCGCACCCGGTAGATATTGGTTACTCCTATCTGACCATGAACTGCAGCGATTGCCACGGGGCCGCAGCGCAGTGATTGCTCAACGAACATCAGGTGCCTGGAGTCCTTGTTTATGGATAGCAGTATGGACTCTGTCGTCCTTGCAGTCCGGACATTCCCCATGCAGCGCTCTGCCGCTCCTGAAAGGGGAGCAGACCGAAACAGTGCGCATTGCATGATAGTTGCAATCCATGGCAAAAGGAGAAGGAATCTATGGCACCGAAAAAAATGGTGAAGAAAGAATCGCACATGGTCAGCCTGGCTGACGAGGACGCGGTCAAAGAGATTCTTGTCGGCACGGTTCTTAACCTTTGGGAGGTGGTGAATAGCCTTACACGGCTTCGTCCATCGAAGCGGGAACAATTCAGGGTCACGATTTTCGGGTCTGCCCGGGTGCCGAGAGATTCCTGGGTATTCGGCGAGGTAAAAGGCCTTGCGCGGACGCTGGCCGGTATGGGATGCGACATTGTGACCGGCGGCGGGCCGGGGCTGATGCAGGCGGCCAATGAGGGTGCTGCCGAGGCCGGCAAGGGCGGCCGCAGCCGCTCCTATGGTGTCCGGGTCGAATTGCCCTTCGAGCAGGACGTGAACCCTTTCGTTGAACAGGCCTTCACGCACCGCACATTCTTCACCCGACTGCATCAGTTTGTGCTCATGTCTGACGCATTTGTCGTTGTTCCCGGCGGCATCGGCACGGCTCTGGAGACGCTCATGGTCTGGCAGCTTCTGCAGGTCAAACACCTTGAAGAGAGGACACCGCTGATCCTCATCGGGAAGATGTATGATGCACTTGTGGATTGGGCCCGACAATACATGCTGAGACCGGAATTCCCGTTGGCCAGTCCAGAAGACATGAAGATACCGCTCTGCGTGAATACTGCGAACGAGGCAATTAGCATACTACGCAAACACCATACTGCATGGAGGAAAGCGCAGCCGCGGGAAGGCCGCAGTTCGAAAAAAACTATGAGGAGTTAAGCCATGACACTGACCGTTCTTGCCGGAGATATTGGAGGGACAAAGACCATCTTGAAGCTGGTCAATGCAGAAGTGAGCGGTCCCCGTAGGGCGATCCCTGCGCTAACTACACTCTGGGAGCAGACATATGTAAGCAGAAGCTTTGCTGACCTGGTGCCCATGGTGCACCAGTTCTTCAGAGAGGCATCCGAAGCATTCATCAGCATGCCTGATGTTGCCAGTGCGTGTTTTGGCATTGCCGGCCCAATTGTCCATAACGCGTCGGAGCTCACAAACTTGAGCTGGTCATTATCAGGAGAGCGGCTGCAGCGAGCGCTCGAAATCCCCCGGATTACGCTCATCAATGACTTTGCCGCTATCGGGTACGGCATAGCCGGTCTGCAAGACAGCCAGCTGGAAACGCTGCAGCCCGGCAGTCCCGATCCCGCCGCGCCTATCGCCATAATAGGTGCAGGCACGGGCTTGGGTGAAGGTTTTCTCATCCCTGATCCTGATGGCATCCTGAGGGCCTTTCCCAGCGAAGGGGGACATACCGATTTTGCCCCCCGATCAGCCCTAGAATTTCAGTTGTTGACCTATCTACTGGAGAAAAACAGCCTGCCGCGTGTCTCGGTTGAAAGGGTGGTATCGGGAACAGGCATCGCGTCTATCTACCAGTTTTTCAGGGACACCAACCCGCGTGAAGAGTCTGTAGCCATGGCTGAGATATATGAGACCTGGGCGAGTGAGATGGGTAAGAAAGACAAGACTGTTGACCTGGCAGCAGAGGTCTCAAAAGCGGCGCTTTCGGGCAGCGATTTTCTCTGCGAGCAGACGATGAACCTGTTTATCTCGGCATATGGTGCAGAGGCCGGCAATCTGGCCCTGAAGATCCTGCCCTATGGGGGGCTGTATGTGGCAGGAGGAATAGCCCCCAAGATCTTGCCGATGCTGCAGCAGGGGGTCTTTATGAAGGCCTTCTCGAGTAAAGGACGCATGCGTCCATTGATCGAGAAGATTCCAGTGCGCGTTATCCTCGACCCTAAGGTAGCTCTCATCGGGGCAGCGTTGACTGCAACGAAAGAACAGTGAATGCGCATGGCATGAGGTATATTGCGTGCGGTGTCGGGGAGTGCTTATCTTCAGGGTAAGCCACCCTGAATAAAAAGGGAGGAATTCAATGATCAGTCGTCTTATCCATTTCTGGGATGAGGAGAACAGCCTCACGACACTTCTCATCCTACTGATCCTCGAGGTATTCATCATCATACCGACGGCTAAAACCGGCCAAATATTGGAACTGATCGGCATTTTCGTATTCTCCTTCCTGCTCCTTGCGGGACTGCTTACGATGGCCAGCCACAGGATCTTTCAGGTTGTTTCCGGGATCTTTGTCGTTTGCACGATCACGATACGACTGGCACGTTCTGTCTTTGGTGCTTCCGGCCTTCTTCCCTGGGACGCCCTGCTCTCGATGCTGTCCGTCGTCGGAATGATAGCTGTCGTGCTCTGGCAGGTCTATCGCCCCGGCCCGGTTACAGGGCACCGGGTACGTGGCGCAGTTGCCGCGTATCTTCTCATCGCAATCTTTTTCGCTTACAGCTACACATTCATCGCAGCCGTGGTCCCCGGATCGTTTCAAGTGCCGGCGTGGGTGAACGAGGCCGGCGCCGAACGTGGAGAAACGTTTTTCTATTTCAGCATGGTTTCACTGACAACAGTCGGATTCGGGGATATCACGGCAGTCCACCCAGTTGCCCGCTCCCTCGTGATGATGGAGGCTCTCATCGGCCAGCTCTATCCGGCGATCCTGATCGCCCGCCTGGTTACTCTGGAGATCGAGTCGCGGCGGTCAAAGAAAGAAGGCAACTGATGCACGAATACCCGGTCATAATTTTCGCGGCGCTGCTCGCCTTTGTCTTCGGTCTCTTTTCGCGCCTTGCAGAGCGCTCCCCGGTATCCGGTCCGATGGTCTTTGTGACGGTAGGNNCATCATCATTCTCTTTACGGATGCCTCTCTCATCAACCTGCCGAGACTTATCAGGGAACGTTCCCTGCCCCTGAGACTCCTGCTTATCGGCCTTCCCCTGACCATGCTTCTCGGCATCGCGCTGGCAGTCCCTGTCTTCCGGGGGGAGATGAATGTCTGGATTCTTGCTCTCATGGCGCTCATGCTCTCGCCGACTGACGCTGCGCTGGGGGTTGCCGTCGTAAAGAGCGAGACTGTTCCTGAGCGGATACGGCAGACCATCAATGTTGAGAGCGGCCTGAATGACGGCCTTGCGCTCCCGCCCATCCTTATCTGCATCGCTGCGCTCTCAGAGACAGAAGCCGGATCAGGCGGTGCTGCCTACTGGGTCGGTTTT
>DKBO01000118.1 GCA_002448975.1 Nitrospiraceae bacterium UBA6898
ATTCGTAAGGAACTTCATCATCGCAAGCATCTTCTACCTCGGGATATCATCCATCCTCGGCATCGCCATGCTGCATCAGACCGGACTTCTTTCCCTGAAATTCTTACATTCACATCTGAACATGCTGGGATGGGTATCGATGATGATCTATGGTGTGGGATATCACATCCTGCCGAAGTTTGCCGGAAAAATGATCAAATATCCCAAGCTGGGAGAACTGCAGTTTTGGACATCAAATATCAGTCTCATCGGCATGCTGTTCTTTTATACCTTGAATGTTCTGAACCCAGCGCCGTCTTCTGCCTTGCTCACAACGCTTTTTGGAGTTATGCAGGTCTTTTCGATAGGCTTATTCTTCTACAATATGCTGGCTACGCTTCTTCCGGCATCGCCTCCGCCACAGCGTTAACAGCGCGATTATGTCAGGGATTTCAACTTTTCGAGGTCCCTGATAANNGATGTCTCAACGGTCGTGCCGACCATTTCCGCGATGTCCTGCTTTGTCAGCTTCATGTTGATCGAGATACCTTCTGACACCTTTTCTCCGGCCTTGTCAGAAAGTTTGATGAGAAGCGACGCGATCCGGGACTCCACCTTTTCGAGCGCAATGCTTTTCAGCGTCTCATGCGTTCCCTTGATCCTGTCGCCGATATTCATGGCCATGCAGTACATCAGATTGGGGAAGCGGTCCATGATGGACAGAAGATTCTTCCGGGACATCTTCAGCACCTCCGTATTCTCCATGGCAATGGCATTTGCGGGATAGGGAAATCCCCTCACAACCGCTATGCCGCCGAATATCTCATGTGGAGGGACGATCTCCAGAATAAGCTCCTTTCCTTCGTTGGACAGTTTCGTTATCTTCACTTTGCCCTTTTTAACAATATAGAGCCATTCGGACGGATCGCCCTCGGAAAAGACAAATTCTTTTTTTGTAAAAGTACCGGAGACAAAATAACGGGAGAGCTCTTTCATATCTTCGGAGCTTAACGAATTGAAAATGGATACTTTTTTCAGGTCAAACATGCCCATAGCATAATGGAAAAGATNNAGCGCCTCGTTACCTCCCCTAAGCTGCTGTCCACATTCCACGGGCAGCAGCATTTTTTTTGCTATATCTCCAGGAGTTCGTATATCCGCGAACCCAGGCCGAGCCTCTCAGCCTCTTCTACCTGTATCATATAGGGCTTTGCATGCAGCTTCATCAAGATATCTTCGCCCCGCTGCACCTGATTATCCTCAGCCATGGACCGCTCAAGCGCATTTGTCTGCCGCAGCAGGTCTATGCTTGCCTGCTCCACTGCAACTATATCCTCGGATATGAGGATGCCTAAATCCTGAATTATTGGGACATCTGCAGCAGGCATGCAGTCGCACTCGGGTTGTATCTCTGTCAGAAAATTTATATAGATGATCTTCCTCGGCTCAAAGGTGCCTATCACGGTCTTCGCAGCCTCGGCAAGAGACCGCATGAACCGCTCGTCTTCCCCGGGGAGGAGCAGCGCTTCATTCTGACATACGCGCTCACACCTGCCGCAGCGCCAGCATATGTCACGGTTCCATACGATCTCATCATCCTTGAACGTTATGGCATCAAGAGGACAGACCTCCTGACACTGGAAACAGAGCTCGCACTTGTCAGCGTCCCATACCAGCTCGCCTTCTCCGATCGTATGCATCGCTCTCCTTCCGCATTTCCAGCCGCAGGTACGGTGTGCGCTGCTCACGCCTCCCATGGCGACATTCTTTATGGCACCGGCATATCCTGCATTAATATGGCCCTTTACATGCGTACAGACCACCATCGCAGGGACATCATGTATGAGCGACGCAACAGCGATCTGCCCAAGGATCTCGCCCGCCGTTACCATAATATTGTCGTTACCGTAGAGCCCGTCAGCGATCACAACCGGAGCGCCAACACTGAGATGATTAATGCCGTTCTGGTTTGCGACCTCCAGATAGTCAAGGCCTTTGATCCTTACCGTATCCGTGATAAAGGGCCTTGCCCCGATCCTTTTCAGCGCATCTGCCACCTTGCGGAGAAAGACCGGCCGAACAATTCTGTGAGCGCCTTCTGAGCCGAAATGGGTCTTGACCGCTATCCACTCCTCCGGGCTGAAGTAATTCATAAGCCCTATTTCCCGCAGAAGACGCTCGAGCTTGCCCGGCATGCTTTCCTGATACTTCCATTTTCTTGCACGTGCTGAAGCGAAATGAACCTTTGCCATAGCTCCTCCTGAACACTCCGTATGTCTTTATTGTACTCTGTTTTCAGCCACGCCGGCAGGCGAGCGGGATGACAGTCCGCTCAGACTTCCCGGCTATTTCTCTTTGCTACTGCGGCATACACCATACTGAAAACCACAGCCCCGGCCATATTCGCAAGCGCATCACCCAGCGAGGGCTGCCGGTAAGGCGTCAGGCCCTGCAGGACTTCGAGCAGCGCGCCGTAGAACGATGCGATGAATATGGATGAGACAACCAGGCGGCCTTTCCGTCCTCTCGCAATAAGATGCCGTATCACGAGAACCGCGGTTATTCCGTGAGCGATGAAATGTTCCAGTTTGTCAGCCGGCAGGTGAGTCTTGGGACCTGGCAGAGGGATGAGCGAAACGACAAGCAGGAAGAGAAGCCAGAGCGCCAGTGTCATTCAGATGCCTTCAAGGCTCCGGTCATACAATTCCTTCTTGCTCAACCCGTAGGCTCCGGCAACCCTTTTTACGGAATCTTTTCGGCCGAGCCCCTTTCTCATCAATTCCCTGACCTCGGCAAGGGCATCATCCATATTGAGCGGTTCCGACTCAGGTCTCCCCTGTATTACGATCACATATTCTCCTGCTATCGTCGACTGATCGAGACGCTCTTGGACATCGCTCACCGTTCCTCGCAGGACCTCCTCGTGGAACTTCGTCAATTCCCTTATGATAACGACCTTTCTGTCACCCATGACCTCAGCAAAGTCGGCCATCGCTTCACGGATCCTGTGGGGTGCTTCATAGAACAGAAGGGTCCTCTGCTCCAGCATGATGCGTGACAGCATTTTCTTTCTCTGCACCTGTTTTGTCGGCAGGAATCCGAAGAAGGTAAACTCCTCAGTACTAAATCCCGAGAGCGAAAGAGCTGTTATTACGGCTGAGGGTCCGGGAACAGGGATAACGGTAATGCCCGCTTCTATGGCCTTCCGTATGAGCAGCGTCCCTGGGTCCGAAATACCGGGGGTCCCGGCATCCGATATCAGGGCAACAGCCTGGCCGTCCTTCAGACGCTGAAGCGTTTCATCGGCCTTGAGTTTTTCCTTCTCCCCCCAGTAACTGATGAGAGGCTTTTTGATGCTGAAGTGGTTGAGGAATTTAAGGGAATGCCGCGTATCCTCGGCCGCGATGACATCTGCTTCCTTCAGGACACGCAAGGCCCGCAGTGTGACATCTTCAAGATTGCCAATCGGCGTAGAGACAATGTAGAGGGTTCCCTTCACGGTACATTCAGCATCTTTCGCAATTTTCTGTCGGTCTTGACGATCTCATCAGCATCGTCGCCGGAAAGCTCCCAGGCATATTCATCCTTGGCAGACCTTCTGAGCTTGATCTTAACCGTCTTTTTCGGCCTTATCTGCTGAAGTTCAGGCTGTTTTGTGACCTGGAGATCATCCTTCTCTGGAGCACACGCAGCGACAGAAATCATCATGAGGACAAGAATGCAGCACACCCATGCATGCCGCATCAGTAGCTCCGGTATTTATTCGTTATCGGAAAGCGCCAGTCCCTGCCGAAAGCCCGCCCCGTTATCTTGATGCCCGGAGGCGACTGCCGCCGCTTGTATTCGCTTCTGTCGACCATACTGATAACCCGTTGTGTTTCGCCGGTCGTGCATCCCAGTTTCCGGATGTCCTGAAAGCTCAGTTCTTCCTCGATATATGCCTTGAGTATAGGATCGAGCTTGTCATACGGGGGAAGACTGTCCGTATCCTTCTGTCCCGGCTTGAGCTCCGCTGTCGGCTCCTTCCAGATCACCCGGTCCGGGATGACAGGCCTGCCCTTCAGAGCGTTAAGCCATCTGCAGAGTTCATATACCAGTGTCTTCGGCACATCCTTGATCACGGCAAATCCGCCGGCCATATCTCCGTACAGTGTTGCATATCCCACGCTCATTTCGGATTTATTGCCCGTGGTGAGTACCAGCCATCCGAACTTATTGGAGAATGCCATGAGAAGATTGCCGCGTATGCGCGCCTGCAGATTCTCTTCCGTGGTATCGCTTTTCCTGCCTGCAAAGTGAGGGGTCAGCAGCGCCGCGTAACTATTCATGATATCTTGAATCGGCAGTTCTGTGATCGCGATGCCCAGATTTTCGGCAAGCCCGTAAGCGTCCTCCCTGCTTTCCTGTGACGTATAGGGCGATGGCATGAAGATGCCATGCACGCGCTCTTTGCCAAGGGCATCGACAGCAATGGCAGCGACCAGCGAAGAATCGACCCCTCCGCTCAGGCCTATCACAACGCCACGGAACCCGTTCTTGCGCACGTAATCCGACGTGCCGAGCACCAGGGCCCGGTATACCTCCTCTTCAGGTGTATGCAAAGGACGGGAACAGGGATAGGGTATCGGTCTCCTGTCTGTCTTCGCTACAGGCATGACAGCTATTCTGCTGACGCCTTTCATCACTTCCCTGTGTATGGCCAACGCCGGCCGTTTCTTCCGGTAGATATTCGCGTCTTCTGTCGGCAGGTCCAGCAGCATGAGTTCTTCGGCAAACTGTCCTGCCTGTGCTATCATGCGGCCCGTATGGTCGTAGGCCATGCTGTAGCCATCAAAGACGAGTTCGTCCTGGCCGCCCACTGCATTCAGATAGGCGATGATGACGCTGTTTTCCCGGGACCGCTCCTCAAGAATATTTTGTCGCATTGAAGGCTTTCCCATCTCATAGGGAGAAGCATTGATATTGATGATAACCTCTGCACCTGCGCGCGACTGGGTCCGTGACGGTCCGTCCCTGTGCCAGATATCTTCGCAGATATTGATACCAACCGCCACGCCATTAATGCCATAAACCGGGAAGCGCTTGCCGGGCCTGAAATAGCGGAACTCGTCAAATACCCCGTAATTCGGCAGTATGATCTTGCGGTAGACGTCCTTAATTTTTCCATCAGCGACCACGGCAGCAGCGTTGTACAGACAATCGTCCCTGTCAACAAATCCCACAATGACCGTAATGTTTTTCGTCCTGCTGCTGATCTTCCGGACCGCAGCAATATTGTCTTCAATGAACTGGGGCTTGAGCAAAAGGTCTTCCGGCGGATATCCGGTGATTGCCAGCTCTGGGAATGCGACAACATCCGCCTTCTCTTTCCTCGCCTTCTGTATCCAGGCAACAATCTTCTCGGTGTTTCCCTGGAGATCCCCGACCGTGGAGTTGATCTGGGCAAGCGCCACGCGTAAGGATTTCATGCCCTGTGCCTTCTAAACATAGCTACATAATAAAGGAATGGCGGGCCTTTGTAAAGCATGGGAATGACAGCAAAAATCAGCATGAAATTGCTAAACTACGCCATGAAAAACTGGCAGGAGAATATCTCTTTTGTCCTGGTCGAGCCGAAGGAAGCGGGCAATATCGGAGCATCTGCGCGCGCGATCAAGAACATGGGATTCAGGAACCTCTGTCTTGTGAATCCTCCCTCCCGCCTCCCCGACGAGGCTCGATGGCTTGCCTGCAATGCCCTTGATGTACTTGATACTGCGCAATACTATCCCTCCGTGAAACGTGCGATTCGGGGCTCGGTAGCCGTAGTTGGCACGAGCAGAAGGACCGGGAAACACCGTGGCGTGATTCTTCCTGTTGAACAGGGGTCAAAGAGCATCATCGAACGGGCACAGGCCGGAAACGTTGCCATTCTCTTCGGAAGAGAGGACAGGGGACTGCTGAATGAGGAAGTGGACGAATGCGGTATGCTCCTGACCATCCCGACGAGTAAGGAGCACAGGTCTCTGAATCTTGCCCAGGCCGTTCTCATTGTTGCCTATGAACTTCTGAAGGCAGGGTATGCGCTAACAAAGAACGGGCCGGAAAAACCCAAGGGGAGATTCGTTCCCCGAAACCTCGAGTCAGGAGAAGAGGGGACCCCGATGGTCGGTCATGGAGCGATCAACGGTCTTTATGGCCGCATTGCCAGCACCCTGAAACTGCTCGGGTACATCCCGCGAGGGGATCGCGATCTTGAGGTAAAGATCATGCGGAACCTCAAGCATTTCATCTCTCGTTCCGGGCTCACGGAATGGGAACTGAATATGTTGCACGGCATCCTGAGCCAGATCGAGCATAAAGTAAAAAAATAACCACTTTGCCTTCCGCATGGCAGTTTGGCATTACCTTTCTGCCCTGCACGCCATAACCTTCTGTTCTCTATTGCCATTAATCCAGCGATGCTGCCGTCGGCAGAGGAGCTCCGGCCCGTGAGCCTTTCTCCCATCACGGCAGGGAAACAGCCATACAAAGGACGAAGACCGGCAACAAACAGCAGCTTTACCCCGGGATCCCCCCGGTCACTCACAAACGCGTTCTGCCGCTGTCTTTTCCTTCCATTTCCTTTATGAGGGCCTTTGATGACTTCACAAAACAGATCCCTTCTGCAAGCCTGCAGTTGCCTGCCTTTTTCTGTCCGACCGCATCAGGGTCGGGGTTCAATCCTGCAAGAACCTGTTTTGTAAGGGTCAGAAGCCACGCCTGCTCTTTCGGCAGCAAACTGATTTCAGTCACTCTGCGCTGTTCAAGTTCTGTTACGCCTTCCCTGAGCGCACGCACGCTATTGGCAAGCGCCTTGCATTTGCCGCACAAGGGGTCATGCTGCTGCCGGGCGAGTACGCCTGCCATAAAGTGGCAATAACGAATCTCGGACATGTAATCCATTCGCCAGTCACCTCACATGGATAATAATCCTACCCGCTGATGTTCAATTATAGTATGTTGCCCCTCCTGAATGCACCGTTTCTGGCCCTCTTCTGATTGTGCGAATATGCTAAAATGTACATCAGCAGCCCCGACGGCGTGCTGAAACAAAGGGCATGAAAAAAACAAAAGAAAAAAACCCTGACCAGATAACCTTCGGCAGTGACAACGTGGACAATATTCGGAAGGCGATCAGGAAGTGCAAGAATATCCTGATCTGCGGTGTTGAGGGAGTTGGCAAGATAACGAACACCGTGCAGGCCGTCGGGGAAAGCACCAATGTCTATTACCTTGGCAACCCCGTCGACTATGAAGGAAAGGTGCGTCCCGGAAGCTATGAGAAGTATCTCACGTATATTCACTCCCTCAAGAAGGACATCCGGATCATTGAGGACATTGAAGGACTCTTATCAATCAGGGAGCCGATCATTTTGATTATTGACGAGGTCTACGGAAGGAGTGATGCAGAGCTCGAGCAGGTCGGCAGGTTACTCGACATGAAGAATATGAAGATCGTTCAGATCACCGGGTGCATAAAGAATATGAAGCACCTCATCGACAAGATGGACCTCATCCTTGAACTGCACGTCGAAGGGGGCTATGAGGTCGACAAGGAGCTTGCCCAGGCCATCTGCAGGATACTGGGGAAGCAAAAACCGGTCAGCAAGCTCTTTTAACCGGCCATGAATAAAAAACGGCCGGCGGTCTCTCCGCCGGCCGTTCCGCAAAGAATTACATCCCTGGCTAAATGTTCTCTACCATCTCCCAGACCCCGCAGGGACAGATGCCTGCACAGAACCCGCAGCCGATGCATTTCTCCTCATCGACCACATACTCATAGGAGCCGCCTTCATGCTCGACCCTGTTGATGGCGCCCCAGTAACACGTAGACTCGCACATGTGGCAGTCGCGGCATGCTGCACAGGAAAGACACTTGTGCCCTTCCCTTTCAGCAGAAAAATCGCCGGTGCAAACGTCATAATACTCCCGCTTGACCTTTTCGTAGGGAATGACCTGCTTCAGTTCAGGAGCACGCGGCGCATGCATCATCTGGTAATGCACGGTCTCAGCGACAAGCCGTCCCTGCCCGATCGCGTGCGTAACCAGCCCAAGGCCGGTCACGTCCCCGATAGCAAAGACCTTGACATCAGAGGTCTGGTTAACATTGTTCACGGCAATCCAGCCCCTCTCGGTATGGATATCGGGAGGCAGGAAGTCGAGCACCGGGATGTCGCCGACCGAGATGACGACCATGTCCGCATCAAGAGATGAGCCGTCCTTGAAATGGATCTTCTTTCCGGCATGGTCATACCGTTCCGTAAGCTTCGGCCAGACGATCCGGGTTCCTTTGGACGTAGCCGCCTCCATCTCCTTGCCGAAAGCGGCGGGCTTCTGGATGTCTACGGCAATGACCGAGTCTGCCCCGAAATTGTATGCCTCTGAAGCCACATCCATACCGACATTGCCGGCACCGATAACGACGACCTTCTTGCCTTTCAGCGCGTGGATCTTGCCGCTGTTTGTCTCTTTCAGAAAGTCGTAGGCGGTGACGACATGCTCTGATCCGGGAAAGGCGATCACCCTGCCCTTCTGGGCTCCCACGGCAATTATGACGATCTCATGCTCCTTGTATATATCGTCGTATTTCTTTCTGTCGATAAGCGTATTAAGATGAACATGAACGCCGAGCTCCGCAAACCGGGAGAGTTCCTTTTCCAGGATCTGATGCGGCAGCCGTTCGCGCGGGATGCAGTGCTCTATCTTTCCTCCCAGTTTTCCCGATGCCTCATACAGATCTATCGTGTGGCCTTTCAGGGCAAGCTGCCAGGCAGCACTGAGCCCTCCGGGGCCCCCGCCGATGACCGCAACCCTGTGATTTGTCGGTTTTTCCTTCCGGGGAGCAGGGAGATCGAGCGCCATACTGCCGAGCTTGTCGATCGCAAGGGGTTTGTCTATAAGCCCCCGTGTGCAACTGTTCATGCAGANNCCGCAGACCGTTGCAGGAAGCGGGCTGTATCTCAACACGAGTTCGAGGGATTCCTGCAGCAGCCCCTGTCTGATGAGCGTTGCCCGCTGATGTGAAGGTATCAGCGTCGGGCAGGCGTATGCGCAGGGGGGACTGTACTTCTCGTTCGCCCAGAGCGGTTTATTGCGCCGTTCTTTCCCGGTCGTGATGTACGGGAGGATCGTGAGGTCATGATCAAGGTATTCGGCGAAGATGCCGCCCGGCCCGACAGCCTTTTCCCAGCTGTTCTTGCGGAATTCCGTCGTCGACATATGGAGTTTCTTCCTGGCCATCTTTTCCTGGGGAGTATAGGCCATGAGCTTCTTCCAGTCCTGTGAAGAACGGGTAAGCTCTTCATAATAGGACATCCGGTCGATCGCAGCAAGAAAGGGCTTCATATTCGTCGTGAGCCACTCCCAGTCCTGATCGGTAAGGTCA
>DKBO01000249.1 GCA_002448975.1 Nitrospiraceae bacterium UBA6898
GACCTCTACTACCGCCTGAACGTCGTGCCGATCTACCTGCCGCCGCTCCGCGATCGAAGGGAGGACATACCCGTGCTCCAGGAATTCTTTCTCAATAAATACAATAGGGAAAACGGCAAAACTGTCCATATCACCCCTGACGTGCTGAACGTCTTCATGAACTATGACTGGCCGGGCAACGTGCGTGAACTGGAGAACACGGTCGAGCGTGTTGTGGTCATGTGCCATGGCAAGACCGCAACCAGGACGGACCTTCCGATCAATATACGTGATCACTCATTCAAGGCAAAGTTCGCCGCCCAGCTGAAGGACGCCCTTCCCTCCACCATCGAGGACATTGAAAAGACCAAACTCATCGAGGCACTGACACGCACCGGCTGGAATCAGGCAAAAGCAGCCCGCATCCTCGGCATCACGCCCCGCCAGATCGGCTACAAGATCAAGAAGTACGATCTCAAGCAGCCCTGAAGAATACCGAAAGACCGTCGAATACTCTTCATCACGTTCTTTCAACTGAGCCACCTGTGGCCGCCGTATCGAAGCTGAACCTTTAAGAAAATCAGCAGGATAGCTAGCTTTTTGCGGACATGAGTTGCAGGGGCTTATTCCCTAAAGCTATATCTTGACAATCGCATTGCTCCATGATAGAAGATAATCAAGCAATACGTATTGACAAAGTCAAACCCTCCCTGAAAAGAGGCAAAAAAGATGATCTTGCTATCAGAATGGCCGAACTGCCGAAGAATCAGAATTCGGCAAGTTCGGCTTTTTTATGTGAGAAAGGAAAGGAGAAGATGAAGGCCCGGCTTTACAGTGCGTTATCAATTATCACGGTTGGCTTTTGATTCGGCCACCTCTTCACTAAGGCCAAAACAGCGTGGAGTAATGATCGTAATAGGAGGGAAAAGTCATGAAAGCAGCATGGTTATCTTGTTTGCTTATGGTAGCCGTTTGCGCAATAGTGCCCAGCCAGGTCTCAGCACAGCTTGTGCGGTACGATGATTTTCAGACAAAACTTCTTAACCCGGATAAGTGGTTCGGAAAAGAATCCTCAGATTCAGGAATTGACATTCTTGAGTCGCGGCGCCAGCCAAGGACGGAGCCGATCTACGGCTTCAAGGGACTGAACATCGTCAACCGCAGCTACGCGTCCGGTGAATCGGACACGGGCCGCTCCAGTTCCTCAAACAGACTGGTATTTGATGAAGGGGGTTTTATCAAAACGATTCAGTCCATCGTTCTGGTAAAGAAATTCGAAGAAACTGCTTGCGCCACAAATGTCAGTGCTACAGAACCGCGGGTGAGGATTGGGGGCATGTTTTTCAACACCGGAGCCTCCACGCCCGGCGATTCCACTAATGACATCAATGCTTTTATCATCGTAGGACGACCCAGTGATGCGACAGATCTGGCGGCTGGCGAATTCAAGATCTATGCTAAGGTCAATATTTGCAACGATCCAGAATGCGACAGCAGCACAGAACTCGGTTCGGTGGATATAGGCACGGTAATGGTGAATAAGAAAGCGAAGCTCCGCATCACCTGGGATCCGGCCAATAACCGCTTTGTTTTTCAGAATCGCAAGGCAGCAGAGGTTTATATCACCTATACCGTGCCTGTGGGCAGTCCCCCGGGAACATCCCATAGAGGGAACAAACGGCTGGAAGTCCATCATCTTATACCCAATTGTACGACTGCACCGCGTCCCGTATCTTTTATGGAAGCCTTTTTCGACAATATCAAGATAGAAACGTTGCCTTAGAGATAGAACAGGGATAGGCTCCCTGCAGCAAGGCAGCGGAAAGGGATTAACGTTCAGCGGATGCCGCAACGGGATAAACAGGGGGCGGGGATTTCAGCCCCCTGTTTATCCCGTCGATGAAAGCTTGAAATTGCCATGGGCATGCGGACAATGTGCCGGCTTCTGTCATGGCATCTGTCCAAAGTATGCGAACAGGCAGAGAAGAGCTTCGGATAACACCGATAATACGGCTTGGGAGGACGATCAACGATGAAAACATACATTATCTTGACGGGACTGCTAATCTGTTTTCTTTTTACCACAGCGACTGCAGAGATCGATGAAGACATCCGTATCCACAAGAGCTGCAAGATCTGCGGCATGAGCAGAGAGACCTTCGCCCAATCGCGGATGCGTATTGAATATGATCCCGAACATATTGTCGGGACCTGCAGCATCCGTTGCGCTGCCCTGGATATGTCACTGAATATGGGAAGAGTACCGACATCCATTCAGGTGGGCAACGTTACCGACGGGCATCTCATTGACGCGGAAAAGGCCTCCTGGGTGATCGGCGGCAGAAAGGAAGGTGTCATGTCCACACGGGGTAAATGGGCATTCCAGGACAAGGCCGCTGCTGAGAAATTCATGGCAACGAACAAAGGGAAATCTGGTACGTTCCAGGACGCACTGAAGGCGGCGTTTACAGACCTCTACACCGACCTGAAGCTGTTCTGGGACAGCATGAAGAAAAGCGGGCAATAGAAAGAAGTGCGCCCTTCCATCACAAAGACGCAACGGTACTGCCTTCCTGAACACCTCACCAATTTCTGTTGTCTGAACCTGTTGTTTTCCACTTCTCCTCAACGCTTTCGGAAGGCGAGCTTCGGCCGTTCATTCTCTATTACGTAGACGCGAAAGACTCGTCAGTCGAGATATGAGCACACTCGAGATGAGACATTCAGCCGACGCATCGTGCTTCAAAAGTGCAAATGTATGAACAATCATTGCAACAATTACAATGTACCCTGCGGTATTTACAAAAGAAATTACTGAAGGAGCAGGGAAACATTAAGGGAATATCTCCCGAAGGAGGTCATACGTAAGACCTCACAAGTTGTCATTCCCGCACCAGAAGTAGGCGCCTTAAGCGAGCGGAGCACCTCGGGAATCCTTCTGGAATACAAAGAAAGATTCCGCCGATCCCGGATCAAGCCGGGACAGGCGCCGGAATGAAAGCGTTAGATCACCGGGTTGCCTTGCCCGTGACCGCATGAGTGAGTTGATACATAGGCACAATCGACAGGTAACAAATAAGCTCAAACCGACATTACGAAAGGCTTATCTCGTGCATCTCACATCCTGTCCATCTCGCACATCCTGTAGCGAGCACATCCCTTGCAAGAATAGTATTTTATGGTAGGATGTTATAGGAGATCAACGAACACCCGACTTCCGAGGGCAGATAATGATACATGGTAAGATCATCTCTATACACGGAGATGTTATTGAGGTGGAATTCCTCGACGGCCTTCCTAATATCAACGATCTCCTAACTGTCAGGAAGCCGGATGCCGCCTCTGTTATGTTTGAAGTGCACGACCACAGCAGTCGTAAAACCGCAAAGACCATTGCCCTCGGTTCCACGGAAGGGCTGAAGAGGGGCATGACAGTCGAACATTCGGGAGGACCGCTCCTGGTCCCGGTCTGCAGGGACTGTCTGGGCAGGGTCTTCGACATATTCGGCGAGCCCATCGACGGCAAGCCCCCGTTGAAACAATACTCACTCAAGCCGATTCACCGTCAGCCTCCTGCGCTTGAGGAGCAGGTTACCGCGTCAGGCATTCTTGAAACCGGGATAAAGATTATCGATCTTCTGTCGCCCTTTCCGAAAGGTGGAAAAGTGGGTCTTTTCGGCGGGGCAGGTGTGGGCAAGACAGTGCTGCTCATGGAATTCATCTACACAATCGCAAAAGTCCATGCAGGGATATCCATATTCTGCGGCGTCGGAGAGAGGATGCGGGAGGGGCACGAACTCTGGAGAGAGATGCAGAGGCAGGGGATTATCGACCATGCGTCCCTGATATTCGGAGAAATGCACGAAGCCCCCGGCATACGGTTTAGGGCCCCCCTGGCCGCGATAGCACATGCAGAGTTCTTCAGGGACGACTGCGGGAAGGATGTTCTTTTCCTCATCGACAACATCTACCGTTTTGTCCAGGCAGGAAATGAGGTTTCAGTCCTTCTGGGACGGCTCTCATCGAGAGTCGGATATCAGCCCACGCTTCTTGCCGAGCTTGCCGAGGTCGAAGAACGGCTCGTCTCTACAAAAAAAGGTTCGATCACCTCGGTCCAGGCGATCTATGTGCCGGCAGATGACATAACAGACCCTGCGTGCGCCAATGTATTGCCGCACCTCGATACCACCGTGGTGCTTTCGCGGGAAATAGCATCGAAAGGGTTGTATCCTGCGATTGACCCCCTCCTTTCCACATCAAAACTCCTGAGCCCGGAAGATATCGGCAAGCGGCATTATGCCGTTTCTCAAGCGGTGAGGGAACATCTCTCGCGATACCGGGAATTACTCGATATCATATCCATGCTCGGCATTGAAGAGCTTTCGCCATCGGACAGGAAGATCGTCAGGAGGGCCCGCAGGCTCGAAGAGTTTCTCACCCAGCCTTTTTTTCTTACGGAAGAATTCACCGGCAGAAAAGGAAGGCATGTCCCGCTTGACAAGACTCTCGAAGGCTGTGAAAAGATCGTCGCCGGTGAAATGGATGCGTTCCCCGAAGAGAAGTTTTTCATGATCGGCGACGTCAGTGAAATAGCATGAGCGACCCGGTTTTCAAACTGAATATTGTTACACCTTCGAGCATCATGGTACGGGAGATACAGGCGCTCCGGCTCGCTGATGAGACCGGGTCCTTCGGCGTCTTAAAAGGACACACGGATTTCCTGACCGTGCTTCAGCCTTCCCTTGGTTACTATATAGATGCCGACGGCAAAGAGACATTTGTTGCTGTTGACGGCGGCATCTTCAGTATTCGGGGAGAGGACGTGACCCTGACCACCAGGGAACTCTTCGAGAGCGAAGACCCCGAAGAGCTTTCCACTCTCATGGAACATGCCGTACGAAAAAGGGAAAAAAGCGAGCAATCGTTTTCAAGCATGCTTCAGGGCATTGAAAAGACATTCATAGAAAAGGCGGTTTCACTCGGACGGGAGAGGACGTGAAGGAGCAGGAAGAATTCCCATCGGAGATCGAAAAAAAGGTCAGACGGCTCTTGCAATCGAGAGACGATAAAGCCGGATTCTGGCATTATGCTTCTCTTATAGGAGGAGGCGGATGGCTCTTTGTAATCCCCGTGATTGCCGGCGCCTATCTCGGCAGGTTCCTTGATAAGCACGTGAAGGCTGGAATTTCCTGGACCCTGACCCTTATGCTCCTGGGGATCGCCATAGGGACCTATAACGTCTGGTATGTGTACTTCAGGAAATCAGGCCGATGAAAACCCTGCGCTTTTTCCCGGAAACAGTCATTACCCTGGGGCCGGTAGCCATCACCGACACCGTGCTGATTACCTGGCTGGTGATGGCCCTCATAACGGCGACCAGTTTCGTGATCACACGGAGGCTCGACCTTTCGCCGAATCTGCTTCAGGAGATCCTGGAGGCCTTGTTCGAGACCATGGAAAAAACCATCAGGGAAGTGCTGGATATCGATCCTGCTGAAGTAGTCCCCATCCTCGGCACCCTATGGATACTGATCGGTTTTTCCAATCTTGCCGGACTGATACCCGGTCTGACAACTCCGACTGCGGACCTGAACACTACCTTTGCCTTTGCAATGATAGCCTTTTCCATGACGCATATCTTCGGCATAAAAACCCAGGGCGTAAAGAAATACATCGCACATTACAGGGAGCCGACCTGGGTGCTGCTTCCGTTCCATGTGATCGCGGAAATTACGAGAACGGTCGCACTTGCCGTGCGGCTCTACGGCAATATGCTGAGCGGCGACATGATCGCCGTCATCCTCCTCGGCATTGTCGGTTTTATTGTGCCCGTGCCGTTCAACCTTCTTCACGTAGTCATAGGATTAATACAGGCATACATCTTCGGTATCCTGACCCTTGTCTTTATTGCCGGAGGTCTTGGAGCAAAAGACAGGAACGAGGGAGGAAAAGGCCCTCTGGCAACGGGAAAGTGAATTACGAAAAACCCTGTTATAAAGGAGAATTACCATGGAACCCCTAACCATTGTCATCACCGCATCGATAATCGCCGCCGGGCTTGCCATTGCGCTGGGAGGTTACGGTCCTTCGCGTGCGCTTGGCGAAGCGCTGACCAAGGCACTTGAATCCATAGCGCGTCAGCCTGAAGCGTCCGCCCAGATCATGAGAACGCTCTTTGTCGGCATGGCGCTCATCGAGTCGATCGCTATCTATGCCTTTGTGGTCGCCCTGATCATCCTCTTTGCCAATCCGCTCCTCGGGTATCTCATAAAATGAGATTCAATATCTGGACCTTTGCGTTTCAGGTCATCAATTTTGCGGTCCTGCTCTTTATCCTCAAACGGGTCCTCTATAAACCGGTAAAGGAGATTATGGAGAAACGGCGGGAGCTGATCGCAAAGACCATTGAGGATGCTGAAAAGAAAAAGCGCGAAGCAGAGGATCTCAGAAAGAAGAACCAGGAGGAGATGGAATCCATAAGGGAAATGCGTACCCGCATGACCGAGACCATGAGGGCTGAAATTGCGGAAGAGAGAAAGAGACTGCTTGCANNAAGCGTTGTTCGAAATGGACATCACGAAGGCAAAGGCAGAGCTCAGGGGCCAGGCCATTGAGGCTGTATCTCTGTATGCGACTCAGCTCATCGGAGATATATCGGATGAAATGCTGCACGATGCCGTTTTCAGGAAAGCCAAAGATGACATCGTTCGTATCGCGACCGAAATACGGGAAAGGAACGCCGGAAACAAGGTCGTTACCGTGGAGCTTATCTGTCCGTATCCGGCAGGAGGAGAAGCCCTGGAAGAACTCGAACAGGTCCTGGAAAAAGAGATCGGCGCTAAAGTGGAACTCCTTGCAGAGATCGATAGAGGACTTATTGCGGGAATAAAGCTTAAGGCATTTGACATGGTCTATGACCTTTCGCTGGCAGGACAGATAAGCGCTTTCAGCACAAACCTCAGAGAAAAGCTCTAAATGGAAAAGGAGCTCTCAGCGCTGTTCGAAAAGATACGTAATGTAGCCTCAAAAAGCCGTTTTTCACCCGCTTTTTCAGAGGAAGGCAAGGTACTCTCTGTCGGCGACGGAATCGTTCAGATAAGCGGACTCAGGAGCGCAAAGCTGTATGAACTGATCAGGATGGATAACGGGGATGAAGGCATCGTATTTGATCTTTACAGGGAAAGTATCGGCGTCGTACTCCTCACGCAACGCAGCAACATCAGGGCCGGAGAACCTGCGTTCAAGACAGGCCTTATCGCCTCGGTCGTGACGGGGGATGGGCTTTTGGGAAGGGTCGTGGATGCCCTGGGAAACCCCATTGACGGCGGACCTCCAATCGAAGACGGCCTGCCCTATCCTGTGGAGCGAAAGGCGCCCCTGCTGATACAGAGGGATTTTGTAACAACCCCGCTGTATACCGGCATCAAGGTCATAGATTCCATGCTCTCGATCGGAAGAGGACAGAGGGAACTGATCATCGGAGACCCTTCCACAGGCAAGACTTCCATCGCCGTCGACACGGTCATAAACCAGAAGAACTCTGATGTCATCTCGGTCTATGCAGCCATAGGCCAGAAAGCATCCAGCGTACTGAAGATTACCGAAGAGGTGAAAAAGTACGGTGATATATCGAAAGCGGTCTTTGTGGTGGCCGAAGCTTCTGATCCGGTCGGTCAGCAGTATATCGCCCCGTACAGCGCTACCGCTATAGCGGAATTTTTTCTCGAAAAGGGAAAGGATGTCCTCATAATCTACGACGATCTGACAAAGCATGCCAAGGCATACCGTTCGTTGAGTCTTCTGCTGAGGCGGCCACCCGGCAGGGAAGCCTATCCGGGAGACATATTTTATATCCATTCAAGGCTTCTGGAACGGTCCGCCAAACTGCATCAGAAATACGGCGGCGGGTCGATCACGGCACTGCCGATTGTCGAAACACAGCAGGGAAGAATTTCTTCCTATATCCCCACGAACCTTATTTCCATAACCGACGGCCAGATCTATCTCGATACCGGACTTTTCAATAAAGGGATACGGCCGGCAGTAGATGTGGGGAAATCCGTGTCGAGGATCGGGGGCAAGGCCCAGATAACGGCGATGAAAGTTGTTGCTGAAAGGCTCAAGATCGACTATTCACGGTTCACCGAGGTCGAGGTGTTTACAAGGTTCGGGGCCCATGTTGAGGAAGAAACGGCTAAACTGATACGGCGCGGGGAGCGGATGAGGGAAATTCTGAAGCAGCCGAGGTTCCAGCCCTTCTCCGTACAGGAGGAGTTTCTGAGCCTGCTGGTCCTTGAGACCGGGGTCCTTGATGAGCTTGATCTGGATGCGGTAAATGCTTCATCGGCAGGAATCACGGCGAATATAATGATGGCGTTCCCCGAGATCATCAGCCGGATTGTTTCAGAGGGAGAGATCAACCCGAAAGATATGGACAGACTGCGGGAGTTTATTTACGCACAGAAAAGGCCATGACAGCCTCTGCGGACATAGAAAAAAAGATCCGTTCCTATGAGACACTGGAAGACATTGTCGATGCCATGAAGGCTTACGCTGGCGCTACGATCAGAAAGACCCAGGAATTTGTAACGCATATGAGGATGTATGAAGAGAATATCCTCAAGGCCATGGCCGAGGTTCTTCGCCGTAACCCGCAGCTCGCCCCAAAGGAACAGAAATTGGGGAAAAAGATCATCATTGCCTGCGGATCAGCACAGGGTCTCTGCGGCCCTTTTAACGAAAAAATCGCGGATGTGCTTGCAGAATTCATTAACCCTGATGATATGCTCTTCATCATTGGACGAGAACTGAAGTCCTTCGTTGAATCCAGGGGGCTTCCTTATGCTGTCTATATTGACGCGGCAGTGAGCGTCAACGGTCTTCAGGAGGCTTTGCAGGGAACCCTGGCCCGCATAACAGGTGCCTACGGGGAAGAGGGGTATTATATCCTGACGCTTGTATTTACCGTCATCGCAGAAGGCCGCGCAGTGAATCTCGTAGAGCATATCCTTCCCCCTGGCACCGGAAAGATGCAGACAATGAACCTGGCAGCAGAAGCGCCGATGACCTATATCACTCCCGAAGTGCTTTTTGAACGTATCCTCGGGGAATATATTTACATATCCCTGTACCGGTGCTATCTCGAATCACTCAGGAGCGAAAACTGGTACCGTCTGAGGAGTATGGAAGGCGCATCCGAAAATATGAAGAGGCGTCTTTCCGATCTTGAGTCCCTGAGAAGAACCGTTCACCAGGAAGAGATAACAGAAGAGATGCTTGAGATAATGGGCGGAGTAGCTGCGGTCAGGAAGCGGGAAGAGTAGAGACTTCTGCCACTCAAACTATCATGATTCAATCCGTAATTCTCAGCAAAGGACAGTTTGCTCCACCGACAATTCTTCACGATCGATAGCGGTGAAAAGTGAGGAATGCCAGGAGAAAGGTGTATGACGTTTGGCATGAGGCGCTGACCGCGGCCGCAGGTCGAGGGCAGTCGCCTCGATGGAGGGGTTAGGTACGTGTTATTCCCAGGGCGACGAACTCACCCTCAAAGCGGCCTGCAATTTGACCTCGGTATTCAATCACCGCCGAAACTGAGATTCTTGCGCGGTCCCTTCGCGCGAGCATTCGTGCAAATGCTTCCCAGGCTTCCGTATCCGGAGTTGACGCGGTTGCGGTGAAGTTGCCGGAGATCGGCACCTCGTAGTTCATGGTGTTTCGTTTAAGCACCAAGAGGGCACTGAGGCCTGAAGTTGTGAGGCGAGTGTGTAATAGTGACCAAGCGGCCAACATTGCTACGGCTGAGATGCTGCCGCCGAAGACGGTCTCGTGGGGGTTGGCGTTTGGTGCCAAAGGAGCAGACAGGACAACTTGATCGGGATCCCGTGCGACGACAGTTACTTGCATTGCTCTGGACAGGGGGATGTGCTCGTGTAAGTATTGCTCAAGATCGTGAGGGGTCAAGGTATTTTCCTCTCGGGTGAACAAGTTATTAACTGGTTTATCGTTAATCATACCCAAACCCACAGGCCTAAGCAACATGTTGCCGGACTAGGCACATTCAAGTTATATGATATAATTTAGTCAGAGGGTACGCCAGCAAGGAGGTGGATAGTCATGATGATGGAAATGGCCACCAAGGAGCGAGACCTGTTTAGGAACAATCTTGACTCTTACCTTTCAGAGTTGGGGCTCGAAGTCGCCGCTACCAAGCGCAGCACGTCCTCCCTCCATGAGGAAGAGGAAATGGTAACGGGACTCCAGAAAAAAGTGGCAGAACTGACGTAAAAGAGCGGTCATCCCGACGTTTTTCTGCTTGTCTGGTAACCTTGGGACGGCCGAGAACTTTTGAACTATACACAGGAGCCCAGAGATGGTCAAAAAAATACCCGATCTGCCGGACAATGTCCTCGGCTTCACGGCGAAGGGAACGGTTACCACCAACGACTATGAGTCAATCATCATTCCGGAAGTGGAGGCTCTGTTCTCGCAGCACCGCAAAGTTCGCTTCCTCTATCACCTTGGCGAAGACTTCTCCGGATTCGAGGCTGCCGCCATGTGGGACGACACCAAATTGGGCCTCAAACATCTCACGGCATGGGAAAGGATAGCTGTTGTCTCAGATATAGAGTGGATTCGGGTAGCCATCCGGTTATTCGGGATCGCAATTCCGGGGCATGTTCGGGTGTTTCACAACCGAGAAATCACCGAGGCCAAGAGGTGGGTCAGCGAATAACTCATGCGCGGCTTTGATCGTGCGACCGTTATACAATCGCTTGAAGCTGACGATACAATCTATTACGGTTCATGCTGCGCAGTCGGCATGAGCTTGGCTCGCCCTTATATGCTTACTATGAAGAGCGTTGAGTCCGTCAGCGCCTACGATGGGAGAGGCGCACTGACTTTTAGTGATCCCGTAATCTCGGAAGATGTCGTCCTGATAATTTTCAGAGAAGATATCGGGAAGATGGTTTATAAAATTGAAGGGGCTCAGGCGGTTTGACAGTTGCTTCCTTACTCAATACATCTCAATACATGCAGATATTGATTTATCATTTCCTTGGTGTAATGATGCATTGAGTTTATCCTCCCGTGCAGCGAAGACAACTATGACAAATCTCATCCTACCAAGGTGGGCCGACGCATCTGAAAATAATTTACTTCGCAGCATCAATATTTTTCTATCATATTTCTTGGATTAACCCGTGATAATCTTCCGCAGACAGAAAGAGCAGTTACCGGAAAGCCCTGAGGATGTCATCCTCCCCCTGGGAAAACAGGTCCTGGTCTGGAAGAAGGCTGACAAGAAGATGTCATGGGGCATAAAAGAAGAAATATTCGCATCTATCGGTCAGCCCCCTCCCCTTACGCAAGCTGAAAGAAAGCGGGGCTTTTTCGGTCCGGTTCTTTTCTACGGCTTTGGGGACGACGGTGCCGGAAACGCTGATTGCGTATTGTCGGGAAAGATACCATGGCAATACGCCAAAAAGAGGCTTGGACAGAAGATATGGCAGAGTCCCCATATCGATTTTGAAAGGGTCGATACGATACGGCTCCGCCCCGGTGCACCGCCAAGACCCAAAGGCTTTTATTTTACTCTGATACACCTTGGCGAAAGATTCAAGACGATGCCGGTGTCTCAGGCGCGCAAAGAATACACCACAATGACTGGATTCGCGCATGAAGGATTTCAATTGCTTTGTATAACCCATCCCCATCTGCCTTTTCTAATGAGCGAGAGGAAAATACCCTTCATGGCGTTGGCCGACTACGATATCGCGCCCCACGGCTTTAATGATTTTTTTGATATTCCTCAACTCTTTTCCAGCAACAACATACTCGGTCTTGGGATTGGAAACGTCGAACAAAATTATCCCGGATTCGGGATCCCGACACTGATAATCCAGCGATCATCACAGTAAAAAGAACTCCCGTCAGATGCGTACCTTCCTGCTTCGGCAACAACGACTGCAAGGGCTTCGGCAGGAAGTCAGCTTCGTGGCATAAACTCCTTATTTACAGAGATAGATTACCTTAGCGTCTTCGGCTAACCCACATTATTCATAAACTTTCCTGACGAAGCGGATTTGACCTCGGCTGTCAATAGTGGACACCAAATCGTTCATGCGGCCAACTGACCTGCATAGAATCTCTGTTCATATACGATAGGAGATAGATATCCCAGCCTTGCCTGTCTGCGTTGCCTGTTGTAGAAGACCTCGATATACTCCGTAATCTCCTGTATTGCCTCCTGCCTGCTGCGGTATCTCCGATGATGGACAAGCTCCTGTTTGAGCGTTCCCCAGAAGCTTTCCATCGGTGCGTTGTCGTAACAGTTGCCCTTTCTGCTCATTGAAGCGGTCATCCCGAACTGCTCAAGCAGTTTCCTGTAGGCGGGAGCGCGATACTGACTCCCCCGATCCGAATGATGAATAAGCCCCTTTGCCGCTCGTGTGGCTGCTACGGCACGAAACAGCGACTGCATGACCAGCGCCTTCGTCATCCTGACCCCCATCGCATAGCCAACCAGTTCCTCGGTAAAAAAATCCTTGTGCCCGGTAAGATACAACCAGCCTTCATCTGTAGGAATGTAGGTGATATCCGTTACCCAAGCCTTTCCCGGACCCGTTGCCCTAAACTGCTGATCAAGCAGGTTGTCTGCCACCGGATGGGCATGCTTTGAATCAGTCGTTGCCTTGAACTTCTTTTTCTGTTTACAGCGTATGCCAAGCTTCTTCCTGGGCCGCTTGATCCGGCAGACGCCCACCTCAATGCCGTTTGCAGCGAGGTCCGTCTGTAACCTCTCAGGTCCGCAGGACTGTCTGGTCCTCTTGTGTGCTGCCTTTATCTCAATCTCCAGCCGGAGATCTTCCTGTGCCTTTCTGGAAAGCGGCCTGCTCCGGTATGCGTAGTATCCGCTTGTCGATACATCCAGCATCCGGCAGATCGCTGGGACGGGGTAGTGAAGTCGCATCTCGTTGATCATCGCGTACCGGGCAGCGACTCCTTCGCAAAGTAC
>DKBO01000215.1 GCA_002448975.1 Nitrospiraceae bacterium UBA6898
GCCCCGAAGGAGCCGATGATCATCAGCAGGTCTCTCTTTTCAAAGACGTTGGCATTCACATATGCAATGAAGCCGATGCCGAGAAACGCACCGAGCCATGACCAGAGGATCTCCGACATGCTGACGCGGGGAGGGCTCTGCGTTGTGCCCCTCATCTTTTCGAAATAGGCCTTCATGATCCTGATCCGGCCCCACTCCTGATTACTGGCGCACGGATGATGTCGGCCCGGGATACGATCCCTTTGAGGAGATTTGCACGGTCAACGACGGGCACCCGATTAATGCCCTTCTCTGCGAAAAGCGCCATGATCCTGAACAGCGGCATATCTTCTGCCACGGAGACAGCGGGCGATGTCATGATGTCGCCCGCCGTCTTCTGGCGAATTGGTGCTGCAAGACATCCTCTGCCCTTCATGCATTCTGCAATGATGGACATGACATGTATTCCATCCTGTGCTCCCATGCGGGAAAGGAAATCTTTTTCAGAGATAATGCCGATGACCGTTTTGTCCGCAGCCAGCACCGGCACGCCGGATATCCGCCTGTCTGCCATAAGCCCGGCCACTTCTTTCAAGGGAGTGTATTTACGTACGGTATACACCTCCGCTGTCATGATATCGCGTGCTTTCACTGCCCCGGAAATGCGCTCTACTGCATGCTTATAGGCGAAGCGGAAAACCTCCCTCAGATCACCCGGCGTGATATCCAGGTATCCGGGGATGTCTTTCATCGCCGCAAAGATGTCACTGTCCGAAATGTCGGCCGGGACCATGAAAAGCTTGTTGCCGGCGGGTGTGTTTTCAGGTGCCATGGGTATGCTCCTCCCGCTTTCAATAAGGATGTGCTGTCATGAACAGCTTATCCGGAAAACGGGCCAAGGCATATGATATATATCATGGCGGTTCTCTTTCTCGGGTTGCTAACGTAGAACCAGAATATTGAAGGAGGTGTTCGATGAGCAATAAAGCAGCAAGAAATCTCTTCATTCTCGGCAGTCTCTTTTTTTTCGCGATCTTCCTCGGTCTCACCTATGACACCATGGGGAAACTGGACAAGAGGGCGCCGGAGATCACGGAACAGGTGAATGCGGGCAAGATGGTCTGGCACAAGTACGACTGCATCGGGTGCCATACGATCCTGGGCAATGGCTCTTATTTTGCGCCAGACCTGACCAAGGCCACTGAACGGAAGCCAAAGGGATATCTGAAACGGTTCCTGATGGACCCGAAGTCAGCCAACCCAAACGCATCAATGCCGAAACTCGGCATCCGCGACGAGGAGGCTGATGACCTTATTGCATTTCTTGACTGGAACTCCAAAGTGGACACGAACGGCTGGCCGCCGAAACCGATCCTTGCAGCAGCCGGAGGGGTCGCGGGGAAAGAGCTGACAGAAGGGCAGAAACTGTATCAATCCCTCGGATGCGCTGCATGCCACTTGATCAATGGTATCGGCGGTACGACCGGACCAGAACTCACCACCGTCGGTGCTCGCAGGGATCGCTCTTGGCTTATAGGCCATTTCAAGAACCCTGAGGAGTATGTCAAGAACTCGGCAATGCCGAAGGTCGAGGCTCCTGAAGCAGATATAGAAAAACTGGCCGATTACATGATCACACTGAAATAGGAGGTGGTGAAATGAGCATAAAATACCAAAGTCAGAAGATAGCTGAATACTTCTATACGTTCGCTGTTGTGCTGTTCCTGGTCCAGGTGGTCGTGGGCATCATCGCGGCCCTGCAGTTCATCTGGCCGAGCTTCTTCATCCTTAACTTCAATACCATCCGTACCCTGCATATCAATGCCCTTGTTGTCTGGCTGCTCACCGGCCTGATGGGTGCTACGTACTATGTAGTTCCCGAAGAGTCCGAGACTGAGCTCTGGAGTCTCCCTCTTGCAAAGCTCCAGTTCTGGGCAACTGTTGTTGCTATTACCGCTGTTGTACTCGGGTATATCTGGATGGGCCTGAATCCGCAGGCGAACAGCCCTATAATGGGCATTACGCCCCTGAACGAGGGCAGGGAATATATCGAGGCACCACGGTGGGCAGATGTCCTCATCGTCATCACGGTTCTGCTCTTCCTTTTCATCAATTTCATGACCATGCTGAAGACGAAGAAATGGACCGGTATACAGGGCACGCTGATAGGCGGTCTCACGGTACTTGCCCTTATGTATCTTCCGGGCATGTTTTACACCAAGAGCATGGTGAAGGACCAGTTTTGGTGGTGGTGGGTGGTGCACCTCTGGGTTGAAGGCGCATGGGAGGTCATTGCAGGAGCTCTGCTTGCATTCATGCTGATGAAGGTCGTCGGCGCACGGAGAGAGGTCGTCGAAAAATGGATGTATATCGAAGTGGGCTTTGTCATGTTCACCGGCATACTCGGCACGGGCCATCATTATTACTGGATCGGTACCCCTGGCTACTGGCTCTGGGTCGGTGGCATCTTCAGCTCCCTTGAGCCGCTACCGCTGCTCTTTATGGTATGGGATGCTTTCCGGACAACGCGCGAGGCACGAAATGTTGAAAACAGGGCGGGTCTCTACTATACGGTTGCGCATGCTATATTCAATTTCGTCGGGGCCGGGTTGTGGGGTGTCATCCATACGCTTCCGCAGATCAACAAGTGGACGCACGGCACGCAGATCACGACAGCACACGGACATCTCGCTTTCTATGGCGCATATGTGCTGCTGGTGCTGGCTATGATCTATATAACGCTGCCGGCGATACGCGGGGTGAAGGCGTTCAATGCCTCACGTGCATTCCAGTCGTTCTGGTGGATGACGATCTCCATGGTCTTCATTGTCCTCACGATAACCGGCGCAGGCATGGTGCAGGTATATATGGAGCGGTTGATGGGGCTTGACTATGTGGCAGTCAAGGCGAACTACAACATGTGGTTCTGGATCCTGCGGGCAATATTCGGTGTAGGCTTCCTGATTGGTGTCGGTATCTTTGTCATTGACTTCTTCAGGCTGGGCAAAGAACCCGCACCTGCAGTTACTGCAGCACCGGAACGGGTATAACCATTTGCATGACAGGGGCGGTTGCGGCCGCCCCTGTTTTCGGGTATCATGGCAACATGAAGAAGCTTACGGTTTTTTTCTTTTTCTGTATTCTCCTGATCCCTCCCTATGCTTCAGCTACAACCGATTATGCCCGCCAGACAGGGTTTGAATGCAGGGTCTGTCATGTTGATGCAATAGGCGGGGGACCTCTCACAAAGGCAGGGGAACAATTCATCGAAGATATGAGGGCAAAGGGGCTGTACCGGCCGCTCAAGACCTCACAGAAGATCGTCCGGTTCGTCATCGGCTATGTCCACCTCCTTACGGCGATAGCCTGGCTCGGCACAATTCTTTATGTGCATATCCTTCTCAAGCCTGCATATGCCGCAAAAGGATTGCCAAAAGGAGAACTGGTTCTCGGATGGATGTCCATGACTGTTCTTGCGGGCACGGGAACGCTGCTCAGTATTGCCAGGATCCCGTCATGGGGCGCGCTGTTGACGACACGCTTCGGCGTCCTGCTGAGCATCAAGATCGCGTTTTTTCTTGTTATGCTGACCACAGCGGTCATTGTGACGCTTTTTGTCGGACCGCGGCTGAGGCGGAGCCTCACGGCGAACAGAACGGCAAAGGGCAGGGCCTTGGGCGGGGAACAGCATATGACGCCTGAAGAGCTTTCCCATTGCGACGGCAGGGAGGGAAGACCTGCCTATATCGCATATGCAGGAAGGATCTATGATGTGACCACGAGCAGGCTCTGGAAGGACGGCAGCCACGCACGAAAACATCTTGCCGGCAATGACCTGACTGCCGCCCTCAAGACCGCTCCTCACGGAGAGGAAAAAGTGATTGCCATGAACCCCGTTGGTGAACTGAGCACTACTGCGGAGAAGGCTGAAAAACCGTTTCATGAAAAGCTGTTTTATTTCTTTGCCTATATGAACCTTGTTTTTGTTTTCCTTATTGTCTTTATCATTGCCCTGATGCGCTGGTGGTAGTACTATGATATGCATCATATTTTTTCCGGAAGCCTGCAGGTAACATGGAGTCATAATATCTTTGTCCCCCGGCTGCCTGGGAACCCCCTCCAACGTAGTACCAAGCAGCCATCTTTTTTCCCTGCTGTAACGGATCCGGCCTTTCTATTCCTGCGGCTTATGATGCATATCATGTACAGGAAATCAGGGGCATGATTCAATAGAGCATGAGCCTGACAGCCTATAGAAGAATGACGCAGGTGGCCTTTATCCTCCTCATCTTTCTCATGCCTGTCCTGAATATCTTCAGGTATGACACTGCGACAAGGGAACTGATCATATTCGGCCAGGTATGGAGCCTTGGGTTAAATAATGCTTTTTATGCTGATC
>DKBO01000088.1 GCA_002448975.1 Nitrospiraceae bacterium UBA6898
GGCGGACAGTTCCCGGTGGAGTTCATCCTGGCATCGACTGCCGAGTCGGGGCAGATCCTGGATTTCGCCCGACAGGTGCAGATAAAGGCCATACAGAGCGGCATGTTCGCTTTTCCGCCCCAGATCGACGTCAAAGTGGATCAGCCGCAGACTGAATTCGTCATCGACCGGGATAAGGTCGCCATACTCGGTCTCAACCTCGAACAGGTCGGTGCCGACCTCGGGGGGATGGTAGGCGGCAATTTCGTCAACCGCTTCGATATCTCGGGCCGCAGCTACAAGGTCATCCCCCAGATCGAGCGTGTCGGCCGCCTCAATCCCGAACAGCTCAGGAGCATCTATGTCACCGGTCCCGACAACAAGATGATACCGCTCAGCACCATCGCCACCGTGCGGGACTCTGTGGTACCGCGTTCGCTCAACCGCTTCCAGCAGCTTAATGCCGTCAAGATCAGCGGCGTTTCGGTGCGACCGCTGGACGAGGCCCTGCGCTTTCTGGAAGACGAGGCTGCAAAGATCCTGCCCAAGGGGTACGTCATCGACTACACCGGCGAGTCNNCAGCTTCCGCGACCCCTTCGTCATTCTGGCCGGCTCGGTGCCGCTGGCCATATTCGGCGCACTGATCTTCACCTTCCTGAAGATGCCCGACCCCAACGTGCCCTTCTGGACCCGCGGCTGGACCACCACGCTGAACATCTACTCGCAGGTCGGCCTGGTGACCCTGGTCGGTCTCGTCTCGAAGAACGGCATCCTGATCGTCGAGTTNNTACATGCTCATCGCCCGCGATCACAGCAAAGACCGCGAGCGCGATGCTGCCATTGCACCGGAGACGGCCGCTTCAGGATAACCCCGGCCCGGCCGGAGGTGCTTTTACCTGCTCGCGCAGATCTGTGGGAGAGTTGCAGGGACTTCGTTCAAGGATCACTGAGATTACCCGTAGCAGTCCGCAATCCCTTCCTCAATGCAGTCAACCGGCATCTCCTCTTCAACTTTTGCATATGAGTATCCTGTCCTTCATGACAACTGCGCATTGACACATCAGGATTACTATCGGATAATGAATTCATCACGGTACCGTATCTTGAATACACGCAGACGCAAAATAAGGTGAAGCCATGAGAAGACATTTTTTTGCATTGCTGGCCATTCTTTTCTTCGTTCTTTCCTGTCAGACCGTGCCGATCACGGGAAGGCAGCAGTTGAGTATCGTGCCTTCAGATACCCTCATGAGCATGAGTTTTACTGAATACGATGATTTTCTCAAGAAACACGAGGTTATTGCCGACACAAAAGACGCAAAGATGGTCGGCAGGGTAGGGAGAAATATCCAGCGGGCAGTGGAACAATATTTTGCTGACCACAACATGTCGGATCATATAGCAGGGTACCAGTGGGAGTTTCATCTCGTGAAGGACGATGCGATCAACGCCTGGTGCATGCCCGGGGGCAAAGTTGTTGTTTATACGGGTATCCTGCCGCTTGCGGATGGAGAGGAAGGTCTGGCCGTCGTGATGGGCCACGAAATATCCCATGCCATCGCCAAGCACGGCAATGAGAGAATGAGCCAGGGGCTTGTCGCGCAGATGGGTGGGATGGCTTTGTCCGTTGCCCTGGCAGAGAAGTCCCAGGAGACGCGTGACCTCTTCATGACCGCCTTCGGCGTGGGCTCGCAGGTGGGCATATTGCTCCCCTACAGCAGGATCCAAGAGTCAGAGGCAGATCGTTTAGGGCTGATCTTCATGGCAATGGCCGGTTATGATCCCCGTGCAGCAGTCGGCTTCTGGAAACGGATGGCCGGTGCAAAAAAGGGAAAATCCGTTCCCGAATTCCTCAGCACCCATCCGGCGGACAANNTATTACCAGAAATAAGTGCATTCCCTCGCCTCCGGAGCAGCCCGCCTCATCATCGACAGCGGAAGCGGGAAAGGGCAACAGTCTCGCCTGATGGTGACACCTCTGCGTTGGAACCGCCTGCTGATGCATGCGTTACCCATCCCTCAGGCATTGTCAGCAAGCGATAATGAAACCGTCTTTTCTATGAAAGTCCGGTTGCGTAGCGGGATGGGTCAATGCCCAGTACGTGCAATCACCCTCCACGGATCTGAGGACAGCACTGATGCCGATCTTCAGGGCCTGGTCCCGGGGGATGATCTTTTCGAGATCGAGTTCAACAGAAAGATTCAGTGCCCCGGGATGGAGGTTAACGGAAAAGGGCAGAGAGGCAAAAGCCTGCTCCTCACGCATACCCTGCCGATAGCTTTCAAAACCAAAGACATTCCAGTGGCCCGAAGGAGAGAAGTTGCATTCCCAGTATCGATCAGATCTCTCAGGGCCAAGAAACAACTCGAAACAGGTCGCTGTCCAAAGACCGTCCCTGCGGACAGGCACGACCGCAGGAGCAGGGATCGCGATAGCCTCGGTAAGGCCAAGAAGCTCGTACCCTACGCAAAGAACATCACCCCGGCGGCCCACCGCGCCCGTGAGCTTTACGGCCGGCAGGGGGAATGCAGACGGAAAGGGTATGAGGGAAAAGCCCTGGTTCTTCATCTCATGTCCCGGATGATAGTGCGAATGGCTGCTTCCTGTTCCTCAATGCTCCTGGTCAGCCTGAACTGCACCAGTGCCCTCGCCAGATTGTGTCCCGGACCCTTGACCCTGAAATAGACATCGCCCTCCAGATGGTCCGTAAAAAACCTCAGCCCAAGCTCGAAGGCGATAAGACGGATCGCTTCGTAGAGATATGAGAAATCATCCCCGGTCAGAAACTTTCTTGCTGTATGAAGATAGCCCTCAAGGATCGCCCTGAAGCAGTCGGCATCGAAACGGACCTTCTCCCATGCCTCGGTTTCTTCCCCAAGGAGATTACTGCCTGACCTCAGGCAGTCGCCGATGTCATAGTGCACAAGGCCTGGCTTGATCGTGTCCAGGTCTACGATGCTGATGGCCTGCCCTGATGCAGTGTCCATCATGATGTTGTTCACCTTCGGGTCCCCGTGGATCACGCGAAGAATAAGCCGCCCCTCGTCCCGGGCATTTTCAAGCACAGGGGCAAGGGCACGCCGCTCACCCACAAACCGCCGGCAATACTTCACGTCCGGAGACCCCTCAGTCCCGCATGTTGCAAGGACCTCATCATAGTGCCGCAGATAGCACGGGGTGACGTGGAACCCCTCCAGCGTGTCAAAGAGTCTTTCCGTCGGCAGATCACTGAGAAGCGTATGGAACATGCCGAGGGCAAAACCGACCTCACGCGCGTGATCCCTATCCCTGATCGCGTCAAAAGACCTGGCGTTAATGAAGCTCATGGCCCGCCAGAACGAGCCGTCATTGTCAGTCCAGTGATCGCTGCCGTCCCGCGTAACAAGCACGGCCGGGACCTCCCAGCGACGGCCGGGACCCAGAGGGGAACGATCCAGACGTTCCTGAATATGAGCTGTCGCAATGCGCATGTTGCGCATGACAAGATCCGGCCGGGAAAAGACCTGTGTATTGATGCGCTGCAGGATAAAGCGCTCCACACTATCATTATCCAGCGTGACCCGGAAGGTGCGGTTGATATTGCCGTTTCCGAATTCCCGGACAGCAACAACCCGGCCCCGGGGGCTGAACTGTTGTGCGATAGTGAAAAGGTCTTCCAGGGTCTTACCTCCACATGAAGATTTCCGCAGGCCTGCACTACATTTTATGGGAAAAAAGGCGTCATGGTCAAACGACCAAGCCACCGAAATCTCTATCACCTGCGGAATGATACTGACCGGGAAAGTGTGATGTCTGAGTAGTGGCGTCATGGGGTCTCGGCATAGCCTGATCACACATCCTGAGAGCGCATTCAAGCGGCATTTGCCGCAGCGAGAAGCGAGCAGCGCATACTAGGCGGAGAAAAGGAACCGGAACGACGCCACCGGGAAGGAACACCAGTACAGCAATAAGATCATCCACGTCACAGCCTCTCTTCGGAACGCGAACCCTTCCGCTCCGTAACGTGAGTGCCAGGCAGGGCAAATCTTCACCTGCTATGTAGATTGTCAA
>DKBO01000022.1 GCA_002448975.1 Nitrospiraceae bacterium UBA6898
GTTGGTGAGCAGGCAAGGAATTTGCCTCAGGTGAAAGTCGGGGATCTGGTAGAGGTGAAGTACTATGAGTCCATCGCATTGCGGCTCGTAAAGCCTGGGGAAGGAGTTGCCGGCGTACAGGAGACCGAGACCCTGGCGCGCGCTAAGAAGGGAGCGAAGCCAGGGGGTATAGCAGCCAGACAGGCAACCCTTACAGCCACTATTACGGCAATCGACAAGGAGAAACACATGGTGACCCTGAAGGGGCCTCAGGGCAAGTCGGTTACCGTGAAGGCTGAGAACCCTAAGAACCTCGCAAAGGTGAAGGTGGGCGACGAGGTTGAGATCACGTACACCGAGGCGCTGGCAATTTCTGTCGAGGAGGTGAAGAAGAAATAGCTGCAGCACTGTCGATTTTTCAGGCGGGCTCCCCTGAGCGGGAGCCTGTTGGGTCCTGCCATTTCCCCTTACACCATGCTTTTTCGCTGACTGTTTACTTCAGATCTTGCTCTGCATTACTGATAAAAAACTGATAACCTCGATTACATGTCGTACTCAGGATTTCTCAGAAGATGGCCTATAGGGGAACGCTCTCCTACGTCAAAGGGGTATGCATTTTTTACAACGCTGACAGACCCCATAAAACATTGGCACGTAAAAGTTACCTTAATGATGGTTCTCTCCCAATAATGTACGGGCTTTTGATATAATCGCATACTAGCCGCGAAGACAAAGGAGAAAATGCGCCCATATGGAGAATCCCGGCTCGACCCTGCCCAAACTGATGGTGTTGCTAGCCGTGATCGCCTTGACCGTCATGGGCGCCGACGTTTCCGCTCAAGAGCTCGAGCCGAGATTGTACGTGAATACTCCCGTCGGGATGAATTTCCTCGTGGCGGGCTATGGTTACGCGGAAGGTAACGTGGCATTCGATCCCTCGGTGCCGTTAACAAATGCCAGCGTCCGGACCAATACCACTGTCCTCGCCTACGCGCGCTCTCTTGATGTGTGGGGCAAGTCGGGGAAGTTCGACGTGGTGGTGCCCTATGGATGGCTCTCGGGAAGCGCCGACGTCATGGGGCAACGCAGGGAGCGTATCGTGTCCGGCTTCGCCGACCCGGCTTTTCGTTTCTCGGTCAACTTCTTCGGAGCGCCGGCTCTCTCTCTGCCGGAGTTTGCTAACTACGAGCAGGACCTGATCATTGGGGGAAGCCTGCGGGTGACAGCTCCTCTCGGACAGTACGACGCTGACAAGCTGGTGAACATCGGCACCAATCGCTGGTCTTTCAGGCCGGAGCTCGGGATTTCCAAGGCACTGGGGCCGTTTACGCTGGAGTTGGCGACTGACGTCCAATTCTTCACGNNTCTGTGCAGGGACATCTGGTCTACCGAACGCGGTACGGAATATGGGTGGCGATAGGAGGCAACTACTACGTGGGCGGGCGGACCACCGTCGATGGCGTTAAGGGGAACGATCTTCAGCGGAACTCGCGAGCAGGTGTGAATATAGCGTTGCCTGTGAACAAGTATAATTCGGTCAAACTCTATGGCAGTACCGGCGTCTCTACGCGCACCGGAAGCAACTTCGACATAGTCGGTATCGCCTGGCAGTATCGTTGGGGCGCAGGACTCTAGAGAGCACTTCCCCCGAAGTAATGCCGGGCACCGTGTTGTAATGGTTCCATGTTCCTAGAGTTGTGAGGGGTACTGCACCTTCTTGACTGCCGGGAGCGCAGGACAGGTAAGACTCAAAGAGCTATAAGAGGAAGGAGAAAATGAGACCGGTGAGCGTCGTTTTAGTACTTGTCTTCAATCTTATTCTAGCTGTTCATGCCTTTGGTGAGATGCCTAGAAAGGCGGCCTCCCAGCCTACCAAGAAACCTTATGCCCTGCCTGACCGCACCCGGCAGAAATTTACCGGGGACCTCGATGGGATGGTTCAACGGCGCCTTATCCGCGTCCTTGTGGCGTATTCAAAGACCCATTATTTTGTTGACAAGGGAAGACAGGGCGGACTCACGTACGAATTTGGCCGGATGTTCGAGGAAGATATAAATAAAAAGCTTAAGAAGAAACATATTCGCGTCGATGTCGTATTCGTCCCTGTAGCCCGTGACCAATTCATCCCGGCGCTACTTGAGGGGCGGGGGGATATCGCAGCCGCCAACCTGACAATCACTCCGGAGCGCCTGAAGCAGGTGGATTTCGCTGATCCCTGGTACAAGAACGCCTCCGAGATCGTGGTGACCGCAGCTGGCGTGGACCGGATTTCATCTGTAGAGGACCTGTCGGGCAAAGAGGTCTATATTCGGAAATCGGCGAGTTACTACGAAAGCATCGAAAAACTCAATGCCGATCTAAAGAAGGCGGGCAAGCCGCCGGTGAAGGTCAGACTTGCACCGGAAGAGTTGGAGAGTGAGGACATCCTCGAGATGGTTAATGCCGGCCTTGTCAAGATGACGATTATGGACAGACACATCGCCGAGTTCTGGAAACAGATTTTCACAAATATTGTCTTGTTTCCAGACGCGGCAGTTCGGAGCGGCGGGCAAATTGCCCCTATGATCCGGAAGAACAGCCCGAAGCTCAAGGCGGCACTCAATGAACTGCTTGTCCGCTATCCCGAGGGCTCCAGAACTTTCAACACAGTAGCGCAGAAATATTTGAAGAACATAAAGTTTGTCAAGAATGTGACGTCCAAAGACGAGATCGCCAAGTTCGAAGCCGTCGTTGAATTCTTCCGAAAGTACGGTGACCAATACGAAATGGACTACCTGCTGATGATGGCTCAGGGCTACCAGGAGTCGAAGCTTGACCATAATGCACGAAGTTCTTCGGGTGCCGTCGGCATTATGCAGGTGCTGCCGACCACGGGCAAGGAGATGGGTGTTGGCGACATTTACAAAATCGAGCCCAACATTCACGCCGGGGTGAAGTACATTCGATTCATGATGAAGCAGTTTTATGCTGATGAGCCAATGGACCCGCTGAACAAGGGGTTGTTCACCTTTGCCTCATACAATGCGGGGCCTGGACGGATCGCTAAGCTCCGTAAGGAAGCAGCCAGGCGTGGCCTCGATCCCAACAAAT
>DKBO01000164.1 GCA_002448975.1 Nitrospiraceae bacterium UBA6898
CCTGTACCACACAATGGATGCAGGCCGCCAAAGAGGAGGAGAGTGTAAATTGGCAAGATATTCTGATGCATTGTGCAGGATCTGTCGGAGGGAGACAGAAAAACTGTTTCTCAAGGGGGACAGGTGTTATACGGAGAAATGTGCTATTGAACGGAGACAGTATCCTCCGGGACAGCACGGGCAGCGGAGGGGTAAGCTTTCAGACTATGGCGTTCAGCTTCGAGAGAAACAGAAAGTCAGGAAGATATACGGACTGCTGGAAGGTCAGTTCAGGAGCACCTTTGAAAGGGCAGAGCGTAAGAAGGGGGTAACTGGTGAGGTGCTTTTACAGCTTCTCGAAGCACGGCTTGATAATGTTGTTTACCGGATGGGGTTTGCACCCAACAGAAACAGCGCTCGGCAGCTCGTGAATCACGGTCATTTTCTTGTGAACAGCAGGAAAGTGACCATCCCGTCATATGTTGTTCGTGTAGGCGATGTGGTGGAACTCAAAGAGGCAAGCAGAAGCATGGGAATCGTTACGGACAGTATTTCGAAGATGGAGCACCGAGGTCTGCCTGCTTGGCTCGAATTGGACACCCAGAATTTTAAGGGGAAGGTCCTTCAGGTGCCGACACGTGAAGATATTCAGCTGACGGCGAATGAGCAGTTAATCGTCGAGTTGTATTCGAAGTAGCGCCGGCAACTGAGTTTGTCTCCGATAACGAACATCAAGTATTAACGTACTATAAATTTGAGGCATACGGGAGGCCTGATGAACCTGAAGAAAAAAGGCTTTCAGCTACCTGAAAAGATCAGGTTTGATGAAGAAACATTAACTGATACATACGGCAAGATCGTTGTTGAGCCACTGGAACGCGGTTATGGCACGACCCTAGGTAACTCCCTGAGAAGAGTGATCCTTTCCTCTCTCGAGGGAGCGGCCATAACAGCCGTAAAAATCTCTGGAGCTCTTCATGAATTTTCATCTATCAATGGAGTTAAGGAAGATGTCATCGATATTATTCTTAATCTGAAGAAATTGCGGTTCAAGTTTCATGGCGATGGTACCAAGATCGCTACATTCAGCGTAAAGGGCCCTGCGCAGGTGACCGGCACGAATCTCCAGTGCGATTCAGCCATTGAGATGCTCACTCCAAAGCAGGAGGTTGCAACGCTGGACAAGGATACGAACTTCAATGCAGAGGTGCATATCAGAAAAGGAAAGGGGTATCTTACTTCTGAATACGGCAAGGAAGACCTCCCTGTAGGCATGATTGCCGTAGATGCAGCTTTTTCGCCAATCACCAAGGTGAATTATTCGGTCGAAAAAACGAGGGTCGGTCGGGCTACGGATTTCGATCGGCTAATCTTGGAGATCTGGACAGACGGGAGCATTACGCCACAGAAGGCTCTTTCACAGGCAGCCTCCATCCTTATTGAGCACCTGGATCTTTTTATAGCGGATGAAGAATTCATGGAAAGCACGACAGAGGATGCAGCTACCATTGCCGATGACGCAGGTGACGCTTCATCAAACCCTAATCTATTCAAGACTGTTGATGAACTTGAGCTTTCGGTCCGCTCATATAACTGTCTGAAGAATGCTGACATTAAGACCATAGCAGAGCTGGTTCAGAAGACCGAGCCGGAGATGCTCAAAACAAAGAATTTTGGCAGGAAGTCGCTTAATGAGATCAAGGAGATCCTCGGCCGTATGGGCCTCCATCTCGGCATGAAGATTGACCTCGATGCTGCCAATAAATAACAGCATAAAGACCGGAGGAAATAGAGAATGCGTCACAAGGTAGATGGAAGGCTTTTTGGAAGACCCTCGAACCAGAGAAAGGCGCTGTTGCGCGGGATTGTTACGGCGCTCCTGGAAAACCAGAGGATAGAGACGACCGTTGCAAAAGCTAAAGAGGCGAAACGCATTGCCGAAAGAATGATAACATTTGGCATCAAGGGCGATCTCCACTCAAAGAGACAGGTTCTTTCATATGTTACCGACCGGGATGTTGCTTCCAAGCTCTTTAACGAAATTGCTCCCCGTTTCTCCGGAAGAAATGGCGGCTACCTGAGGCTGGTTCAGACCCGGCAGCGGCTTAAGGATTCTGCTCCCATGGCGATCCTTGAGTTCATCGATTATGAGGCGATCAAGAAGCCGAAGGGGAAGGCTGTCAAGACAGAAAAGTCGGATAAGACCGAGAAGAAAGAGAAGGCTCAGTGAATGACGCTCTTGTCGCTATCGGGATCGTTGTAGTCTGGATCATCCTCCAGGTCTTCGTCTTTCCCCTGCTTGGCGTGCCCACCTGAGCAGTTCCAGAACCCAAGGCCTCAGGGAAGGTCAAGAAATCCTGCAAATAACGAGGGCTCGCAAGAGCCCTTTTCATTTTTCTCCTGCTCATAAGGAATGCATGTTGCATTGCGTCATCGGGATATATGCTATGCTGAACCCAGATAGGGAAATCGCTCATGATGAAGGACTAAATTGCTTGTCAGTGAATTTTGAGATAGGGTATACTAACAAACCAAACAGAGGTTGTATTCATCTCTAAAAAAACATGCGCATCGAAAAAATCGAACTTATAGGATTCAAGTCTTTCGCAGACAAAACCTTGTTCAGCCTTCACCCGGGCATAACATGCATTGTCGGTCCCAATGGATGCGGCAAGAGCAATGTCGTAGATGCCTTCCGATGGGTTCTTGGCGAACAGAGCGCAAAGAGTCTTAGAGGCGAAAAGATGGAAGAGGTCATCTTTAACGGATCAGTTTCCAAAAAGCAGAAAGGTATGGCGGAGGTCACGCTTCTCGTTTCAGGCCTTGCTACGGCCCCGCTGCAGGGTAACGGGGGTGGTCCCTCGGATATGGTGTCGGTCACCCGCCGGCTCTTTCGTTCGGGAGAGAGCGAGTACATGCTCAACAAGCAGCCCTGCAGGCTGAAGGACATCAAGGACGTGTTCCTTGATACGGGACTCGACTTCAAGAGTTATTCGATCCTTGAACAGGGAAGGATAGGAGCCATCCTGAATTCTAAGCCTCTTGAGAGAAGGTTTATCATTGAGGAAGTCGCGGGGGTAATGAAGTATAAAGTGAGAAAGGCTGAGGCCCTTTCCAAGCTTGAATCTTCCCGCCTCAACCTTGCACGCGTCAATGACATCATCACAGAGGTCAAAAAACAGATCAATATCCTTGACCGACTTGCCAAAAAGGCCGAACGCTATAAGAAGCTTCAGGCAGAGCTGAATGCGATAGAGCTGAAGATTGCCCGCAGAGAATACCAGGAATTTACCGATTCCCTCGCCGCAATAAGCGAGGAGTACAGGACATTGAAGGAAAAAGAAGCGATAACGGGAGCAGAGATTACGGAGATCGAAAACAGGACGCAAACGCGGAGGATCAATCTCGTTGAACGGGAAAAGGCGCTCGATGTTGTCCAAAAAGAATTTCAGGTGGTTGAAAGGAATATGGCCGAGTTGAACAGGCTCATTGCCGTGAGCCGACAGGATATAAGCAATAATGAGGAGTTTTACCGCCGTCTTTTTGCGCAGGCGGAGGAGGTAGAACAGCGGATAACGGATCTTGCTGCCAAATACGCCGAATTGGGTGCAAGCAGTGTAAGAATCTCCGAAGAAATCGAGGCGGCCACGGATGTGCTCAAGGTAAAGGCTGACACGTTCAAGTTGATCGAGCAGGAGCTTGCAGAAAAAGAGGATGCAATAGAGGAAAAGAGGCGGGGAATATTCAGGATTTCTGAGGAGGTAAGCAAGGCGAGAAACGATATGTCCCGGCATCAGACATCGCTTGAATCGTTGGAGAAAAAAGAAGCACTTGCAATTACTGAGTCCGAAGAAGCCAGAAAGATGCTGAGAGAAGTAGATGCAGCGATAGTGGCTGGCGAATCGGAGATACTCGGGAGAAATAACGAAGCCCTCTTGCTGAAGGAGAAGAAGGATGTCCTGGGCCGTGAGCTCTCCTCCCAGAAAGCGGTATTTGAACTGAATACCAAGGCTCTTGCCGAAGCGAGAGAAGATCTTGCATCCCATGTTTCGCGGCTCGACTCGCTTAAAGAGATTGTGCTGGATAAGCCGACGAGAGAACTCCTTTCTGCGAGCGGTACGATTCGGCTTAAAGCGTCTGTTTCAGATGCTATTGAGGTTCAGGCTGCGTATGAAAAAGCCGTTGAAAATGCGCTTTCCGAGAAAGCGGATTCTTTTGTTGTCGAATCCCGGGAAGACATCGAAAAGGCGATAGAGTCGCTGAAGGGCAAATCTCTTGACAAGACATCCTTCATTGCGGTGACCCCTCCGCCCATCGTACTTTCCGGTGAGGCGCCCGGCAGCATTGTGGGAAGGGCTCTTGACTTCGTGCAGGTCAGGGATGGTTATGAGAAGATAGCTGAGAATCTTCTCGGCAATATCCTCATTGTTTCTGATGTAAAGACTGCGCTGGAACTACGACAGGTTTCCGACCGCTTCCTGATCGTTACGGTTGCGGGAGAAGTTGTTGATCTCTCAGGAGCAGTGATTGTTGGGGGAGAGCGGGGGATATTTCGCAGAAAGCGCGAGATACGCGAAATTGAGCAGCAGATCGAGGAGAAAAGGGCTGCTATTGAAGCCAGAAATCAGGAGATACGGCTTGTTCAGGAATCTGTGCTATCAAAAGAAGAAGAGATACGGAATGTGGAAGCTGCTCTTCACGGATTCGAGAAGGAGATTTCTCTGGCACGATTGACGGTTGAGAATTATCTTGCGGACAAGGAAAGGGTCAGCAGAAAACTGTCATTCTTTTCCTTGGAACTTGAGCAGGTAATCAGGGAAAAAGAGATGACTGGGAGACTGATTGCTCAAGCCGAGACAGAGGTGTCTTCTCTGGAATCAAGAAAGAGCGCAATGGAGAATGAACTGCAGGGGCTTCAGGAGGGTATTTCGCAGAAGAAGGATGAGAAGGAGTTACTTCGCACAGAGGTAACCGATCTCAGGATGCAGGCTGCAGCAAACCGCGAGCGTTTTGATGCAGCCAGGAATGAGATGGAAGCCTCCACGAAAACAAGTGAAGAACTCGTCAGGAAAAAGGACGAGGTCCGGGATGAGATAGCCTCGGTACGCACAAGGATGGCAGAGAGGAGGGCGGAGATCGGTGAACATGAGACAAGCCTCCAGCAACTTGCAGGCCACGCGGACGCTCTGGGGCAGGATATCGGCGCACGCAAGGAAGACATAACTCAAGAGAACGAGGAACTTCTGGCGGTCGAGCACGATCTCAAGTCTCTGAGGCAACAGGCGTCAGTTGTCACGGCAAGAATAGCAGAGCTCGATGTCGCACGCGCTGAGCATAGGATGAAGATCGGAAACATCGCTGACAACATCAGGAATAACTTCGGGGAAGAGATCGACCAGGTGGAGCTTGCGGATGTTACACCCGAGGAAGAGGCGAGGGCAGCTGAACTCAAGGGCAAGATACAGGAGATTGGCCCGGTGAATCTCGGGACGCTTGACGAGTATGAAGAGCTGCGGACGCGCTATGAGTTCATGACGAGACAGCAGCAGGACCTGAGCAAGTCTATTGCTGAACTTGAAGAGGCGATAGCGAAGATCAACAGCACAACGAGGAAAAGGCTTCGGGAGGCTTTTGATATGCTCAAGAGTAAGTTCGCAGAAGTCTTTACTACGCTCTTTGGCGGTGGGAGGGCTGAGCTTGTGCTTACGGACGAGAGCAATATCCTCGAAACAGGTCTCGATATCATTGCGCAGCCTCCTGGCAAGAGGATTCAGAACATTCACCTGCTGTCCGGAGGAGAGCAGGCGCTGACGGCACTCGCCCTCCAGTTTGCAAGCTTTCTTATCAAACCTACACCGCTCTGCATTCTTGACGAGGCTGATGCACCCCTTGACGAGTCGAATACCGAGAGATATTCGCGCATGCTTCACGGGCTATCCCAGGATACGCAGTTTATTGTTGTTACGCATAACAGGACCACGATGAACGTTGCACAGCATCTTTATGGAATCACGATGGAGGAAGCGGGGGTCTCAAAGGTAATCTCAATGCAGTTTGCCGAGGTCTGAGATGGACAAGAGAGGTGCGAAACGGCTTGCAGTCAGGGGGCAGGTTTCTGGCAGGATGGTCCTGGTGGAAAGCCTTGAAGTAGAAGATATCAGTATGACGGGTATCCGCTTCAGGAGTATGAGGCGTGTGGGCATGAATAGCCGACACAGGATCAGGATCGAGCGCGGAGACGTTTCAATTGTTCTCAAGGGAAATATTGTAAGATCTACCTTTAAGGGTCTGCAGCAGAGAGAAGCGAAGAGCATGCCTGTTTATGAGGTTGGCATGCACTTTGAAAGCATGTCTGACAAAGAGAAGCAGACCCTCGAGAAGCTCATCAGCATCCTCGATAATGAATAGTCTTTCAGATCTTCTTCCGGGAAGAGTATCCTTTGCACCGGAAGACCTCCTCTGCTATGGATTTGACGCCTCGGGCTTTGATGTCTACCCTATGGCTGTTGTATGGGCAGAGGATGTACTCGATGTCGTCAAGGTCATGCGTTATGCCTATGATCATGATATCCCCATTGTCCCCCGCGGGGCCGGATCAGGCATGACCGGAGGCTCAGTCCCCTCAAAAGGAGCAATCGTTTTAAGCACGGAAAGGATGAATCGGATTCTTGAGATCAACCGGGATGATCTCACGGTTCTCGTAGAGCCAGGCGTTGTTAACGGCAGAATGCAGCGGGAACTCGAACGGCACGGGCTGTTCTATCCCCCTGACCCCTCAAGCCTGAACTTCTGTACGATTGGCGGCAACGTTGCGGAGAATGCCGGTGGTGCGCGTGCACTCAAATACGGCGTGACGAGGGATTACGTCCTGGGACTGGAGGCAGTGCTTCCTGATGGCAGGCTCATAACAACCGGCGTCAGGACGGCCAAGGGCGTGGTCGGCTACGATC
>DKBO01000052.1 GCA_002448975.1 Nitrospiraceae bacterium UBA6898
GATTCGACCTTATATTCCCAGAGCTGAAAACCGTCCTGGTAGGTCATGAGAAGGTCAGTATATTCCCTGAACAGCTTCTGTTCCTTTTCGTTCGCAACGTTATCCTGGAGAGCAAGCACCTCGTTCGCAAAGGCATCGAATACCTTGGCGAACGTTTCATAATCATCGAGGTTGTCAGTGGACTGCTGTACCGCCTGCGCAGCCTTCAGCGCCCCTTCGAACTTCTTTTTTTCGATGCCCGATGAGCAGGCCAGGATGCCCAAGGAAAGCGTAAGTACAATGCCTATCCAAGCTGCCGCATTTCTCATATCAGGTCCGCCGCTGCCTGAGTTTCATGAGAAATATGCACGCCGTTACCAGCATCACCGCGCTAATGCCCTGGGAAACGGATATGCCGGGCAGGATGAACCCTCTTTCGCTATCTCCCCTGAAGAGCTCGATCAGTGCCCGGATCACGGCGTAGTTTAGCACGTACACCCAGAAGAGCTGACCATGAAAGGCCTTTCTGCGTCGGATGAAAAGAAGAATCAAAAAGTTCAGAAGCTCGGCCCCGGATTCATACAACTGCGTCGGATGAAGAGGCACGCCTCGTACGGCAAGCGTTTCAGGATTGTTGAAGGTGACGCCCCAGGGCAGGTCTGTCGGAAGGCCGTAACAACAGCCGGCGCAAAAACAGCCCAGCCGGCCGATAGCATGACCAATGGCAATGGACGGCGCCCAGATATCCGCGGTCTGCCACAATAACAATTCCTGCTTTCGGGCATACCACACCGCAACCGGAATGGCAAAAATTACCCCGCCGTAAAAGACGAGGCCGCCTTCCCATATCTTGAGCATATCAAGGGGATGGGCGGAAAAATGCCCCCATTCCGTCGCGATAAAGAAGATCCGGGAACCGATTAAGCCGGCAAAAAGCGCATAAAAACCGATGTCCGTTATCTTCTCCTTCGATAGCCCCTCACGGGCAGCCTGTCTGAGGGCAAGCCACAGCCCGAGGAGAAAAGCTGTGGCGATCAGGAAGCCATAGGTATGGATCGTGATCGGGCCTATCCTGATAAGGACAGGGAACATTACCGCCGGCCCCTCAGGAGCTTGATTGCCATGAGGACCATGCCGATGGAAAGCGCGGAATCGGCAACATTGAAGGCAGGCCAGCGGTACTCCCCCGTGCCGAAATAAATAAAGTCGACAACATATCCGAGCGTGACCCGGTCAATAAGGTTCCCTGCAGCTCCGCCGGCAAGCAGGGCGAAGATCCGATAGTCCTCCTTGTCTTTCAGAATGACCCAGGCCATAAAAATGATCGCAATGATCGAGATGGAGATGAAGAAGGTATTGCCGAAGCTGCTGAAGATACCGAAGGCGGCACCCTGATTGCGGACATTCACGAGATCAAGCAAGGGAAGAACACTGATCATTTCCTGTGGCTGAATATGGGTCTTCGCCAGATGTTTCGTTATCTGGTCAAGGAGCACCGTTACCATGGCGATAAGGAGCGACAGCAGTACCCGTTTCTTCATGCAACAACGTTGTAGCACTTATCGCAGACCTCAGGGATATCGCTGAAGGTCCCGACGCTTTCACTCCAGTTCCAGCATCTCTGGCATTTGCTGCCTGCTGCGCGCTCAACCCGTATCCGGAGACCCTTGACAGCAAAGCCTTCATACGCATCAGGCAGGCTTTCATCGCTGAGCTGCACCGATGATACCAGGAAGAATATGGGAAGAAAAGATGCATAGGCCGCTGCGAGCTTTCGGTACTCATCCGGCAGGAAGATGCTGAGCCGCGCCTCAAGAGAGTTGCCGATGAACTTCTCCGCNNCACCGAAAGGATCTCGGCAAGGACCCACTGGCTCGCCCGCCGTTCCGGAGCGTCCGTCTTTGCCGTGTACAGCCTATCCTTGAGGATATCGAGATAGATTGCACTCATATCCACGACACAGAAGTTATGGATCGCGTGAAATACCTCATGGAAATCAAAGTTTTCGTAAGCCCGGGTTACCTTGCGGATAAGGCCCTGCAGCCGGCTCATTGCCCAGCGGTCGATCTCCTGCAGGATGCCGGAATAATCCGCGTGGTCGAAGTCGGAGAGGTTTCCAAGAAGAAACCGGCAGGTATTCCTGATCTTGCGGTATGCCTCGGTAAGCCGGTTCAGTATCTCCTTGGATATCCTGATATCGTCCCGATAATCTTCTGCAGAGACCCAGATGCGCAGTATTTCTGCTCCATATGCCTTTATTATTTCCTGCGGGGCGATGACATTGCCGAGCGACTTGGACATCTTCTTCCCTGACCCGTCTACTACAAAACCATGCGTCAGAACAGTCCGGTATGGAGCACTGTTCCTTGTTCCCACAGATGCCAGCAAGGAACTCTGGAACCAGCCCCTGTGCTGATCGCTCCCCTCCAGATAAATGTCAGCAGGCCATGAAAGCCTTTCGTCCCCTTCGACAACAGCTGCATGGCTTACGCCTGAATCGAACCAGACATCGAGCGTATCGCTCATCTTGACGTAGCGGTCCGCTTCGTCACCGAGCAGCTCGGCCGGGTCGAGCGCGAACCAGGCTTCGATGCCGCCGGCTTCGACGCGCTTGGCCACGGCCTCGATCAGCTCCAGCGTGCGCGGATGCGGCTCGCCG
>DKBO01000226.1 GCA_002448975.1 Nitrospiraceae bacterium UBA6898
GTCCATTCCCCCTGCCCTCTGGATGGTCTGGGAAAAGGTCTTTGGCCCGTGTTCCTTTGTACCCTTGAACATCATATGCTCCAGAAGATGGCTCAGGCCGGTCTTACCGCTTTTTTCGTTGCGGGAGCCCACGCGGTACCAGATCTGGAAGGTGGCGGTCGGTGCCTTGTGATCCTCAAGGATCAGCACCTTCAGACCATTGTCGAGCAGATACTCATTGACCGGCAGGGAGAATGCCGCAGTAACGGACAGGAAGACAAAAAGGACAGGTATAACGATAATTTTTTTCATGCGTATATTTTACTCATTTAACGAAGGACTTTCCAACACAGGGGCCTGACCATACAGCTAATCCGTCCGGCAGCAGAGCCCCCTGCGGTTCGGATGTAGAGAAGAATCTGCCACATGACGTCGGCCTGGTGCTGATGCTGCCGTTGAATGTCTGGCGCTAACCGCAAGCCTCTGTTCGCTATACTTGTAAGAACCCAGGAGGACTTAAAGAAGTGGTGCCCGCCTTCCCTTTCTTCTCGGCGGTTTTTGCATCTTGAGACGCAGCGTAAGACTGTTGCATCTGACTCTAGGTCCTGAGACAGTAACAATCTTTCTGCTGAGTTCGAAGAGAGCAAGACCATCACTTTTTGTGTGCTGCTCTTCATGTGTTTGTACTCCTTTTTCACCTGATGACAAAGGTTATTTGACCTACAAACGCTGCAGTTAACGTATACTCACAGCGTGTTACCGGATGGGCTTCATTCAGTATCTGATGAAGCCGCATCAGCATCACAGGTAATCTTCCCTCAGAGGATACCAGGCATCGACCGCTTTTGCAGGTGCTTTCAGAACCTTTGCGCGATGTTCCTGATTGGAGGAGATCACAACGCCTTCACCCTTTCCGAGGATCTTGGTATCCTCCCCAACGGTAAATTCAAGCTCTCCTTCAAGGACATAGGTAATCTGTTCATGGGGATGCCTGTGTGACGGTATCACGGCATCTTCTTCAAACTCGAAGAATGTCATCATTGTATTATCACCTGATATGGCCTTTACGGTGATTCCATCAAGGAGTTGCTTTGCCGGAAGATCCGATTCACTGAAAAAGCCCATAAAACCTCCTTTTTACGGGTGGTAACCTGCAGTATTATATCATGAGCCGCTGGTGTCGATTCCCGGGGATAACGAGAAAATCATCATGCCGCTGTGGTGACAAAAAAGAGCTGGCCATGTGGTAGTCTGTATATGCCCGTCTTTTCGGGGAATATAGTGTCCTGTGCGTTGATGTATGAAGAAATGCCCAGGGACCACGACATGAAATCAGGGCGACTCAGGGCACAGGGCAAGATCAAAGACGATGGCTTTAGGAGCTAAGGTTTGCGTCGCAGCCTTTTCTGCTCATACATCATGTGGTCAGCGCGAGAAATAATTTCATCTACAGAACAGGGGTTTTCTGGATCGCAATAGGATACGCCGCAACTGATCGACAGCGTATAATTTCGTATATTTGCTGCATTATGCATTTCTATGTTCTCTTGCAAACGGCTCGTAACTTTCGTAATATCGTCTTTTGTAGCCCCTACGGGAATTACCGCAAATTCATCACCACTCATACGGGCGATAATATCGATAACGCGATACGTTTTCTTGAGAATCTGCGCAATGTCCATGAGTGCCTGATCACCCTCCTGGTGCCCCCACGAATCATTAATAGCTTTCAGGTCATTCAAGTCCAGATAGATCATCAGCAAGTCTTTTTTTTGCCGGCTGGCAAGACCCAGAAACTTCTCGGCCAGAGGAAGGAAGCCGCGACGGTTGTACAGTCCGGTGAGGTCATCATACAGTGACAGGGATTTCAGTTTTTCCGCCATCTGTTTGTGTTCGGTTATGTCACGGACAATGCCCAGTATCTTGACAACTTTTCCATCCTGCATCAGCGGCGTAGTCGTAAACTCTCCCGTTAAGTAATTGCCTGACAATGAGATTGTCCGCAATTCAAACTTTGGAGAAGGTTCACCGCGAAGGGCTGACAGAAATTTCTCCAAGGCAAGAGGCAGATCATCGGGATGAATTATCTGGGTAAAGCTCTTCCCGATCCAGTCAGCACATGACAGCCCCGTGACCTTCTCGAACGCTGGATTGAGTGAAGTGATTATGCCATCCGACGAAAGGCTATAGATGACGTCTGATACATTATGCAACAGCGTCTGGTAATGCTGGGCTGATTCATATTGTTCCTGTAATCCGGCCTCTGAAAGCTGCTGACGCAATGCTTCCGGTTCTTTGGGAAGCTGTTCTACTGTTTTTCTGCTATCTTCCATCCTACCTGCCTCTCCGATTGCGCGTTAATAGTACCATGAAGCATTGCCTGCTTGCCATTATCTGCTGAGGATATTCCTGCATAAACCCTAGCTCATGATCTTCGGAGTCTGCGGTGATTCAGATCATGTGTCATAAGAATAACCTGTGATATTGGCAGGTGAGCCGCTCATTGCCCTTTTCATATATAAAGTTTTGAAGGAGATTCCATTATACCTTCAGCTCCTCCTGCCATCAGCTGGATGATTATTTCTTAGGCCACACGGCAATGGCAGGCTCTGAAGATGAGCAGTTCAAGAGATTCTCTCACTATAAAGCCTCAGGTCCCGACTCAGCAATGCCAGGACCGATGGGCAAATCATTTCGGTATCAGTCCCAGATCAGCCCTTCAGAAGAAATTTTCTTGCGTCGCCGAGGCGGAGGGTGACCTTTGCGGCGTCGAGGTGCTCAAGGAAAGGCAGGGCAAATTTACGTGAGGTATTGAGCAGGTCACGGAACTCTGCCACGGTAAGCTCGGATTTCTTTAAAAAAAACGTCCTGAGCAGGGATATCATCCGTTCGTAGGCTGCAGCTGAAAGATAGACCGACTCATTGATCCTCACGACACTCCGTTCCTTTGCAAGAATGGTAAGGATATCGGTTATCTGCTTCTGGTCCATCTTAAGGGTCTCAGCCATCTCCTGTTTGGCGGGCGGCTGAAACTCCCCTTTGGTGAGCAACTCAAGGATTTTTGCCTTATGAGCTTCAGCTGCTCCGGAAAGGGCTACCGTGAACGCCTTCAGTCTGATCAGGTCCTTGTCAACAATGACATCCTTCAAGGACGAGATCAGGAAGTTGAACAGCTTTGTATCCATGTTCAGATGAGCTCTCACCTCCTCTTTGACCATACCCGGCTTGAGCGGGTGTTCCTTATGGAAGGCCCTGAGCAGTTCCTGCACTCTGCTGTTGATAAGATCAAATGCATGAACATGAATGAGGATGTCTTCATGACGGATGAGTGCGCCAGTCTGTTCGAGGATTTTGAGCACCTGCTGCATTGCCGGGCGGTCTGCATTGATCCAGCCAGTGAGCGCCGGAACCGAGATCCCGGTGAGGCCTGCCTTCTGTATTTTCAGCTCGATCTTCTGTCCAAGCTGCCCGGTCCTGTATATGATAAGGTCCTCGATGCCGTCTTTTCTTCTTCTCCTGCCGGGCGTAGGGTCGAGGACCTCGCCACCTCCCAGTGTCTGGAGGGGCGAGAATCTCCTTATGATATAGCGGTCGCCTGCCATTGCTATCACGGGGTCCTGCAGCCGGAATTGGCAGAAACAGTGCTCACCGGCTTTCAGCTCTTCGTGCTCATAGAGGATGACCCGTGCAACGGTCTCTGAGGTGCCGGTGTAAAAATGGACAAGGCCCCTGTTCTTAAGCGGAGGCACGTCCTTTAACAGATCAAGAGAGAGGTCGAGGGTCTTTGTCGGCGTAAAGCTCGAAGGAGCAACAGCAACATCTCCCCTTCTGAGGTCATCTTTATCCACTCCCTGCAGGTTGATAGCGACACGCTGTCCTGCGTATGCTTTGGTAATGGCCTTTCCATGGCTGTGCAGACCTCTCACTTTGGTCGTTACGCCGCACGGAAGGATATCGAGCGGAGCATCGACGGAGATCGTTCCCGAGACTGCGGTTCCGGTGACCACGGTACCAAATCCCTTGAGCGTGAAGACCCTGTCGATCGGCAGCCTGAAGAGACCGCCGGATGTCTTGGGCGTAATGGTCAGGGCGAGCTCCCGGATCTCTTTTTTGAGGAGGTCGAGGTTATCTCCTGTTCTTGAAGATACCGGGACAATCGGTGCATGTTCAAGGAATGTTCCCTTTACGAACGAACTGATTTCATCGGCAACAAGGCTGAGCCACTCTTTTTCGACAAGGTCTGCCTTGGTGATCGCAATGAGCCCTGACTGTATGTTCAGAAGGTCGCAGATCGCAAGATGTTCGCGGCTTTGGGGCATGATGCCTTCGTCAGCTGCAATGACCATGAGTACCATGTCGATGCCGCCGGCGCCTGCAAGCATGTTGCTGATGAGTTTCTCATGGCCCGGGACGTCGACGATGCCGACCGTAAGGTCGTCATCCGGGTATGCGAGGTCAGCGAACCCGATATCGATGGTGATGCCGCGTTCTTTTTCTTCTTTCAGGCGGTCAGGGTCAATACCGGTAAGTGCCTTCACGAGCGAGCTCTTTCCATGGTCGATATGGCCGGCTGTGCCGAGAATTACATAGCGCATGATATGTTTCCTTTTGAGGAGATGAACTCCATTATAATATGTTTCCGTGTAATCCGCTATTGCATACAGCCACAGGAGTGTTGCAGCTCTGACAACTGCGATATGCGTTGGCCGGTAAATCTGTCAGGCTTTGGATAGTGCTGTGGATACGATTTCCACCAGAAGCGGTATCTCGTTGTTCCTGACGGTGCGGGCGTCCAGCAGAAGCGCGTCTTCCCTGATGCGCGCAATGACGGGTCGTGAGCCTGATCGCAGACGTTTTTCCAGATCATTTACGGAAATGTTCAAGGGAACGATCGACACTGCATACGTATCGAAAGTGGCATCCGGCAATGAGCCCCCGCCGGCCTTTGAGACGTCCTTGATGACCGAGATAGCGGCCGGGCTTCCCTGTTTGCGCAGTCCTGCTGCCAATTTCCTGGCCCTGATCCGTAGTGATTCAACCGGTTGGAAGAGCATGTTCAGTACGGGTATGTTTTTCATCGCCTCGTCAGGGTCCAGATACTCCATCAACGTAGCCTCAAAAGCGGCTATCGTCATCTTGTCGACCCGCACAGCACGCGCAAGCGGATTTTTCCGGATCCTTTCGATAAGGTCTTTTTTCCCGACAATGATGCCACCCTGCGGCCCGCCCAGGAGCTTGTCGCCGCTGAATGTGATGATATCGACTCCGGACCTGAGGATTTCCTGCACCGAAGGTTCAGTATGAATGCCATACGGTTTCAGGTCAATAAGGTTGCCACTTCCAAGGTCATACATGACCGGTACGCCCTGGTCATTCCCGAGCCGAACCAATTCGCTGATCGGTACATCTTCCGTGAAGCCGATCACTTTATAGTTCGACTGATGTACCTTGAGGATGAGGCCGGTCTTTTCGGATACCGCACCGCTGTAGTCATGGAGATGGGTCTTATTCGTTGTTCCTATTTCGCGCAGTATTGCACCGCTTGCGGTCATGACGTCGGGCACCCGGAACGAGCCACCGATCTCGACAAGTTCTCCCCGTGATACAATAACCTCGCGGTCCTTTGCCAGCGTGTTCAGGGAGAGGAACACCGCAGCCGCGTTGTTATTGACAATCAGTGCATCTTCTGCTCCCAGAAGCTGCCGGAGGATCCTACCGGTGTGTACATGCCGTTTACCCCGCTTCCCAGCCTCAAGATCATATTCGAGATTGGAATAACCCCTGCTCACGGCAAGGACGTTCTCAAGGGCACGTTCTGACAGCACTGCCCTACCCAGGTTCGTATGCAGCACGATGCCCGTTGCATTAATCACCTGCATCAGGTTGTATGAGGAAAGCGCGCGTATCTGCCCGGCAATGTCCGGGAGCAGCTTTGCCAGAGAGCTTCCCGGCTTTTTTCCGTCAAGAATCTTTTGCCTTTCCCCGGCGATGACGTCCCGGACAGCCTGAAGAACAATGGCCCTCGGGAATGACCGAAGCCATGCTGATCCTTCCGGGCCTTTCAGGATTTCGTCAACGGAAGGAAGCCTTGAGAGCAAAGTGGACTGTTCGTCCTTTTTCTTGCTCATTTCAGCCCCATGATCTTGAGTGCTTCATCAGCATTTCTCCCTCCGGGAGACTCTTCGGGCAGATAGAGCATGACCCCTCCTTTTACCGGCCGGATGACGATCTTCCCCTCCTGGGCGAGTCTGTTGGTGACCTCAACGGGGTTTTCACCTCCAAAGTATTTCTTGAAGGCCTCATTGAAGCCGGAGTATACCGTATGAATGCCCTTGAACCCCTCCTTTATCAAGCTGACGATCGCCTTCTTTACGAATACTTCATGTGAGAGCCTCTCGTTCAACTGTCACCTCCTGATTCATGGTTTCTCTACTCCTCATGAGAGCAGCGGGTCTTCAATCCCTGCTTCTCTAAACCCTTTTTCCCTCAGCATGCAGCTGTCGCAACGTCTACAGGGTTTGTATTCAGCGAGAAGTTTTTCATCCGCCGATTTTTGCACCGCCTGTTGCCCTGTGCCTTTTGATCCACGCCCCCTGACTGGCTGCGGATCATAGCAGCTCCAGGTGAGGCGATAGTCTACGCCGAGCGCGAGACCCCTGCGTATCGTCTCGGCCTTGGTCATGGAGACGAGTGGCGCCTTGATATGGAAACGAAGCCTGCCGTCGACAGAGGCACGGGTTGCAAGGTTCGCCATCCGTTCATAGGCGGCAAGGTACTCCGGCCTGCAATCAGGGTATCCGCTGTAGTCGACCGCATTCGCGCCAAGGTAGATGTCCTCAGCCTCAAGTACCTCTGCCCAGCCAAGCGCAAATGAAAGGAAGATCGTATTGCGGGCAGGCACATAGGTGATGGGGATCGGCGAAGCGGCAGGGGCGCGGGGTGAAAGTTCAGTTTTCTTTGGCACTTTGCCGATAGCCTTCAGCCTGGACTTCGGGACTTCAATTTCCGATGTGAGCGCAGACCCGCCGATGTCCCTCAGATCGAATCCCACAACCAGATGTTTTGCCGAGCCCGATGCGGCAGCCACTAATCGTGCCGAGACAAGCTCCCTGAAGTGCCGCTGACGATAGTCGAAGGTTATTGCATAGATCTCCTTGCCATCTTTTCGGGCGATCGCCAGTGCCGTTGCGGAGTCAATGCCGCCGCTGAGGAGGACGACAGCCTTTCCGGCGCAAGAGGAGGGCATGGCTAATAGATGTCGTCTTTCGTCCCCTCGGTCATGTCGGGGCCGGCGCTTTTCAGAATGAACGAGCTTTCTGATGCGCGGTAGATATGCGGATTGCCCCAGGGGTCTTCCGCGTCGGTGAATGCCGAAAGGGTATGGGGATAGGCTCCATGCTGCAGCTTATATTCCTCTATCCTGAAGCGCAGATCATCGACCTTTTTTGCCGCGGTAAAAACCTTCATCATATCATCCTTCTGTATAAAGACAACGGAAAGAGACAGGAAAAGAGCGGCTGCAACAGCAAGATAGGGCAGATAGCCGAGGAAAGAGGGCGAAGCTTTCTCCCTTGTATGCATTTCAACTGCTGAAACGACCGGGGCAACCACTGCCGACCTGATCAGTCCTTTTTCCAGGAGGGAGAGAAGGATCTTAGAGACCTCAAAATTGTCCTTTCCCGCCAGGTCGACGATGGTGCTCACATCATTCTCCCCGTCGACAAGACCGAGGATATCTTTTTCTTCGACGGAAAGGTCTGCACTTTCTGCAGATGTCCTCATGAAGAGCGTGTCGAGCGTGAGCTTGTCCTTTATGACGGAGAGTTCGTCAACGATCCTGAGCCCCTCCATGAGAAGATGCTGCGTGTCGAGCGAAAACGGAAGGTCCTTGTCTTGGGGAACGCCCTGGGCAGTGAACTCATAGGCCCCCTGCTTCCAGCCGAAGAGCTGCAGGACAATCTCGGTTATCTGCGCATTAATGATATCCTGAATTTTTTCCTTTTCAAGCAGTTTCTTCTGAATGAGAATCGTGCCAAGACGTGCACCTGAAGCGCGCTGCTCCTCAAGCACCGTCTGCAGGCTATCCTCCGAGATGAAACCTTTCTTCAGCAGGATCTTGCCGAGGCGGTTGTCTTCCATTCTCTTTTTCGATTCTGCCCCGACAATGTTACCGTCGACGAAGAGGAGCTTAACCCTGTCCATTTTACCGTCAAGGGAGAGGACGCCGGTCTTGCGCTGGAAATAGATCAGCTGCAGGATGTCAGCGAGGCCGAAATCTTTCAGGGAACCTTCTAAAGCCATCCTTTTACGATCCTTCGTCGGGTAATGATATTCGAAAGAGCATAGACACACGCCGCGAACAACAGTGAGAAGCTGTTTACCACCCAATGGGATATCAGGGGTCCTGATGACAGATATGTATTGGTGAAGGGGATCAGCAGGAGAAAGAGAAACGGCCACATGAACAGGAACCCATAGAGGACCCTGCCTCCGAAGATCTGAGCAGCTCCGGGGAGCAGGAAGGACAGCCCCCGCATGATGCCTCTGCGCCTTTTCTGGTATTCGTAGATGGATATGAGCCGGGTAACACGCTCCTTTACCTCCGTCTCATCGAGCTTGACGAGGGAGCGAAAGCACCGGGAGCACATCTGCCCCCACATAACATGCTTTTCGCAGCGCGGGCAGGATATGGAGTTGCATCTTCTGCAGCGATGAGCCTTGTTCCGTGAACGAGCGCTCAGGTAGTAGAGGGCGACGATCAGCATACACGCGGCGAAGGTATTCGCCCATGCGGAAAGCACAACAAGATCAAAGGTAGAGGTTACACCACGGGTTTCCTTTGCAAGGTTCCAGAGAGCCGGGAAAGAGAGCGTTTCATCAGCAACAATTCTGTTCGGTGTCCTCGCCGCCATGGACTGGTATCGGGATACGGCGTTTCGGTCAACCTCGACAGCTTTCCGGTAGTATTCATTCCCTTTTTCGTAGTCAAGGAGTTCGCGCGATACTGCTGAAAGATTGTAGTAAGCCGAGGCGAGCGGGCGCAAATTGACCGCGCGTTGGTAACTCTGCAGCCCCTCTTCCATATCATTCAACCCCACATAGGCATTTCCGATATTGACATATGCCAAGGGCCGGATATCGGGTTGCATCGTGAGAAGGCGATGATATTCGGTAAGTGCTTCATCGTACAGACCCGCGCGTTTCAGTGCAAGTGCATAGGAAAAAAGCGCAGCGGGCTCTTCCGCGCCTTTTAGGGAGGTAAGCGCGTAGGTATTGTCACGGGACTCGTTGACGGCGACCATCGCCTTCATCTCTCCTGATGAAGCTACCTGCATGAAGCGTGAGGCCGCCCTGAAGAGGAAGGGAGAACAGAGCAGGGCGATTAGAAAAAGGTATACCACGAACCTGTCCATCCGGGACATGTACATTCCGAGGATGACCAGAATACCTGCCAGAAACAAGAGCGGACTGATCAGGGAGAGGAGTAAGAGAGCAATGAGGGGATAGATATTCTGTTTCGATTCGATAATCTCATGGGCGATGAGGGGGAGGTCGCTGATGCTGCGAATGGCTGCGATGATGAGCATAACGAGGATAAAAGACAGGACGAGGCTGTAAAACACGCCACCCGCCAGACTGAAAGACCACCAGAAGTTCCGCGCATAGGCATCAAAGCCGGCAATGATATAATCGACGCTGGCCAGGATACCGGCAGAGGAGAGCGAGAACTTCTCCTTTGCCATGCTGAAATATACAGATGGGAGGTCAGGCGAATACTTATTTGCCTTGCTGAGCAGGAACATTGCCTGAACCCTGTTGCTGCGCGCTTCCTGCATAAGGAGGGAGGAATAGACGTCGGTGTTCCGAATGCCCCGGTTGAGCTGGGACTCGAAAAAGTCCTCTGCACGGGACAGATCCGGCAACAGCATCAGGCAGAGCAGCGCAAGGACGGTTAGTCTTTTCATGCCTTCCTGCCCACTTTTGGCTCAGTTCCCCTGATCAGACGATGGATATTATCCTTATGACGCATTAGCACTATTATACTCATGATAAACGAAATGGGAAGCTTTTCCTTAGCGTCAAGAAGGTATATGCTCAGCGGGAGCACAGAAAAGGAGATGAGAGCACCGAGGGATGATATCCGTGTGATGAGCACGGTCAGCAACCAGATCATGATGGTGACCAGCCCTGCCAGGGGGGCATAGACGATAAGAACGCCCAGACTGGTAGCTACCCCTTTTCCCCCTTTGAAATGCAGGAATAGGGAATAGTTATGTCCGAGCACGGCAATGAGCCCGATCATGCCTTCATACCAATACCCAACCTCAAAATATTGTGCGAACAGGACAGCAGCAGAACCCTTGGCCATGTCACCGATCAGGGTGAACAGAGCAGGCAGCTTGCCGGCGCTGCGGAGCACATTGGTGGCACCGATATTGCCGCTCCCGGTCTTCCGCAGGTCTATCCCCATGCCGCCCGCAATGATCTTGCCTGTGGGTATGGAGCCGAGCAGAAAACCGGCAAGGGCGATGAGGATGATCTTCATATCCTCTTCCAGAAGGATACGGTATATTGGACCCCTGACACGACAGCCAGGATAAGGGCGATCCAGATAAAGACAATGCCGATGTCGTAAAGGTCAAAGGGAAGCCTGTCAAAGGCCGTGCCCACGAGGATGAGGCAGAGGATCGAGGTGATCTGCGCGCCGGTCTTGAGTTTGCCTCCGGTTTCCGCGGGAATAACGATATCCTTTGAGAGCGCCACAACGCGCAGCGCGGTAACAAGGAATTCACGCGTGATCAGGATTATGGCGATGAGGGCCGAGAGTCTCTCCATGTCGACCAGAACGATAAGTGCTGATATTATCAGGAACTTATCTGCCAGCGGGTCCATGATGATCCCGAACTTGGTGACCTGTCCTGATCTTCTGGCAAGGTACCCGTCCAGGAAATCGGTGATCGAGGCTATGCTGAATACGAGAGCACCAATAACAGGATGATTATAGACTATCAGGACGAAGACCGGGATAAGGACAATCCTGCTGAGGGTAAGCGCCGTCGGGAGGTTAATCCTCAAAGTATGCATCGAACATTCCTTGCCAGAGGCCCTTTGCCTTGAGGATGAAGTCTGTCACCTCACGGACAGCCCCCCTGCCCCCGCGGTTTCTTGTGACCATGAAGGCGAACCTCTTGGCCTCTTCCGCCGCATCAGCCACCGCAACCGGCAGGCCTACGACCGCCATGATCGGGGCATCAATGATATCGTCGCCCATATACGCAACCTCCTCGGCCTTCAGAGAGTACTGCTCCAGGAGGTGCGTATAGGCCACCTTCTTGTCAAGGCATTTTTGAAATACTTCCGTGATGCCGAGTTCATGGGCCCTGCGCTCCACCACCTTGGAGTGCCTGCCGGTTATGATGGCAACGCTTATGCCCGCCCTGTGCAGCATCTTTATGCCGTGGCCGTCGCGCACATGAAAGGCCTTGTATTCATTGCCATTATTGTCCAGGATGATACTGCCGTCGGTAAGAACACCGTCAACATCAAGAATGAGGAGTTTGATATTTCTTGCAATACTTTTCGCAGAGATTTTTCCCTTGTCACCGGCTCGTGCTTCCTTCTGCTTGCGTCCCCCGCCTTTCATTCAGACAATGCCCTGTTTCAGAATATCATGGAGGTGGATGACCCCGACGATGGAATTCACCTCGTCAGCCACGATCAGTGAGGTTATGGAATGCTTTTCCATGATACCCAGCACTTTGGCTGCCAATTCATGTGCAGAAACCGTTTTAGGGTTTCTGGTCATCACATCATGGGCATGCATGTCAAAAAATGCCTTTCCCCACTTCCCGATTCCCCGTCGCACATCCCCGTCAGTGATGACACCAAGGATCTTTCGGTCCGTGTCGACAATGACGGTCGTACCGAGCCGTTTGGAGGAAATCTCCATGACCGCTTCGGTAAGCGAGGCCTCAGGTGAGGTGAGCGGAAGGGAATCGCCGCTGTGCATCAGATCCTTTACCCAGACGAAGAGTTTTTTTCCGAGGCTTCCCCGCGGGTGGAAAAAGGCAAAGTCTTCTTCCCGGAAGCCCCGCTTGGTCAGGAGCGCCACGGCAACAGCATCCCCCATCGCCAGCGTTGCGGTCGTCGACGCGGTTGGAACGATGCCGAGCGTACAAGCTTCTTCCCGGACAGAAATATCGAGATTCACGTCCGATGCCCGGGCGAGCGTTGATCCGGGATTTCCGGTCAGGGAGATCAGGGTGACATTGAACCGCTTCAGGAAGGGTATCAGCGAAATGATCTCCTCAGTCTCTCCGCTGTTCGAGATGGCAATGATCACATCATCGGCTGTTACCATGCCGAGGTCACCGTGGCTTGCCTCGGCAGGATGCATGAAGAAAGAGGGCGTACCCGTAGAGGAGAGCGTTGCCGCGATCTTTTTTCCGACAAGGCCGGACTTGCCCATCCCCGTGATGACTATCCTTCCCTTGCTGGCGGAGATGATGTCAATTGCTTTTTCGAAGCCGCTGTCAAGTTTCTGCGTGAGAGCGAGGACAGCATCAGCTTCTATCATCAGGACCTTTCTCGCGATATCGAGGATGTTCATGATCTCTTCCCCCGAGCGCGCATCAGTCGACCTGACACCTGAGCCAGCCCGGCGGCACCCCCTTTCGATGGGCCTCGTTCTCGATGTCGTTCAGTGCCCCTTCTTCAACCGTGAGCTTTCTCTTTTCCTGAGCAAGCCTGTCTCGCAGCTGCTTGCTCTTCTTGGTGCCACGGAAGTCCTTCTCCTCTTCTCGCCGGATGGCCTTTTCTGTTGTCTGCACATCATACTGCGCCTTTTCTGTCTTCTTTTTCTGTGCTGTGGTCCGTTTGCACCAGCGCTCCCGTTCCAGATTGTCCTTTGCCGCGCGCGCATCCATTTTGCGCTCTTCCCGGGCGTCTCTTTTCTTTATTTCGACAGGACGTGAGTCCGATGGCAGCTTATATTTCTCGATATCCCGGTTGGAATAGACAGGGGGCTGTTCCTGCGCAGATCCGATTAGCGGAAGTTGTGCGGCCGCGGCAAAAAGCAAGAGTCCTGCCACTGCTCTCTTCATATGTTCACCTCTTTCTTCATGCCTGCCTGACCCGCAGCAAGGTCATGAATCGCCTTGACCCTTCCCAGGAATCCCCGCATCTCATCAAGCCTCATCATATTGGGGCCGTCGCACAATGCCTCTTCAGGTGCAGGATGTACCTCCAGGAAGAGACCGTCAACGCCTATCGCTGCCGCAGCTTTTGCCAAGGGCTCTGCGAATTCGCGCTGTCCCCCTGAGCTGGTTCCCTGACCGCCGGGAAGCTGCAGGCTGTGCGTCACGTCAAAGATGACAGGATATCCGAAGGACTGCATGACAGGAAATGCCCTGAAATCAACTACCAGATTATTGTATCCGAAAGACACCCCGCGTTCCGTAATGAACACGTTCTCGTTGCCGGCAGACGTGAACTTGTCGATGATATTTCTTACATCCCAGGGGGCGAGGAACTGCCCCTTCTTGATATTCACCGGCTTGCCGGTTTTTGCTGCGGCGATTATGAGATCCGTTTGTCTGCAGAGGAATGCCGGTATCTGGAGCGCATCCAGCACGTCGGCAGCCGGTCGAATCTCCTCAACCGCATGGATGTCGGAAATGACCGGGACGTTGAGCCGGGTCCTGATATCGGCAAGCATTCTCAGCCCTTTATCGATTCCCGGGCCCCGGAATGAGGACAGTGAAGTTCTATTCGCCTTGTCAAAGGAGCTCTTGCATATATAGGTGATATCCAGATCAGCACAGACCGCCCTGAGGACCTCGGCAGTCTCCAGGAGGATATCCTCATGCTCGATCACACAGGGCCCCGCGACGAGAAAGAGTCTCCCCGGAGCGATGGTCTGAGAACCTACGGATATGGACTGTCTCAACCCTGGTTCAGCTCCTGGGACTCGGATTTCGCATACGGGAAGAGAGAGCGTTTTTCCCTAAGCGACGCCCCGATGAACGAGCTGAAGAGAGGATGGGGTTCTGTCGGCCGAGACTTAAACTCCGGATGGAACTGACATCCGAGGAACCAGGGATGATCCTCGATCTCAACTATCTCGACGAGTTCACCGTCAGGACTTGCACCGCTGATTCTCATCCCCATTCGTGTGAGCACTCCCTTATAGGCGTTGTTGAATTCATAGCGGTGCCGGTGACGCTCCGAGATCTCCTTCTGCCGGTACGCGGCAGCGGCCCGGGTATTCTGTTCGATGACGCAGGGATATGCCCCGAGCCTCATGGTCCCGCCCTTGTGGGAGGCTTCTGTCCTCTCTTCGACCTTGCCTTTTCTGTAGTCGAACCATTTTTCTATCAGATAGATGACCGGCGCCTGCGTGTTCAGATCGAACTCCGAACTATTCGCCTTCAGGCTGCAGACGTTCCGTGCGAATTCAATGACAGCGCATTGCATGCCGAGGCAGATGCCGAAAAAGGGGATCTTTTTCTCGCGTGCATAGCGGATAGACTCGATCTTTCCTTCAATGCCGCGGTATCCGAAGCCACCGGGTACCAGGATGCCGTCGACCTCAGAAAGATACTTTTCAGGGCCATGCACTTCGACCTCTTCGGAATCGACCCACTGGAAGTTCACCCTGCTGTCATTCGCAATGCCGCCATGGGTCAGGGCCTCGGTGAGACTTTTGTAGGAATCCTTGAGTCCCACATACTTGCCGACGATCGCGATCGTGACATCGCGCTTGGGTTCCTTCAACTTCCTGACGATGTCCTTCCACGGGGCAAGCTCGATTTCTTTTCCTTTCAGATTGAGCTTGCTGACGATCAGCTGTTCTATGCCTTCGGCATTGAGCGCAAGGGGAACTTCATAGATGGTATCAACATCTATCGCATTGATGACCGCGTCTGTTTCAAGATTGCAGTGGATCGCGATCTTGCGTTTTGCCTCTGGCGGGATGAGGCGGTCCGTTCTGCAGAGGAGGATATCCGGTTGGATACCGATCGCACGCAGTTCCTTCACGCTGTGCTGCGTAGGCTTTGTCTTGAGCTCGCCCGATGTCTTGATGTACGGGACAAGCGTCAGGTGCACATACAGGACATTTTCCTTGCCCACATCGTACCGCATCTGCCTGATCGCCTCGAGGAACGGCTGGCTCTCGATATCGCCGACCGTTCCGCCAATCTCGACGATCACCACATCGTTGCCATCGCTCACGGATTTGATCGCCTGCTTGATCTCGTCGGTGATATGGGGCACGACCTGGACCGTATCGCCCAGGTAGTCTCCCCGTCGTTCCTTGGAGATGACGTTGTAATATATCTTACCTGTGGTGAAGTTGTTTTTTTGCGAAGTCCTGATATGGGTGAACCGCTCATAATGGCCGAGGTCAAGGTCGGCCTCGGCTCCGTCATCAGACACAAAGACCTCTCCATGCTGGAACGGGCTCAATGTGCCCGGATCTACATTGATATAGGGATCAAGCTTCTGGATCGTTACCTTGAGGCCCCCTGCCTCGAGAAGCGCCCCTATCGATGCTGCTGCAATTCCTTTGCCGAGTGATGATAAGACCCCGCCGGTTATGAAGATGAATTTAGGCATCGTTCCACCCTTTCTAAGTCCGCTGGTGTGTCCACACCGATGGTTTCACCTGATGTTTCCCTTACCTTTATACGAAACCCGTTTTCCAGTGCCCTGAGCTGTTCCAGTTTTTCTATTGACTCAAGCCGAGATGGCGGCAGGGATGAGATCCTGAGCAGGACATCCCGCCGGTAGCTGTAAATACCGACATGCTTAAAACATGCACAGGTCATGCCTGCCGAATTATGGCCGGAAGACCCCGTATGTGTAACTATCACTTGCAACTCGTTACCGGTTACAGACGCTTTCCATTCGTCCCGGCGATAGGGGATCGGTGCACGAGAGAAATACCATGCGAACCCCTCCGGGCCAAAAACAACTTTTACGACATTGGGATCGAAGATTTCTCTGTTGTCGCGAATCGGTGTTGCCAGTGTGCCGAGAGATGCCCTACTGTCATCAAGCACCTCAATGACGTCATCGATCATCTCAGGCCTGATAAGGGGTTCATCCCCCTGGACATTGACCATTATATCACAATTCATTGCTGAGGCAACCTCTGCAATCCTGTCTGTGCCGGACTGGTGATCAGGAGAGGTCATGACGGCTTTTCCACCAAAGGAGAGGACCTTATCGAAGATCGTTTCGCTGTCCGTTGCAACGATCACGTCGGCTGCACGCCGCGCATTGAGAGAGTTCTGATACACGTGCTGGATGATGGGCATACCCCTGAGAAGTGCAAGAGGCTTTCCCGGAAAACGGGTCGAGGCATAGCGGGCAGGTATAACAACGATGGCAGACATAAATATCTTGGCACTCATTATATACTAATTCACGGAATTGCGGACAGAGGAATCGGCATTCTGCCAAAAAAATGTGTCGGGACGCAGAGACCTGCCGGACAGAAGAAGATACTTCATCAAGCGGTTCCGGAACAATTTCTTGTTCTGGAGCATAATAAATGCTAAAATTATTATGCTAATTTTTTATGGAGGTTTATTATGACAAGAACTACCATAACCCTGCCTGGCGATCTGGTCAACGAACTGATGGCCGAGGTAGGTGCCAAGAGCAAGACAGAGGCGATCATAACCGCCATTCGGGATGAGATACGGGCGCGGAAGAGGGAAAAGATAAAGGCAATGGCAGGGAAGATGGAATTCACGGCGCCTGCGAACGAACTGCGACACAGGGACAGGCGTCTTGGATAAGGTCCTGGTAGATACATCGGTCTGGATCGAGTTCTTCAGGAAAAAGGACCCGCATTACAGCACGGTCTCTGAGCTGCTGGATGCTGATGCAATCTGCTGCGCCGGAATCATCTACGCCGAGCTCCTGCAGGGCGCAAAGACGGAAAAAGAGCTTGCGACAATCAAAGAGTTTGCCCATGTCTTTGAATTCATTGCGGAAACATATGCCCTGTGGGAGAAGGCAGGGGAGATGTCATTCAATCTGCGGAGAAAAGGGATCGTCGCAGGGCTTTCAGACTGCTTCATAGCAGTGGCGGCACAGTCGGCAAATGCGAGCCTGCTGACGCTCGACAAACACTTCTCGGCGATAAAGAAATTGAGCCCCGTGCGCATGTACGGGACATGATGCCGCATGGCTGCCTTAGATGGGTGGCATTTCAAGTCATTATTTGTTATTTCGCATAATTTCATATAAAATTGGGCAATTATGGACGCGCTCAAGGTAAATTTAGATGGCATTTCTACAGAAATCAAAAGACGTAAAATCCCTCTGTCGAAGCTGATTCTGGATATAGAAAATCCCCGCATTCAATACTTTCTCGACACCCTTCTCAACGACAACATCACGCAGGAAAAGATACAATTTGCTCTGGCCGAAGGCAACGATCAGAGATGACATTTAAGCATCTAATAGGCAAATCAACTCTCAAAGAAGGCATCACAATTCACCGGAACTTTGAAAGTTTTTTTGAGAGTCCTGATCCTGGCAAGAAAAAGGAGATTACACTTTTATACGCTGATGAAAAGTCGGCAAGTGTTGTTCTCAGAAGACTGGACAACGTACGAAAGCCTGTCCAGATCAAATACACCAACAAGGCACACGCACCTTTCGTAGATTGGCTGAATGCCGTATTTGCTGCAACACGAAAGGGCTCATACGGCGAATTCATCGAATTTCATAAGGTTGCTCCCGATGTTTTCAATTTGAGGCCTATCACTATATTGATATGGCCCATAATGCAAAACTATATGTGGCAGATTCCATGTATCACAAGACAGATAAGATCATTTTGAAAAGTGACGTGACCTTTGGTGAAGTTGAAAAAATGATCGAAGGAATCAGCTTCAAAGTTGACGAGAGCCAATCGTTCTACAACCGCGAAATTGGAAAGGCATTTTCACAGAATGATTGGCAGCGGGAAATCAAAGCCATACCTGAGCTTGAACTAAAATGCGATTACAGAAAAAATAGTATCCAGGTCGAAGTTGAATTTGGCAACGCGAGAGCATATTATCAGGACTACATCAAATTTATGCTCTCGTATGTCTCAAAACAAATTCATATGGGTGTCCTGGTGACCCCAACATTAGGGTTTGCGAACGTGCTATGCGAGATCGGAAAACAGAAGGCGTTGCAAAGAGGTCGGAAGACTTATTCCGGGATGATGCATTTCGAAAAAGCATTCAAAGAGTTCCACTATTTACAACCTATCTTTGATATCCCTATAGTAATACTCGGAATAGATATTTGCCCTGTTTAGAGAATCAATGTCGATGTAATGAAAAAAGGGCTCGCAGATTTATTGACTTACCGAGATAACCCATGAACGCAGCGGCGCAGTCCAAATTGACTGACCTTCCCTTCAGCGGGTATCATACAATCCATGCTTTCACCGGACAAACAGCTCGATACCATAAAGCGCGGCGTTGTCGAAATTATCAGCGAAGAGGATCTGCGGAAGAAGCTCGAACGGTCCTGCGAGCAGCATAAGCCGCTCCGGGTGAAGGCGGGTTTTGACCCCACAGCTCCGGATATTCACCTTGGCCACACGGTGCTGCTCGAAAAAATGCGTCAGTTCCAGGACCTTGGCCATGAAGTGACATTTCTTATTGGTGATTTTACCGGTATGATCGGGGATCCAACCGGTAAGAACGAGACGCGCAAGATCCTAACCAGCGAAGTTGTTTTGAAGAATGCCGAGACCTATAAGACGCAGGTCTTCAAGGTTCTTGACCCGGAAAAGACAACGGTGCGTTTTAACAGCGAATGGCTCGAGAAGATGAGCGCTATCGAGGTTGCGCAGCTGGGTGCATTCGAGACCGTTGCGCGTATGCTCGAGCGTGAAGATTTCAAGAAACGCTTTAAAAACCGGCAGCCGATCAGTATCCTTGAGTTCTATTATCCTCTGTTCCAGGCATACGACTCTGTTGCCCTGAAGGCTGACATAGAGCTGGGCGGAACTGACCAGAAGTTCAACCTCCTGATGGGCAGGTCAATGCAGAGGGCTATGGGTGTTGAAGAACAGGTCGTGATCATGATGCCACTTCTCGAGGGTCTGGACGGTGTGAACAAAATGTCGAAGAGCCTCGGCAATTACATCGGCATCAATGAGCCGGCATTCGAATATGTGAACGGCGAACTTGCCGGTATGTTCAAAAAGGTGATGAGTGTGCCGGACAGCCTGATCATGCGGTATGTTGAACTTCTGAGCCGCATCCCGGTTGATGCGTTCAACGCAATGAAGCTCGGATTGGAGAGCGGCGCTAAGGACCCCCGTGAGGCGAAGAAGGAGCTTGCCCGGGAACTGGTGCTGAGGTATCACAACCGGCGGGAGGCTGAACAGGCGGAGGAGAAATACCACGCCGTCTTTGAAGAGAAGGATCTGAGCGACCTTACGAAGACCTTCCCTGTACTTGAGGTCTCGGCCGGGAGCGACCACCATGCGTCCTGGCTTCCCCGCCTGATGAAGGACGCGGCTCTTGTCACGAGCACCAGCGAGGCGTCACGTCTCATTAAACAGGGCGGCGTCAAGGTGGATGACCGGACCGTGACCGACACGGACCTGAAGCTAGGACCGGGCGAACATATCGTCAAGGTCGGCAAAAAGAAGTTTTACCGGATCATTGTGACGGCGTAGCTATGTCATGGACCTATGAGATCATCTTCAAGCTCCTCCTTGGAACGCTGCTCGGCGGCATCATCGGCTTCGAGCGCCAGACTCACGGCCGGCCGGCAGGGTTCAGGACCCAACTCCTCGTCTGTGTTGCCTCGGTCCTGCTCATGATCATCTCAGAGGGATATTATGCAGGCAGTGTCGGCATAGCGGGGCAGTTCCGGATCGATCCGACGCGCATTGCTGCGGGGGCCATGACCGGTGTCGGCTTTCTCGGCGCCGGCGTGATACTCAAGACCGGCGCTACGGTGCAGGGGCTGACAACTGCAGCCTGTATCTGGATCGTCTCTGCCATCGGGCTTGCCGTCGGCGCGGGTCAGTACGCTGCTGCGATTAGCGGTTTTTTCATCACCTTTATCTCCCTCTGGTTTCTCAGGATTCTCGAGGCGCGGATGCCGAGGACAGTCTATAAGTATGTGACCCTCACAACCGATGCTTCCGGCGATGAAGATCTGATCCGTGAGCTTTTTGCCAGACAGGGCTTCTCGGTCATCAGGATGGATTATCTGGTCACCTTCCCGGAAAAGGAAAAGACCTATATCTTCACGGTGGCCGGGCAGCACGGCACGCCGGTCAGGCAGGTCGTGGAAGCGCTCTCCGGGCAGCAGTCCGTTCAGAGGCTTGAGATTCGCAGTCAGTGATCATGGCCGTGCTCTGCATGGCCGCCGGCGATAATGTAGATGATCTCAATGCTGCCGGTGTTCTCAAGGTAGCAGGCCTGTTCGCCTACGAGGTGCATCGCTTCACCAGCAGCGAGTGTTCCCGAACAGTCGCCGCTCACTTTGAGTGACCCGTTGACCGCAGCGATCATCTCTTCATGTCCTTTCCCGGGCCGTATCCGGCGCCCTTTCTCTCCCGGCGCCAGCGTCCCGTAGACCATGTAACAGGCATGGGAACCGGTGTCCTCCGCGCCGAAGACATATTCACCGCCGCTCTTCGCAGCCATTCTCTTCAGATCGATCTTCTTCATCTCTTCAGTATCCTTTCCCTCACGAGCTCGATCATGCCGTAGACCTTCAGGTCTACATGGTCCCCGGCCCTTCTCATCTCTTCAAGTTTTTCGCCAACCTGTGCCAGAGGGGTCACGATCACCTCAATATCTTCTGTTTCGTCGCGCGAGCCGATGCCGACATGTTTCAGTCCTGTTGCGGCATAGACGGTAAGGATCTCAGCGGAAGCGCCCGAGGACATGGGCCCTTCCGTAAGGAACTGCACATCTGTTGCCTCGTAACCGGTTTCTTCGACGAGCTCCCTGCGGACCGCGTCTTCAAAGGATTCCCCCGGGTCGACAAGCCCGGCAGGCAGCTCTACCACGCAGCCGTTCACAGGCGGGCGGAACTGCCGGATCAGGATGACCTCACCCGCATCGGTGATGGGTACGATACCGATGACCCCGTCGCAGTTGGTCCGTTCGACAGCCTCCCAGTTCCGCTGCTCGACGCAGTTGCTCGAATTGCAGCGGACCGTGTACTCGATCAGGACGGCACGGAGGAATTTCCCGCTCCACAATGTCTTCTTTCCGATCACGGCCATGGGATCACCTGCAGAGCTCCAGGGCTTCCCGGAAACGGGCGTCCGTGGCGAGCGTCTCGTCGGCTATGGTATTCAGGAGCTTTGCCAGCTCCGGCCTGCCGAGGGTCTCGGCTTTTTTCGACCAGTCCTGGTATGTCTTGGCGTGTTCCGTGTTGTGCTCTGCCCAGTGTTCGAGCAGGTGATGCAGTTTGGCTATTTCATCCATAGGTCCTCCTGTTGATACTGCCCTTTGTTGGAGTGACAACGGCAGTTCCAGATTGTTTTCTTCAAGCAGCTGACTGTCGGATAGTACATCTCCAGACTTGCCGTCGGCGACAACCTTCCCTTCTTTAATAATAATACATCTCCCGCAGGTATCCAGTATGAGATCAAGGTCATGTGAAGCGATGATCTTGGTGTGGTGAAAATGTCTCAGCAGGTTTATCAGCGCTCTTCTCGATTTCGGATCAAGGTGTGAGGCCGGCTCATCCATGACCAGGATATCCGGCTGCATGGCGATGACCGCAGCGACTGCAACAGCGCTTTTCTGGCCGCCTGAAAGATGGTGGGGAGGCTTATCTTTCAGATGAAGGCAGCCAACGGTTTTCAGCGCCGCGGTCACCTGATCCCCGACACGATCCCGGCTCAGGCCAAGGTTGAGTGGACCGAAGGCTACATCATCAAAGACCGTAGGCATAAAGAGCTGTTCATCCGGGTTCTGGAAGATGAGCCCCACCTTCTTACGGACCTCCGGGCGGGTCTTCTTATTAAGCTGGAAATCACCAATGGTAATGGCGCCGCCCTGCGGCATGAGATATCCGTTCATATGCATCAGAAGCGTTGATTTGCCGGAGCCGTTCGCACCGACGATCCCGACTGACTCGCCATGGGTGATCCTCAGGGATATCCCGTTCAGTGCAGCGGTGCCGTCCGGATACCGGAAATGGACGTCCTGAAATTCAACGATGTGATGGCTCATCTGTTATCCCAGCCCTCTGAGCGATATTCTTCCGAGAGCACCGACAACATTATACGTCCGGAAAAGATACAGAAGCGTGATCGTTGCTGAGAGAAAAACAAGATCCGCGGAAGTAAAACCATAGGAATGCATCGTCAGAAGTCTGCCGGTGAATCCCCGGGAAAGCATTGCTTGGTAGATCCGTTCAGCCCGCTCGACAGTTCTGAGAAAGAGCATTCCCGAAAGACGGATGAATACCTTCATGTCCCGTCCCCTGCTACCAAAGGAGCGCATATCTCTTGCGCGTATGATCTTCATTGCCTCTTCTGCAAGCACAAAGATGTAGCGATAGAGAAAGATGAGCTGGGATACAAAAATCTCAGGCATGCCGAGCTTCTGCAGTGCATGGCAGATGCCGGGGAATGATGTCGTGGCGATCAGGAGCAAGGCTGATGTAGCCGTCAAAAAGAACTTCAGCATGATCGAAAAAAAAGAAATCCAGCCCCCGGAGATCGTTATGCCTCCGATAACATGCAGCGGTCGGTGATCGAGCAGCGGGTTGAAGATACCGACGAAAAAAGCAAAAGCTGATACGAGGAGGACTTTCTTTACGATGAACCTCACCGGGATGTCGCCAAGGGAAAAAAGCATTGCCGGGAAAAGGAAAAAGGGCAGCAGCCCGGTAATTTCATATTTCGGGAATGAGACGACCGTGACAATGAATGCCAGTGCGGCGACCAGTTTTGTCCGCGGGTCAAGCCTGTGGATAACCGAATCCCGGTAGGACAGGATATCGAGATATCCGAGGTTGAAATATTCCCGGTCAAACATGCGGAGATAAAATTCGCATGACCGTTCTTCCGGCAGACGCCGCCGGGGATACAGTGGCTTCGCAATTCAGTGTACGATTCGCTTCCTGTGTCACGAACCCACATGAGCGGTGGTCTGTTCCTGCACGCTCATGTCTTCCCGTGACATATCCTCTATTCTCCCGGTGATTACTATATAATTCCATCAGTACGTTATCCCTTTCCTCCCGTGCAGCAGCCGAGCATGTCCCTTCTGCTGTTCGCAGGAACTCATAGCAAAAATCAGGCATTACGACGGCTTTCTGCGCAGTAACCTGATGGCGAGTCCTATGAGAAGGACCGCAGCCAATACCATGGCAGACCCGACAATTCCCGAGACAGAGGCCTCCGGGTCGGGAGCCGGCCAGGATGATCCAACACTGTTTTTATCAGCCTTATCAGGCTCTTTAAACCCGTAGTCGGGCAGAACCGCTGTTTTTTCCTGTAGTGACTTCAGTGCCGGCGCTATCCCCTGTTCCTGCGCAGGGAGCTCAGGCCTGCCGAAGACCTTTTCTACTGACCATTCAAGTCCGTCCGGGTTGGCAGATGCAAACCATGACAACGCCCCACCGGTTATTGCCGCGACTACCAGTAAGCCCACCGCGACCTTTCTGGTCGAAACACCGGAAGAAAGGGGCTGCGCCGACAATACGTTTTCCAGTATCTCGGGACGTGCAGCCCTGACGAAGTTGATCACACCTGCGGTGGCAAATCCTTCGACCAGCCCGATGACAAGGTGAACAGGCTGCATCATCAGAAGGAATGCACCGAAGGGGAGTTCGCTCCGGCCTGAAAGCAGTGTCTGAACAACAACGGAAAAAGCACCAAGCTGCAGTCCGATGACCGCACTTATAACCGAGGCGGCCGTAATCCTCATAGGGCTGTTTCCCTGCCGGACGATGGGCCGATACATGAGGGAATATGCGATAAAACACGGGTAAATTCCGAGGTTCCAGATATTACAGCCAAGGGCAAGGAGTCCGCCATCTGCGAAGAAGAAGGCCTGAACGGTCAGGACCGAGGCCATGACAATAAAAGCGGCATAGGGCCCCAGGATGATAGCGAGGATCATTCCCCCGCCGAGATGTCCGCTCGACCCTGTCCCGGGGATCGTAAAATTGATCATCTGAGAAGCAAAGATGAAAGCTCCAAGCACACCCATGAGCGGGATCATACTTTCATCCATCGATTCCTTGAGCTTTCTTGCGCAGCAGGTGACAGCGCCCAACGATCCTGCCCAGAAGGTTGCTCCAACAGCCGGTGAAAGTAAGGCATCAGCCATATGCATGGTATCCCTCCTACAACCTGAATGTTATGCCGCCGCGGACTGAGTGATCGGCTTCAGCGCTGTTCAGGCCGAGTTTTAGTCCCAGACCGAGGGCGACCTTATCCGACGGCGTAAAGATGAACCCTGCCAGAGAACCCGCAGGATCCGTGTTTGACGCTCTAGCGGCGTTCATCTGGGCTCCCAGGTCGGCTACGGCACTAAGTTTAACCGAGCCGGCAACAGAATACGACCGGAGATCCGTCCTCTCTCCTGCAGAGTCCTCGTCCCGGCTGAAGCCAATATTGCTATGAGCCGACCATTCGCTCTGATGCACCGCATTTTCTTCCGGATTCTCGCATCGCCTGTCCAAAGACAATTCGCTTTTCACCAAAGTCATCGGTGGAATAAAAGATAGAAGCATCAGCTTCTCCCCTTCCTGGAGGGACCTGCCTTCTTGGCGGGATTAGGAAAACAGCGCACATAAAAAGCCATGAATGCCGCACCTTCAGGTGCATGCCTTCATGGCTTGTCGTAATATTCTGCTTCTTTTCGGCTCCTCCAGTTCCTCCGAAGGGGCCTCAGTTCCTGATAGTAAAAATACCCTATCGTATCAGATCTAGTTTTGTCAACCTGCGGCGACGGCATGCCTGATCCACATATTCGCAAAACCGGAAGGGAGTTTATGGTAAAATAAAACACTTTATTTTCCCGGAGAAAGTGTCCGCCGCCCGTGCACCATAAACTGAGGAGAAGCACAAGAAAGAAGGCCTGCACGCATTCCCCGCAGCCCTGCAAGAAGGGCCGCTATACTTCCTCCGTTGTCCCTCTTGACAAGTTCCGCGAAGAATGCGGCGTCTTTGGCGTTTACGGACATCCTGAAGCAGCAAACCTTGCCTATCTTGGTCTCTATGCATTACAGCACAGGGGTCAGGAGGGAGCCGGCATCTGTTCGTCTGACGGAAGGCAGCTCTATCTTGAAAAGGCCATGGGGCTTGTTGCGGACATTTTCAGCGAAAAAAGACTGCGAAAACTCCCCGGCCATATTGCGATCGGCCACAACCGTTACTCCACGGCCGGCAGCAGCGTCCTTAAGAATGTGCAGCCGATTGTTGCCAACTTCTCTCTTGGAACGCTGGCCCTGGCGCATAACGGCAATCTTGTCAACGCACCTGAACTCAGGAAGACCCTTGAAGATGAAGGCGCCATATTTCAGTCAACGTCGGACAGCGAAGTTGTCGTTCATCTCATCGCGCATTCCAAGGGAGATACCTTTGCAGAAAGGGTCGTTCAGGCTCTGAGGGAGATCAGCGGGGCCTATAGTCTCCTGATACTCCGGGAAAAGGAACTTATTGCGGTCAGGGACCCGTACGGCGTGAGGCCGCTCTGTGTCGGCCAGGTCGATGGCGCATATGTGGTGGCTTCAGAGACCTGCGCCCTTGACCTCATCAGTGCCACATACATCCGTGACATTGAGCCGGGCGAGATGGTAATCATCACTGATAACGGGATGACATCGCAAAAGATTCTTCCGAGTCTTCGGACGGCGTTCTGCATCTTTGAGTTCATCTACTTTGCCCGACCTGACAGCAATATTTTCGGCGGGCAGAATGTCAACGAGATCAGGAAAGAATTCGGCAGGCAGCTTGCAAGGGAATCAAAGGTTGCGGCTGACCTTGTCATTCCTGTCCCGGACTCCGGTGTTCCTGCAGCATTGGGCTACTCTGAAGAGAGCGGCATACCCTTTGATTTTGGTCTCATTCGGAACCATTATATCGGCAGGACCTTTATCGAGCCGAAGCAGAGCATCAGGCATTTCGGCGTTAAAATCAAGCTGAATCCGGTAAAGAAGCTTATTCAGGGTAAGCGCCTTGTCGTGATCGATGATTCTATTGTGCGGGGTACTACGAGCAAAAAGATCGTCAAGATGCTGCGGGAGACCGGGGGTGCGAAGGAAGTCCATCTGAGGATCAGTTCTCCTCCTACCATCATGCCCTGTTATTACGGAATCGATACCCCAACGCGGCAGGAGCTTATCGCATCGAGCCACGGGGTTGAAGAGATAAGAAAATATGTGACCGCTGATTCGCTTGCATATCTGGATCTGGACGGTCTCAAGAAGATCGTGCCTGGTGCCGACCGGTATTGCTCCGCCTGTTTCGACAACTTTTATCCGATCAGTTTCCCCGGCGAGCATCTTGAACAGATGGAATTTTTCTTCTAGTCCGGACCTGTTCCCCGCCTTGACAAACAAGGCACCACGCAATATATTCTGTAGTGAGTGCTTAACCAGGAGGGCATGTTCTGCATGATCGAAATTTCTTTTTTAGCAGGCATTTCCTGCTCCGTGTCGTTATCAGCCATAACGTTATTCCCGGGGGAGGGACCCCGGTGATTACCACCGTTCTCAGGAACATATTCACAAAGAATCTCTCGGTAAAAAGAGACGAACGGGTCCTGGTCCTTACGGACAGGCCTGCCCCACAGGAACACCTCGATGGTGGGGCTGTCGAACAGAGGACAAGACTTTCCTGTATCGCCTTTCTTGCAGCGGAGATGGGCAAAACGGTCGCACGGGAAGTGGTCTGCCTCGAATATGCATCTGCCGGGGCTCATGGGGTTGAGCCCCCTGCCATGGCCTGGGAAAAGGCCTTCGGCAGGAAGGCAGTGGCTGCGTTGCGCAAACACCGTTTGCTTGACAGGCTCCTTGCAAAAAGAATGACCGACAAAGAGCTGACGACAGCGGAAGATGTCATCAGAAGGCACAAGGCTGACGCAGTGGATGCGGTCATTGCCCTGTCGTATTTCTCAACAAGCCATACGCGCTTCCGGGACATGCTGACACGTGTATGCTGCACGCGGTATGCGAGCATGCCGCTTTTTGACGTGAACATGCTCGAAGGTCCCATGCATGTTGACTGGAAGGCTCTGGCTGCACGAACAAAGAAGGTCGCCAAGGAGGTTTCCGGTGCAGAGTTCATCTCTATCAAGACACCGAACGGTACGGACATATCCTTTTCCGTAGCAGGGAGGGCAGCAGGTATTGATACCGGACTGCTAAACGCTCCCGGGGCGTTCGGCAACCTTCCGGCCGGCGAGGTATATCTTGCTCCTGTGGAGGGGACAGCAAACGGAGAGCTTGTGCTCGCATGGGCCCCGGGGAGAGAACTCGTATCGGCAGTAACGCTTACCGTAAGAAATGGTTTGGTGGAAGATGTTGTCGGGAAAGAGAAATACGCCCTGGACCTGGAAATGAAGCTTTCTGAACGGATCGAGAACAGGAATATCGCCGAGTTCGGTATCGGTACGAACGACATGGCGAAAAGGCCGGATAACATCCTTGAATCGGAGAAGATCCTCGGCACCATTCATATCGCCCTTGGAGATAACAGCTCTTTTGGCGGCAAGGTCCAGACCCCGTTTCACCAGGACTTCATTTTTTTCCGGCCGACGGTGCAGATGACCAACAGAAAAGGAAAAAAGACGGTTCTCATGAAGCAGGGGAAGTTTGCGGAAGGAGTGCTATGACAGATTCCCTGGTTGTGCTTATAACCGCTGCAACGGAGGATGAAGCAACCGGCATTGCAAAAGCTCTCGTCGAGGGAAGGCTTGCTGCATGCGTCAACATCGTCAAACAGATCCGCTCCATCTACCGTTGGCAGGGCAAGGTAGCGGACGAACAAGAAGTCCTCATGATAGCCAAGACGAGAAAAGAGTTGTTTTCCGATGTGGTGCGCAAGGTCAAAGAACTTCACAGCTACTCTGTCCCCGAGGTCATTGCCCTGCCGATCGTCGTCGGTTTCGAGGAATATCTTGGCTGGCTCAGGACAGAGACCGCCCAAGGTTAGCTGATGAGGATAGGGGTCCTTACCGGAGGAGGTGATGCTCCGGGTCTGAACGGCGTGATCAGGGCAATTGTAAGGAGTGCGACCCTCAAGTACGGATGGACAGTCATCGGGATCTTCGATGGGTTCGAAGGATTGCTGGGGAAGAAGAACACCAAGGAGCTTAAGCCCTGGAATACGCGCGGCATCCTGTCTCGTGGGGGGACGATCCTTGGCACCACGAACCGGGGGAACCCCTTCGCGGTCAAGGTGCGCGAAAAGGGAAAACCGACAGAGAAAGATCTCTCCGACGCGGCCATAGGAAATATCCGAAAGCTCAGGCTCGATGCTCTTGTCGTCATAGGGGGCGACGGTTCCCTTGCCATAGCAAACAGGCTCTTTCGTAAGGGTGTTCCTGTGGTCGGCGTTCCGAAGACGATCGATAATGATCTGTCCGAGACCCATGTGACCTTCGGTTTTACGACTGCGGTCGAGACGGCGACTGAAGCGCTTGACAAGCTCCATACCACAGCAGAGAGCCATCACCGGGTTATGGTGGTCGAGGTGATGGGACGATATGCAGGCTGGATAGCTCTTGAGGCCGGCATAGCCGGCAGCGCTGACGTGATCCTTATCCCCGAGATCCCCTATGGCATGGACAGGGTCTGCCGTAAGATTGCCGAGCGGAAACAGGCGCATTGCTGCTCCAGCATTGTTGTTGTCGCCGAAGGGGCACGGCCGCTGCGCGGAAAGATGGCGGTGATCGAAAGGGATCCATCAGGGTATGCAATCCGTTTTTCCGGAGCAGCAGCTGCCGTGGGGGACGGGATCAGACAACAGACCGGCATGGATGTGCGCGTTACCGTGCTCGGCCATGTGCAGCGGGGAGGGTCCCCCTGTGCAGCCGACAGAATTCTGGCAACGCAGTACGGTGTGAAGGCTGTAGAACTGGTCTTCCGGAAGAGGTTTGGCCATATGGTCTCCTACAAGCCACCGGAGATCACGTCGGTCCCGATCGGAAAGGCTGTCAGAAAGATCAAGCTCGTTGACCCCGACAGTGAGATGGTACGTGCTGCTGAATCCATCGGTGTCAGTTTTGGCAGATAAACCGTGCAGAAGGAGATGCTATGACAATATGGAAATGCAATGCATGCGGCAATACCGTTAAAGCTGACACACCGCCTGATATCTGCCCCTCCTGCAAGGAACGGTGTGAATATATCGATGTTACCTGCTACATTCCGGGCTGCGGCGGCCCGGCATCAGACAACATCAATGCCGAGGTCTTCGACGAGAGCAAAGACCCCGGCAAGGGCAAGTAATTGTCGATGCAGAGGCTGGAGTTGAGGAGGGTTTTATGAACCGGGCGAGTAAACACAGAGGAGGTCCTGCCGCTTGGGGCTGATCGGAGCGGTCTGGGGCATTACGGGGGTGATACTCCTGCTTTCGAGCGCTGTATACCGGCTTTCGAGCGCGGCGCTCAGCGCTTTTGCCTCACCCTGGCAGTGGCAGCACTGGATTTTTCTGTTCTTTGTCCTCTTTTTCATGGCCTATGCTGAAGGGTATCGCGCCTTCCAGCAGCGGTTCTCGCCCCGGGTGGCAGCGCGGGCAAAATATCTCACGAAGAATCCCTCCTTCTTCCGTGTCCTCTTCGCGCCGCTCTTCTGCATGGGATTCTTTCATGCCACTAAGAAGAGAAAGATCACGTCGTTTTCCGTTACTGCCGGCATTATTCTCCTGGTAATTCTTGTCCGCGCGGTTTCGCAGCCCTGGCGGGGCATTATCGACCTTGGTGTTGTTGTCGGCCTGACCTGGGGGATCGTCTCGATACTGGTCTTCAGCATACAGGCATTTACTTCGGAGAGTTTTGCCTATGCACCAGAAGTTCCCGGAGAGGGTCAGGACTGAGCATCCCACCTTCCGGGTGCGACTGATTGTAAAGGGAATGGCGGTATGATAGAGTGATATCCATCAGGAAGCGATCACCGCTTATTCTTATTCCATCGCTGAAAGGAGCAGTTATGAAGAGTTTCAAACTGTTGGGTTTCTTCTTTGCAGGAGCCTTCTGCATAGTTTCTTTTGCCGGTACAGGTATTGCTGCAGAAAATACGGGCGAGGTGCTGTTCAATGAGCATTGTGCAGCCTGTCACCGCGATGGCGGGAATATCCTGAACCCGAAAAAGACCCTGAGCAGGCAGGACCGCGAAGCGAACCAAATCACGACCGCTGCTGATATCATCAGCAAGATGAGAAACCCCGGACCAGCACCGACACATCCCCAGAACTTGGCCGGCATGAAAATGTTCGATAAATACAAGATTTCCGATGACGAGGCGCAGAAGATCGCAGACTACATCCTGACAACGTTCAAGTAGTTTATTGCTGCTCAGGGATTGAACGGAGAATAAGGCGTATACAAGAGAAGGAGGAGCCCGTGACCGCTGAACAGAACCTTATCAGGATTTTCGAATATGCACTGAACCAGGAAGAGACCGGGAAGAGTTTTTTTCAGGCTGCGCTGGCGCGCATGGGCTGGGGAGCGGCCGTAAGCGCCTTCAAGCGTGTGATCGAGGAGGAAGAGAAGCATATCCTTTTCATCAATAATATTCTGCGCGGCCTGAAACAGGGGGGGCCTGGCCAGATAACCCTTGAAAAAGAGATCGTCCTGCCCCGGACCAACTTCTTTGATGACCGAGCACGAGCAGGGTTTTCAGAGCAGGTGCTCCTTGAATCCATGGTCTCGGATGTTACGGTCTTCAGCATGGCTTGGCTGATCGAGAAAGATCTGAGCGAGTTCTATGAAAAGATGGCGGGCCAAACAGAAGGAAAGGCCAAAGAGGCGCTTTCGATGCTCGCCGGTTGGGAACGCGGCCACGAACGCTTCTTCCGGGAGTTCCGCGAGCAGTTGACCAAGGTCTATGACACTATGCCCTGGGGCGGATAAGCCATAAGCGGAGAACCTTTTCCCCTGGCTGCAGATTCCGACGCTTCATTATCATGTCCTTCAGCCTCTCCGGCCGTAACATAGCGATTAAAAAGTCAAATTCATCTGAAAAGAGCGACGAGATCTCCTTTCTGTAACACTCCCCCTGTAAACCTGATATAATTGTGCAGAGTACAATTAGAATTAGAATACGGGAGAAGCTACTTTGGACTTGCATGGATATACAGAACAAGTTGTCTCCTTCTTGCGAAACAATCCACTGATAGCCATGTTAGCAGCTGTCGTCTTCGTTTTCTTGATCTATAGAAGACCAAAGCTAATGTTATCGTTTCTTATTCTAATACTTATTTTAGTCAGCACGTACTATGTGATCATGTCCATGTCTTTCTCAGCAAAAATTGAGAAACAGCGGTTAATCCATAAATCTGAAGAGAGTACGACTATCGAGAGATAGTGAACTTCTCAATTAAGGCACTGCCTTCTTTCATGTTCAATGCTTCATACATTCCTTCCTGGGCTTAACGACAGTTTCAATCTCCGGTAACTATATCGTTCATGTAAACCCGCAACAATTTCACTTCTTGCTAACTGAGCATGGTCATATGTAATAATTACCCGACTCATGGTTCGGCATCTAATTTCTGATTCTGAACCAGCCGGTGAGGTGGAGGACGGCCGCGAAGGCTCCTTCTGAGCGTACCTCGAGAAATTGACCAAGATCTATGACACTATGCCTCACATAGAATAAGCTGTTATTCTTTTTGCGGCGGACTGTGAACTAGTCGGACCACCTGCGGCATCACAGGTGGTCTCATCAGTTTCATGAATGTCATACTTGTCCCTACTTAAATGTACGATGTCCCGGAACTCTTACCCCCCATTTTTCTATCGTCTCGGTTCTTCATCCCATCTTTCATGCTTTCCATGAGACTGACGGTCTGGTCCTTTCCCCTGGTGTTGCTGCCCCCGAGGTTCGGAACGCTGCTGCTGGGGTTGATGATTTCTCTGCCGCTGCTGATCCTCCGACTGGCGCTGTTGCTGTTGATAATGCTTATCCCGTTGTTTCTGGGGTTGTTTTTCGTGCTGTTGTCTCTGATAATCTGGTCGCTGCCGCTGGTGTTTTTTGTACTCTTGTCTCTCCTGCTTATGTCGCTCTACCTCAGGCCTCTTCCGATATTCCTCTTGCCTTTGACGTCTTAATTCCTGCCTTTGGTACTGCGGTCGAGGTCGATAGCTCTGGACGCCCCAGGTTCTATGCCTTTCCCAATATCGATTAGTTTTCCAGTTTCTCCAGTTGCTGTGAAGTCGCCGGTAGGGAACCCGTTCATAGTCCCAGCGGTGTCCGTGCCAATGACGGTCTCTATAGTATCCTCTCCACCCTGGGTCTACGTCATAATAAAAGCTGGGAACATTATCGTAATACGCCCAACCCCGGTCATAATAATATGAACGATACCAACGACCTCCCCATGGACGCCACCACCAGCCATTCCAGAAAAAGATGTCCACATCGACGTCTGGAACAGCGTACACATCGTATGCATCAGGTACTACTATCACCTCCGGAGGTGCCGAGAAAACGACAGGTGGCGGAAGAGGAAATCCAATGCTTATATTTACCTCTGCACTCACAGAAAGCGGGACAACAATTGCCAACGCGAGAAGGATCGAACCCAAAAGTAATTTCTTCATTTTGTTCCTCCTTATGAGACAGATCTACTCAATTACTGCAATTTTTTCATTATACTCCGCATAAGAGTTTCTGAAAAGCAATATTCCGTCTCTTTTCGTCTGCATTGGTGATTTTTCATAATTAATCATATTTTCAAAGGTGCAGATGTGTCAGGGGCCTACGCTGAGAAAATGGTCTTGCTTATTTCGAGCAGGATGTTACATAACGATGAAGATCTTAGGTCCTTCCTGTAACCAACGTCTAGTGCAAGCGACGATACGCCTTTCACCTCCGATTCAGCCTCGCAAGAGAGATTACGGCAACTCCATTTCATAATTTGGTCACTACTCTCCCCTTCCATTAAATTGCGTATGTATCAAAAATCAACCTGTAGACGCGTACCGATAGTAAAAGCCGTATCAGTCGCTTTTACTACGGAGTCGATGACCTGAGCATTCACCGTAAGATGAACTGCAGGCGTCACCTGGAAGTTATAAAAAACCTCTCCAGCATGCTCGAAGCTGTTGAGTCTCCTGCCCAGAGGTCCAAGAGCGTTTCGCAGGTCGGATGAGATATGTGTCCCGGCCCAGCCCAACCCCCAGCGGTCGTTGTCCCTTCCCGGAATAAGCATGCCGTATCCACCGATGCCGAAACTGTAAAACTGATCGATGACATTGCGATCCTTGGGCGCCCACCCGGCACGCCCGAAGATACCTATCCCGACCGGGGGCAGGTGCTTGCGTCCCTCCGCAGGACTTCCGCCCTTGACCCATAGGTATTGATCGAAGTTGACAAGAAACGCATAATTATTCGTTTTTTGCGCAACCGGCACAACCCCGATAATTTGGCCGATCAGCTGGCGCGGATCAATGTCGAAAGCTATTAAATCTTTATGGCTGTAACCCACGAGAACAAGATAATGGCCCGGCAGGGTCTCGCCGATTGTCGGAGAAAACTGGTATTGCCCACCGAGCGTATATTTCCCGTCAAAATTGTCGAATCCGCTCGTCGTGGCGTCGCCTTTGGTCTGAGTGGCGAGAAAGGTCACATTGTTCTTCTTGTTGGGTGCCCAGGCGATGGCGCCACCCAAGGGCGTATAGGGGATAAAGGCACCCAGGATGGGGTTGTTAACCAGTCCGGTGTATGAAAACTGGGTGCGCTCGTTATTGGCAAAAAGATTGGTGTCTCCGGCGCCGGAAAAGTTGACCTTCCCCACCATCAGCAGGAAATTCGCCGGGAGCGCCTGCGCCAGGTAAAGCTCGGGAAGCACGATGGACTCGGAAACATTATGCGTCGGCATGGCCGCATCGAAGTTGGNNTCAGCCAGTAATCTGCGGTTCCATTGTACCGGGCCGATCCGTTGTCTTTACCCCCCGAGACATTTCCCTGAAGAAACTGGGTAACACTCACATCGAAGTAGATGCCGTGATCGACCAGAAAGTCACGGCTGCCGCCGACGTTGTCCAGCAGGTAGGAGCGTTCCAGCAGACCGCCATGAATCGTATTCGGGTCGCCATAGAACTTGGGGTAGCGCCGGAGCTGGTAATAAAGCTCCGGTGCAACTTCTGCCAGTGAGATTTTGCGGTTTTTCAACGAGGTCGCGGCTGTTGTCTCCTCACCGGATTTTGTGGTTTCCGCAGCCTTGAGGGATGGGGCATCAAACACCGTGAAAAATAGCAATAACGTCAATAGTAAGATTGATTTTTGAAACATTTCCTTTCTCCGTTCTAATCTAATTTACATACTTTATTGTCAGAATTTCTCGGGAGAGGCCGAAATTTTCCGCCTCAAATCGACCTTTCCCTACCATGGTAGCGGCACCACCGGTGCGACCTGAAAACGGACCTGTTGCTCCGGTCCGAAGGCATCCGGCGATTCGATATAGTTCCAATACTGCAGCGAGAACTTCCAAGGCGTCTTTCCGGCAATAATGGTCTTGGAAACACCAATGCCGAGCGGAAAGGACCACTTGTTGCCGCTGGCGGCTTCGTGGTTGTAGGACCAGGTCGGCTGAGCCTGTATTTGCCATGCGTTCTTGAGATTGATCGTGTAAAAATACTGGCCGCCGGTAATACTCGTCTTGGAATCGCTCCAACCGGTGACGTCCCACTGGTGATTGACGAGCGCACCAAGGAAACCCCAGTGAAATTTCCATCCCACAAAAAACTCGGGGCCAAGTA
>DKBO01000077.1:0-219 GCA_002448975.1 Nitrospiraceae bacterium UBA6898
GTTGCCGACGTCTTCGAGCGTATGCGGGACCTCATCGCCGATACCGAACCGTTTCTTGATGATATCCCGCTCTTTTGGTGAAAGGGTAGCGAGAGCGAAGTCGATGTTCTTCCGCATATCGTCATGGATTGCAATGTCCAGCGGCGAGAGTGTTGTTTTGTCTTCTATGAAGTCCCGCAGATGACTGTCGTCCTCTTCACCGACCGGCGTCTCAAGAGA
>DKBO01000077.1:242-5704 GCA_002448975.1 Nitrospiraceae bacterium UBA6898
CACGTGGCATAGGTGCTGAATTTGTACCCTCGCCGGTATTCGAATTTTTCGACGGCTCGCATCAGGCCGATATTTCCTTCCTGGATCAGATCCGAAAAACCAAGCCCCTTGCCGATATACCGTTTGGCGATGCTTATGACAAGCCGCAGGTTTGCTTCGGTCAGTTTCCCTTTGGCATCATCAATGTTCCGCTCCTCCTCTATCAGCACCCTGAGCGCCTCCCGCATGTCCTCATACTTCGCGCCGATGAATTCCTCGGTCTGCGCGATTGTCCGTTTGAGGGTCTCGCTTTCCTCCAGGACCTGCATGATCTCCTCGGCGACCGCTTTGTTCTTGACGTTCCTCGGTACCTTCCCCTTCCCGCGCCCTTTCAGCTCAAAACCGAGGTATGCCGCCTTCTGCTCAGCAAACTGAAGCCACGTATGCGCTTCGTCAAGATGCATGACCGCCTTCTTCAGTTCTTCGGAAAAGGCGTGGATCACGTCGTCCTTCAGCCGGAGTTCATATACCTCATTCAGGATCCTTTCCCGGTTGTCGCCGAGGGCCTTCAGCAGCTTCCGGCTGGGATTTTTCCCCGCCTCGCTCAGCTTCTTCAGAAGTTGCCTCCGCTTCAGGGAAAGTGCCTTCATCTTCAGCGTGATTTCGTAAAACCGCTTCTTCTCATAGGAAAGATCCTCTTCCATCTCTTCCTCGCCGTTCTGGATGATATCCCAGAGCGGCGCATCTCCTCCCTCGACCATCTTGCCCAGCATAATGAGCTTCGTTAGAGCAAAGGGAAGCGTGAAGATAACCCGAGCAAGCCTCTCCTTACCTTTCTCTATCTTCATGGCAAGTTCGACCTCGTTCGCCTTGGTCAGAAGCGGTACGCCGCCCATTTCCTTGAGGTAAACCTTGATCGGGTCATATTCTCCTTCGAGCGTCTGGTCCTTGCGCCCTTCTTCCTCCTCTATCACCTCATCCTCGGCATCCTCATCCTTCTTGTCAAAAACATTCTCCTTATCAAAATCATACTCTTCGAAGTACTCGTTGAAGTCGCTCTCGTTGAAATCGTTATATTCTTTCATGTCTCTTTCCCTTAATGGATTGTTTCTTTTCGATCAATAGTGCGTTGATCAGGTGAATATCCTCTGCCTCACGCGCCTGATACAGACGCTCTTCGAGCTTCTTTTTCTCGATCTTCGCAAAACAGTCTTCTATGACACGGTCGACCAGCGCGGTGTCGAAGCCCGGATCGACCGAAAGGCGGGTAAAGAGGAGCCGTTCTTCTTCCCCTGCACCTTCAAGCACCGAGGCCAGATTGCCCCGGTCAGATGCCCCGGCAATCCTCTGGAAAAGTGCTCCCGCAGCCGGATCCCTCATGGCGTTCAGGTCAATCCTCGCAAGTACTGCATCGGCCTTCCCCGGGAAGGCGATGACCGCGCTCAGGAGGAGCCGCTCTTCTGCATTCCCGGCAGTGACCGGACGCCGTCCCGCCGACGTGACCTGCTCTCCGGACTTTCTTCCTTTTACTTTCTGAAACTCCGCCCTTAGTGTGGACTCCTGAATCCTGGTCCTGCCGGAGAGTTCCACGAGCATCTGCTCGGCTTCCAGGTTGTCTTTCATCTCTGCGATCACGGTCAGAGCTTCCCGCACCGCATCGGTCTTGCGTCCCTTCGTACTACGGAAGAGGAAATCGATTACGGTCTGCGCTTTTTCGAGCAGGCTGTTGAACGGCCCGCTCCCGTGCTTCCTCAAATAACTGTCCGGGTCATCACCATCGGGCAGCAGGAGGATCCTGGCATGGAAATCGTTCTGGCCAAGCAGGGGAAGGGCCCTGCGCGCAGCGGCAATGCCGGCGGCATCGCCGTCAAATACGACAACCACTTCCTTGGTCAGCCTCCTCAGCTTTTGCAGATGACCCGGGGTAAGCGAGGTGCCCAGCGGTGCCACGACGTTCCGGACACCATACTGATGACAGATGATGACGTCCATATATCCTTCGACCATGAGCACCCGCTCCTGTTGCCGGATCGCTTCCTTCGCCGTGAACAGGCCGTACAGGGTCTCTGATTTCTTGAAGACCGCTGTTTCCGGCGAATTGATATACTTCGGCAGACTGCTGTCCATGGCCCTCCCGCCAAAGGCGGTCACACTGCCCTGTATTCCCATGATCGGAAAGATGATGCGGTCGCGAAACATGTCATACATACCCTTTTCACCGGAAACCGCAAGCCCGGCATCCCTGACGACCGTATCGTGATATCCCCTGCCTTTCAGGTACTGCAGAAGATTATGCCACCCGGCGGGCGCATAGCCGATCCTGAAGAGCTCTGCCGTCTCCCCGCTGATTCCGCGCTTCCGGACATACTCCGCAGCGGATCGCGAATCTTTCAGTTTTCTGACATAAAATTCGGCGGCATCGCCGAGGGCCTTCCGGACCTGCTCGTCCTTCTCGACCCTTTTCCTGTCAGACGTGACGGCCTGCAGCTGGATGCCCGCCTTGCGGGCAAGCATCTGAAGCGCCTCGGGAAAAGGCAGATGCTCATACTGCACCAGGAAACCTATGACATCTCCGCCTGCGCCGCAGCCAAAACAATGAAATATCTGCTTTGACGGGCTGACCATGAACGACGGGGTCTTCTCGGAATGAAACGGACAGAGACCTTTCCAGTTCTGCCCAGACTTCCGGAGCTGGACATAGTCGGAGATGAAATCCACAATGTCTATTCTGTCCTTTATTTCTTCAAGAACCCTGTCTGATTTCATATGCTCCCAGGACCGGAATTATTCCGGGATATTTTACCATGGCAGGTCGCTTTTCTGCCGCAGGAGGGGCGCTCAGGAAGATCTGCTGATGCGCGAGAACCCGGAACAGGAGAGGACATCGATGCCGGAGCCTTCCAAAGACGCATCTATCAGCAGGTTCATGCCGAGATTGTCGCTGGAGATGTGTCCTGCGATAACGATATTCAGATGGTTTTTTTCGGCCTCCTTCCGGTGCTCTTCGCTGATATGCATGCCGACGATGGTATTCACCCCTGCCGTAGTCAGGCTCTTGAAGATATCTTTTGACCCTTCCGTGCCTCCGGTCATATCCACAAAGATCTTCCCCGCCCTCCTGGCCTTGGAACCCTGAAGGATCCTAGGGCCGGCTCCGTTCTTCTGCGATTCCCGGTATTCCGGCACTGCATTCAGGATATCGATGACATCAGAAAGCGTATACGGCGCCTGTTCGTCGAACATCCTCTGGAGGAAGGTGACGACCATGTTGTCTGCAGGCGTATGCAGACAGAGAAAGGGTATGTCCAGAAGCCGCGCCGCGTCAACCGCCCTGCTGTGGTTAACCGGCATGAGCCGGCGTTCGATCTCCTTCGCCCTGCCTTCCATGAGGTCTTCAGCAATATTGATCGGCACACCAAAGCGGCTGAGGATATCGGACTGCATATACATGACTGCCGGGAGGTTGGCAAATGCCATGCCTTCGGGATGGTGCGCGATGACGAGATCGATCTTTTCGCCCCGCTCCCTCAGTCGGTCGGCAAGAAGTAGCTCTCCGACCTCTATGTCGATGCCGACGAGCACCCGCTGCACTTCCCCGTTACCATTGCCGTGCAGGATACGGGAGTCGGCATAGGGGTTCTGCAGCGACTCACGGTCAAAGAGGTCCTGCTCCTCTTTCTTCAGATCCTGGTAGTCCTTCTCAAGGCGGCGGAGTTCCTTGTTTACGGCATCGCGGCCCCGCGGATCATGGGCAATGCCGGTCTCGATCGCCCGTTGATAGAGCTCCCGGAGGGTCATCAGGCTGATCTGCCGGAAGAGGAGAGCAGCTCTTTCACCCGGCTATTGACCCATTTGCCGTCCGCAACTCCCTTTATCTTCGGCATGAGCAGTTTCATCACCTTTCCCATATCCGCTTCCGAACGTCCAGACGATTCCTGTATCGCCTGGACGATGAGCTTTTCGACCTCATCCGGCGAAAGCTGCGCGGGCATATATGCCTGCAGCACGGCAAGTTCCTGCCGCTCTTTTTCGGCAAGCTCCTCCCTGCCTCCAAGGGAAAATTGTTCTATGGACTCGCGCCGCTGCTTCGCCATGGATGCAAGGACCGAGAGTATCTCTTCGTCAGAGAGCTCCCGGCCCTTGTCTATCTGGACATTCTTGATAGCTGCCTTAGCCATGCGAAGTGCAGAGAGATGTATCGCGTCCGAGCGTTTCATCGCTGCCTTGAGATCTTCATCAAGCCGTTTCAGCAGGGACATGCTATCTCATCCCCATTTTGATTCTCTTTGCGGCTTTCTTGCGCGCAGCTATGGCCTTCTTTTTCTTTTTCACGCTCGGCTTTTCGTAGTGTTCGCGCTTTCTGACCTCGGAAAGAATCCCTTCCTTTTCACACTGCTTTTTGAAGCGCCTGAGAGCATTTTCGAACGAATCGCTTTCGCGCACCCTGATTGAGGGCATGCATATATCACTCCTCTCCGTTTGAAAAATAAAAAGAATTTTATCAGTTTTTCCATGCACGTGTCAATGCAGAAAAGGACAAAAAACGTTTGAAAATAATAGAAAATACTGCCCTGGTACCGGCGCGGTCGTCCAACTTGCCGCGTAGTCGGGCGGTGAAAGTGCACATGGCAGGAAAAAAGGGGGCTCAGCCGCCCCCTACGGGAGCGTTAAGCCCGGTCTGCAGATCCGAGCACTTCCTTGTTCTTGTGGATGATCATCTTCGTCAGTTCATCACGTGCCGGGCCGAGGTATTTCCGCGGGTCGAACTCTGCGGGCTTTTCAGTAAAGACCTTGCGGATAAGGGCGGTCATCGCCAGACGTCCGTCACTGTCAATATTGATCTTGCAGACCGCGCTCTTTGCCGCCTTTCTGAGCTGCTCCTCGGGGATGCCGACCGCATCCTTCAGCTTGCCGCCGTTTGCATTGATCATCTGCACATACTCCGGGATGACCGATGAGGCGCCGTGCAGCACAATCGGGAAGCCGGGTATTCGCCGCTCGATTTCTTCAAGGATATCAAAGCGCAGAGGGGGAGGGACCAGAACGCCGCGATCGTCACGAGTGCACTGTTCAGGCTTGAACTTCATAGCGCCATGCGACGTGCCGATGGAGATGGCAAGGGAATCGACCCCTGTCTTGCCCACGAAGTCCTCTACCTCCTCGGGCTTGGTATAGGTGGATTTCTCGGCAGAGACCTCGTCTTCGATGCCTGCCAGAACGCCAAGCTCACCCTCTACCGTTACATCCTGCGCATGGGCGTATTCCACGACCTGCTTCGTCAGCCTGATATTCTCCTCGTAGGAATGATGGGACCCATCGATCATGACTGAGGAAAAACCCGAGTCGATGCAGGACTTGCAGAGTTCAAAGGTGTCTCCATGGTCAAGATGGAGTGCAAACCTGACCGCAGAGCCGGCGTCCCTGATCATCGCCACCGCCCCCATGGCAAGGAAACGCAGCAGGGTCTGGTTGGCATACTTCCG
>DKBO01000190.1 GCA_002448975.1 Nitrospiraceae bacterium UBA6898
TCCGGTGCCGAAGTCGTCGATGTCAAAACGAACGTTTAACTCCTCAAACCGCTTGATCAATGCAGCAGTCGGCTCGGGGTTTTCAATCAGCGTTCTTTCCACGATCTCAAGGCGCAGGCAGCATCCTTCAAGACCGGTTTCCTCAAGAACATTTTTCACAAAATCGAAGAAATGAGGCTGACAGAAAACCTTGCTCGAAACATTTACGCTGACGGTCAAGTCGCGACAAGACGGAAACTCTGTCTGCCATGTCTTCAGTTGCCGGCATGACTCTCGGATAACGCTCTCGCCGAGGGGGAGAATCAGACCGGTCTCTTCTGCGACCGTGATAAATTCCGAAGGGGTTATGATCCCGCGCTCCGCATGCTGCCAACGAAGAAGCGCTTCAAATCCGGTGATTTTGTTCTCCTCTACCGCTATGATAGGCTGATAATACACGACAAAGTCATTCTTTTCGACTGCCCTTCTCAACTCCGTCTCGACCCAGAGTGCCGCAGTAGCTTTGGCATGCATTGTTGCGTCAAAGGTCACATGACACGCCTTGCCCCGCTCTTTCGCATGGTACATCGCCGTGTCGGCGTCGCGAAGCAGCTCTTCGGGCCTGGTATAAGCCGCTGTATTGCTCATCACGATCCCTATGCTCATCGTTGTAAATATTTCGCGACCGAATATTGAAAAGGGGGATCTCATCTCGCTGTGAAACCGTTCGGCAATGTCGTTTACCACGGATATTTCCTTAATGTCATCCATGAGCACGGCGAACTCGTCGCCTCCAAAACGCGCGATCGTGTCAAGGGAGCGGACGTGTTTCTTCAAGCGCTGCGCCAGCATGATCAGCAGTTGGTCCCCGATCATATGCCCCAATCCATCGTTGATGACCTTGAAGCGGTCCAGGTCAAGAAAGAGAATTGCAAAGGAATAATCCGGATATCGCTTTTTGCGCTCCAGCGAACTGTGCAGGCGATCTATAAAAAGAGCCCGGTTGGGCAGACTTGTCAGGGAATCGTAAAAGGCCTGCTCTGTGAGCAGGTCCTCGGCCTTTTTCCGCTCACGGTTTTCCCGGTTCAAGAGCTCGTTGACTCTTTCCAGTTCGAGGGTCCGTTGCCGTAGTTCCTTTTCTGCTGCATCAGATTTTTTGAGGAGTTTTGCCTTTTCATTGATGAGATAGCCGAGTGCAATCAAGATAAAAGGGGCGAGCAGTGTCAAGACCCTGAATTTGATGCCCGACCGATCCACCGACAGGAAGTTCCCTAAAAAGCCTTCGCTGAATCCGTCGTAGAGGGAAAAGATATCGACGGCCAGGACAGTCAATGCGAGAATGATGACATAAAGTGCTATACGGGATAAAGCCTTATATGCAGCGTCATCGCTTAGTGTTCTATCTGGCACGGACCCCCTCCATGTATCAATGACACAAGTATGTAGTCGTTGGGATTATGAAGTCAAGCTAAGGTATCTATGGGAAATCAACGTTCCGGGCGATAGGTCCGCGTGAGGAGTATCGGATGAAAAAAAGAGGATGGGGAATTTGAAACCGTTACCATTTTCAGGAAGGCATCGAGAAACAGGAAGCAAGCTCATGTCTGTCAGTTATTTTCGGTAATCCACGACTGTTGAGGCAGTCCAAACTATCAGGTATCGGGTGTGGGTGCCCGGAGGAAGTGTACACTTCATTGCATGGTGCTATCAATGAGCGGTCCGTGTCAATGGTGGGTGATCCTGCGTAACGCTCTTCCAGTGCAGCCGGCATTCTCACGTGAGATCGCTCAATGCAGAGCGAATCGACTGTCTCTCTCTTTAGGATGTCTTCCCCTTGACCTCCGGCCCCTCGAATCCCGCGAATCGTCGCCCTAGAGTTTCCTGTTGTCTATTACCCTTTTCGCCTTGCCTTCGCTCCGTTCAAGGGATTTTTTCTCAACAATCTTTACGTTGACCGAGATGTTCAATTCCGAGGAAAGACGCTTTTTAATAGTCTCGATAAGCTCATGCTGTTTTTTCATCTCGTCGAAAAAGATCGATTCCGACACTTCGACCATGACGGTTACATCGTCCAGCGCGCCTTTCCGGTCNNTCGGGGATGAGCCGGGTAAGATCGCGGGTCCGGAACCTGATGACCGGGAACGCCTCTTTTGTAAGCGTGGTGATCACGAGTTCGCCCACTTCGCCGGGCAGCACCGGTTCCAGTGTCTCGGGATTGATGAGCTCGACGAAGAAATGGTCCTCGTTGATATGCAGACCGTTCCGCTCCATACATTCGCCGGCAACACCGGGACCCATCACCTCGCTCAGGCCGTAGTTGTCCGTGGCGATGATCTTGAGCTTGTCCTGTATCTCCTGCCGCATCGTTTCCGACCAGGGTTCTGCGCCGAAGAGCCCGTATTTCAGGGAGAGGGAGTTGATGTTGATGCCCATCTCATGGATCGTGTCGGCGATCAGCATGGCATAGCTCGGCGTGCAGACGAGGGCGGTTGTCTTGAAGTCCTGCATGATCTTGATCTGACGGGCAGTATTTCCGCTCGAGATCGGAATGACCGATGCGCCAACACGTTCTGCGCCATAGTGCAGGCCCAGGCCGCCGGTGAAGAGACCGTAGCCGAAGGCGATCTGCACCACGTCGTCCTTGGTGACGCCGCCTGCGGTGAGCACCCGGGCCACGAGGTTAGACCATGTCTTGATGTCGTTCTTCGTGTAGCCGACTACGGTCGACATGCCGGTCGTGCCCGAGGAGGCATGGATCCTGACCACCTCCCGCAGCGGTACGGCAAAGAG
>DKBO01000014.1 GCA_002448975.1 Nitrospiraceae bacterium UBA6898
TCCGGTAAACCCGGGGGGATTCACCTCATTATCATAGCTACCTTTTCCGTTCCAATTTCTTTTATGACCGGCATTATTGAGTGGAAGCAGAAATACAAGGGAGTTAAAGTCAGAATTTTCAGCAGGAAGCAAGTTTTGGGGCTGGTTTTATTAGGAATAGGGATTACCTGTAGCCTTTGGTACGGTTACCATCCTGACGTGTTAAAAAATGCGGGAGGATTGCGCATCGTTTTTCTTGTCTTAAACCTTGCTATCTTACCAAATGTCATTTATCTTGGGTATTTAGGTGGCAAACTTGTTTTTGGCGGTACCCACTGAAGATGTTCGGTTCCCAAAAGAAAGAAAGGAGTTGAAGATATGGAAGAAAAAAAAATAAAGGAGCAAATAAAGGAACTAGAGGAACGAATGGAGGCGTTGATTATAGCAGTTCCAAAGGAGGATGCAGCATATCATTTTTACTTAGATCTAGCTCATACCACACAACACGAGGGAACACGCAAAATGTTCTTAAAACTTGCCGATCAGGAGATTGAACATAAACACAATCTGGAAAAGTTTGTTGAAGAAATTCAACAAGAACTGATAAGGCTAAAAGCTCTAAAGCAGAAGGGATAATTTTCTTTTCTAAGCTGTTTTTTTATCGCAATGCTTATTCATCATATTTTTCTGTTTTGTACTCGTTCATCGCTGGAGTTGAGAAGTGATATTCCTTCCTGAAGGCTTGCGTCGGAGGACCTGACCGACTAATGAAGGTTTCTTTTGGTAATTGATGCCATCTGCCAAATTCTACGGATTATACGAAGTGCGCCTTTAGTCTTTATTACCAGATTATACGAAATACCCTTTTTATTCCCGCCCGATGTTATTGGTTTTCTGTTCACTCAGAGAGTTTATTATGATATATTTTGACCAATGAATCAGAAAACCGTAAGTTCGTATAGTAAATTGTTGTGCACTGAAATAATAACAAAATGATACCCAGCGATCCCACTCTCCAAAACTTTGCATTGATCTGGCGTTTTAGCGATGCGGACAAATACACCCAGCTGTCTACAGATGAATTTAATCGTTTTCATCCTGTTCTGCAAAGTGAAAGTCTCAAGCTATGGGAAAAATATGTTTATCCCAGTTCACAACTTCACGAACACCATCTTTGTCAGCTTTATGCTCAGAAGCTCATTCAGTGGCCCGAGGGCCAATCGTTTAAATTCAATCAAGAAAATATAGATCAAAGAGTATTATCTATACTGAGACAACAAATTCCGGCAACTGAGGCATCTTTAGTTTTTATTTTTTTGGGGTGCTACGGTTTGCGTAAAAACTGACTGGGGCTTATTGTTAAACCATTGGGACGATTTTTGTTATCCCAGTGATGATAGCAATGTAATCGTACTACCAGGTATCGATAAGGCAACAGTTTTTATCGAAGACATATGGCACATACTACCAAGAAAAGGTGACAAAACGGTTTTTGCAAAAAAATAGAGGAATTGCACAACAAATGCATCCAGCCGAGTGGGAATAAACGTGGTTTCATTTTCATCCGTCCTCTGTGGCCCACCGGCTGATGCTTCACGTTCCCATCCGGCGCTGCGCGCCGAATGGGAATCCCGGCGGTAAGCGGCTGACTGCCTGCTTCTCTCGGCGCGCAACGCGCCTTCGAGAACCAGGCAGTCAAGACGGACACGCCCTAACGGGCGGCGGCTTAACTGCCGCATTAAACCTTCCTTTCGGTATTCCTCACTTTTCGCTTGCCATCGATTTTGCGTCATTGTAGGTGAAGTCAACAAAAGAATACTGGCTAAATCAGATCACGAGCGCCTTCGTCTCAGCAGAAGTTCTCGGTCACGTAGACCTTGCCGTCGTCAGATACAGCGATGCCGATGCCTTGCCGCTTGAAGTACGAGGTAAGAATATTCTCCCGGTGGCCCCTGCTCTGCATCCAGCGCTTCACCACCGAAGCCGCGATCTCGTCCTCGCTGTTCCAATCATAGGACGGGACACCGTTGCGGTATACGACCGAGGAGTAGAGGTTGTCCTGGGCTATGTTCTCCGCACCGAGACAGGTTTCATTGCCATTGCGGAGCTTGCACACAAAACCTCCTGCCTTGTAACGTTCTATGAATGACCTGCCGTCAGGGTCATTATGGGAAAAAAACCTTCTTTCCACCATGTCCCTGCTATAGCCGCGCGCTATCCTGTTCAGGCTCTCATTCCAGGAAAGGCTTGCAAGACCCTTTTTTTTCCGTTCCGCGTTGATCAGGCCATGGATCTTCCTCTCCAGCCGCCCGATATCGACATTATGCTTCTTTCCGTCAGACCGGGAGGTCGAAGCAGTGTTCCGCGCCTTTGACGGCACATCCCGCGCAGCACCGCCAACGTTCAGGATGAAGAGCATTGCGAAGCCCAGAACTGCGCATGTAATACCGTAGAACACCTTTTTCATCGGCATAGCATACCCTTTCCGGCAGGTTGCCTGCCTCTTTGCAAATCGCCCCGGTATGGTATAAACTTCACGGTATATATAACCTACCATATTCAGGAGGGTTTCATGGCACCGATAAAAAGGATAGGGATTATCACCAGTGGGGGCGACTGCGGCGGCCTGAACGCAGTCATCAAAGGCGTTGCCAGAGAGGCATACGCCCTGGGTATCGAGTCGGTCGTCATACCGAACGGCTATGCAGGGCTCTACAACCTTGTGGAACTGCCTGAAGTCGTATATCTCAATGCTGAGCGCGTCAGCCGCATCGAGGCATCACTTGCAGGATCAGAGGCAGGCCATTCTCGGGTAAAGATCAGCAAGATCAAGGACGACAAGAAGTATGACCGCATCAAGGACGGACTCAAGAAGTTCGGCATCGATGCGCTCGTAATAAGCGGCGGTGACGACACCGGCAGCGTTGTGGTCGACCTTACTTCTCATGGCATTCCCTGCATCCATGTACCGAAAACCATGGACCTCGATCTTCAGCCGTACAGCGTCGGCGGTGATTCGTCTATCAACAGGATCGCGGTATTCACACGCGACCTCAAGACAACAGGACTGAGCCACAACCGCGTGCTGGTCATCGAGGTATTCGGAAGATATGTGGGCCATACGGCGCTCCGCGGCGGCATCGGCGCTGAGGCGGATTGCATACTCATCCCGGAGATACCGGTAGATTTCGATGTTGTCTACGACCATATGAAAACAACCTATTTCGGCCGGGTCATGAGAAGTGATGTAAGGGCCGGGACCTATATCATTGTCGTTGCAGAGGGCCTGAAGAACGCAAACGGCGAGATGCTCTATGACGAGTCTGCGGGCGTGGACGCCTTCGGCCATAAGAAGCTTGCCGGTGCAGGCAAATTTGTCCGGCAGCAGCTCGAAAAAAGACTCAAGACAGACCCCCAGGTCGCCGACTTCATGAAACAGTCCGGCATGTATGCACCGGGGGTGTATGAGATCCCTGAAGTGCGGGAAGTAACACCAGGCCACCTTGTTCGCTGCGGCGGGTCCTCTGCCTATGACGTGAACTTCGGGTACAAGACCGGGGCTGCGGCGGTGTTTCTCCTCATCAGCGGCAAGGGAGGGGTCACCGTGGTGAATGTCGATGGAGACCGGATTTATTTTGAGGAGACCTCCGAAGCCATAAAACGGCGGGAAGTAGACATACTGGAGATCTCGCTCTATGAAAGCCTCGGCACCTGCTTCGGCAGGAAAGCCGAAACGTATGCCTATACGTTTGTTGAGGTAAAGGACAAGATCGTACGGCATCTGTAATACCCTGCTGAGAAAAGCGGCGCGCGCGTCCCGGGATTTTTCGCCTCTTTTTTCGGACCGTGTCCGACCTGTGCTAAGATTGAAGCAATGGCAAACATCGGCCAGAAGATAGACGCATTCTTTACCAAAAAGCTCTGGAAAACAGACAGCGAATCTGCCGGCAAGGGGACTCCTCTGAAGATCAGGGCCGTTCGCCTCCTGTACATCCTTTTCATAGGTCTTACGGATGAACAGCTTATCCTGCGGGCTATGAGCCTTGTCTATACGACCCTCCTTTCGATTGTCCCGCTCCTGGCCGTAAGCTTCTCCGTGTTAAAGGCCTTCGGCGTCCATACGCGTTTTCTTATCTTCCTCTACTATTTCCTCGAACCGCTGGGGCAGAGCGGCCTGGACATCTCCATGAAGATCATCGGGTTTGTAGAAAACGTCAAGATCGGCGTACTGGGGTCCATCGGCCTTTCCGTTCTCGTCTATACGGTCCTGTCCATGGTCCAGAAAATCGAAAGTGCCCTGAATTATATCTGGAATATCAAGGGGACTCGGGGGTTTTCCCAGCGTTTCAGCAATTACATGAGCGTCCTGCTCATAGGGCCGGTCCTCATCTTTTCGGCCATCGGCATCACGGCGTCGCTGATGAGCAGTTCGATCATGCAGAAGCTCATGACGGTCCACCTGCTCGGGTTCATCATCTACGCTGTCAGCAGGATCATGCCCTACCTGTTAATCAGTACCGCCTTTACCCTGATCTACATCTTTCTGCCCAATACGCGCGTACGCTTCCGGGCAGCACTGACGGGAGGCATTGCAGCCGCGGTCCTCTGGCAGACGATCGGCTGGATTTTTACCTCTTTCATTACGACATCTGCGCACTACTCGGCCATTTATTCAGGATTTGCGACGCTAATCCTGTTCCTTATCTGGCTCTACTGGAACTTCCTGACCCTGCTCATCGGCGCCAGGATATCGTTCTTTGCCCAGCATCCCCAGCTGCTTGACGTCGAAGGCAGGGTCCCTGTCCTGAGCGGGAGAACGAGAGAAAAGCTTGCGCTCGCTATCATGTTCCTTGTCGGCCGCAGCTTCCATGAGAATGGACAGCCGTGGGAGTTCGATTCTCTTACTCAGCGGTTGGGTATACCTGCCGACCTCGTTCAGCAGGTCCTTTCCATCCTCGAAGAAAAAGGGCTGCTGGTGACGACGAGCAGCGAACCGGCGGCATATCTCCCTGCGAAAGATCTCGGGATCATAACCCTGAATGAGGTCATATCCGCCGTAAGGACCGCGGGAGAGGAGATCCATATTTCGGGGAAGGCCGCTGCTTCCGGCACGGCTGTGGATGGCATCATGAAAGGCATTGATGATGCCATCGCCGAATCCTTGGAAAGACGGACGCTGCACGATCTCGTCTTGGCAGCAGATGTAACAGGCGCCTGATCCCCGCTCTACCCATTTCCCTGTTCTGCAGGTAAAATGGGACTATGATGCGCAATAAAAGCAGGGTCTGCTCTATCCTTTCGGCATTCCTCGGGACATTCCTGATCCTGGCCGTCATCATCGCCTACTCTCAGTTCCTGACACTCAAGAAGACGCTCATAGCAAGGATTTCGGACAAGACCACTGCCCTCATAGGACAGAAGGTCGAGATCGGGGATATTTCTCTGAGCACTACCGCAGGAATTACCATTCGGGACGTCATCATCCGGAACCCCGATGGCTTTGCTCAGGGGGATCTGCTCAGGATATCCGGCGTACATCTTTCTTTGCGCTATGGGGAGCTGTTTAAAGGAATGTTCTCATTCAGAGGCATATCGGTCGAGTCTCCCGAACTTACCCTCGTTACCGACACGAACAGTCGCCTGAACATATCGGACGGCCTCATAGGGTTCCTTTCGCAGAAAGGCAGAACAACGTATCAGGTGGACGCACTGAATATCAACAATGCGCGGTTCAGCGTCAATGCTGATCCTTTTTTTACGATCAGGGATATCGACGTCACCATGAAAGGACTTTCTTCCGAACCGGAGATAAAAACGATCATGAAGGCATCACTGGCCTTTCTGGGCGATAACCGGCTGACGGCGGAGGGATGGGTTTTTCTCAGAGACCTGTCAAGGAAGTTCAGCATCGACCTTTCCTCTGATATGAGCGATCCTTCCCTGCTCGCACAGAAGCTTGCCCCCTATGGGATGGATATCGAAAAAAGCAAGGCTCATGTGACACTTCATGCTGAAGGCGACAGGGATAAAGGCGTGAGGCTCAGCGCTGAAGCGGGCCTGAGGAACACAGGGCTTTCCCTGTTCAGAAAAGGCGACAGGGAAATTTCCCTGCGCACTGATGCGTTTCTCGATTTTGCGGCGGATGCATTTACTGTCGACAGGGCAGTACTCAGGGCCGGGGAAGCCTCGACGGTCCGGATGAAGGGCTCCATCCATTCTCTGTTGCAGTCACCGTCTTATGAAGCGGAGTTAAAGATCGAGAGCCTTGACCTCTCTGCACTTAATATTATGAAAGGCGTGAAGGTTGGAGGGATCGTCACCTCTGACCTGATACACCTGAAGGGCAACCTTTCCCGCACTCTGCCGGCGGCTCAGGGAACGGCTGTGATCAGCAGCGGCTCATGGGACATGGATAAAGTCGGGATAGCAGCCATTAACGGAAGGCTGGTCTTCGCCTCGGACAAGGAAATGTCAGTGAGGGCTGAGGCCTCTGCCCGGATACACAAGGCAGGGGGCCTTATACTCGGGAAGCCTGCTGCGGTACATCTTGCTCTTGAGGGAAAAGGGGTTTCGGATAACATTGCGCTGTCGTCGACGATCAATCTTTCAGCGGTCGATCTCGCAATGAACAACAAACCCTTCGTCATGGAAGACGCGGTCATCACCTTCGACGGCATGGTGAGAAAGGCAACCGTCTCCGGCAAGATAGCACTGGCAGCTGCCGACCTGAGCTATGAGAATTTCGCATTACGGAAGCTCTCTCTTGGGTTCGGGTTCGATCATGGCAGCAGGAAGACGGTCCTGCAGGGCGTAAAGGCTGAAAGCGGTCTGCTGCATGCGGCTGCGGACGCAATTGTAATAGCCTGGTCCGACAGCAAGGAAAAATATCTTATTGAAGCAAAGAACATGAGCGCAGCATATCCGGAACAGAGAGCGGCATTGTCAGGACTGGACGGTATGCTGTCCCTGCAGAGAGAGGGGAAAGCCCTTTCGGGCCAGCTGTCGTTCCTGCTCCAAAAGGCAGCAGTTCGTGATACGCCAGTTGAACTGATTTCCGGCAGCGGCAGCTTTGACAGAAGAAGATTTTCGATTGATATAGCTTTAGCAAGATTCCTCAAAGGAACGGTCACCCTGTCGGCACAAGGATCGACGCAAGACGGCCCGTTGCCGGCAGATATAGAGATGACCGCTGAACATATCGATCTCGGCCGGGCTTCAGGCGCTGTCAGGTCATTAATCACCGTGCCATACGACGCGACCGGTAAGATAGACCATCTCACCTTCAGGGGCATCGTTGCCTCTGCGGAAAGCCTGACCGGGGCAGGGTCGCTGAAAGGCATGAACCTCACGGTGACGAATGCCGAAAACAGGAACATCATAAAAGATGCACGTGTCAATGCAGATGCGAACTTCAGGGGAAAGGACATGGAAGTCAGGGCTGACGCGACAACCGGTAATCTGTCGTTATCGCTTTCCGGGACAATACGCCATTTCGCTGAAAGCGACCGATCACTAAAACTGAGCATTACCATGCCTGAGGTGAATCTGAACGACATACGGACGGCATTCTGGGATATGTTCCCGGATCCCCTCCTCTACACAGGACTTGAGGGAAGCATTGCCTTGCAGCTGTATGCAACATATGGCAATGACGTGACAACTGCTGAGGGCACGGTGCTTCTGCGGGATATCCTGATCGAAGGCGAAAACGGTGAATATTCGGCCGGACCGCTCAACGGAACGTTACCTGTGCACTACGACTCGGCAGCCGGGAAGGAACGGCCGACGGTATTGCCTTCGTTCGAACGGGCTGATTTTGANNCTCAGTGATATCTCGCTCAGGCTGGAGCAGCAGGGCCGCACTTTGAAGATCGGCAGTTTTAGTGCTAAGATGTTCGGAGGAAAGCTCAGCGGTGCCGCATCCCTCGATCTCTCTTCAGGCCTATCGTATCAGGCCGGATTGCTCGTTGATGCGGTGAGTCTGACCCAACTGTGTGAAGATATTACCCCCATCAGGGGCTATATCTCAGGAAAGGTCAACGGCATCGCAGCTCTCAAGGGTTCCGGGGCAGGCCTTGCCAAGATAACCGGTAAAGCCGATTTCTGGACCTACAGCGACCGGGAAGAAAAGACAAGGATCAGCAGGGAGTTCCTGGAAAAGATCGGCGGCCCGCAGGTGAGGGCCTACCTTGGCGAGCGGCGGTTCGATAAAGGCATCATGAATATCTATATCCAGAACGGCTTCCTGCTCTTCAGGGAACTCGAGATATCGAACAGGAATCTTCTGGGAATGACAGACCTTTCGGTGAAAGTAGCACCGCTGAACAACAGGATAGCAGTCGATCATCTCATGTGGACGATCACAGAGGCGGCACAACGGGCAAAAAAGAATTGAAAAAATTCGGGAGAGAGACAAGGATAGTCTCTAATCCCCCGAACCCTCGGACACTATAACTGAAGGAGGTAGCAGCAGATGAAAAAGATCGCAAAGGGCATGGTGGGAGTTTTCCTGTTCACCGTCGCTGCCTGTGCAGTGATCACGGTCAATATCTATTTCCCGGAAAAAGACGTAAAGGAGGCCTATAAAGTTCTCGAAAAGGAGCTCATGGCACCCAGCGAAAAGGGTGAAGAACAGAAGCCGGCCGGCAAGCCGGAGAGTTCCATCCGCTTTGACTTCGTCAGCACTGCGGACGCACAGGAGGCGGGGATGGCCGACAAGATCGCTGACGCGGTCAAGAAGATGCCCAATGTGGTGAATGCCTATAAGGAGATGGGGGCCCGCATCGCTGACACGGACAGGCTCAGGGACAGCGGCTCAGCAGGGGAATCGAACAACGGTCTGCTTGTGGAGCGCGAAAAGGGCTTTTCTGCTGCAGACAAAAAGATCGTTGATGCAGAAAACGAAAACCGCAAGACCGTCATCAACGGCATGACCAGGGCGATCATCCGTATCAACAGACAGCCTGAGACACCGGACAACATCAGCCAGGTCAAGCCGCAGGCGACACGGCAGTTTGCTGCCATCCGCCGCGACTCAGCGAAAAAGGGGTGGTGGATTCAGGACGAAAATGGCAACTGGACAAGGAAATAGGTCAATAGATCAATGAGCAGACTGCTTTGTCTGCCCATAACATGAATACCTTATACCGTAAAGACAACGCCAGTTGGCAGGAGCGGGGTGAGCGGCATCAGGGCCGTTTTCGGCTACAGTCGTTAATGAAATGGAGCGTTACGCAGGCTCAACTATACTGTCCGAAGCAAGTTTCGAGAGATTGCAGCGGATTAAGGGTTGCACTGAAAAAATGCTCGCAGTGAACAAACCCTGTTCCTGCCGGCGTCAGAGAGAGAGAATTAACCCACAACGCGGAATGATCATATGCTGACGAAAGAGACCATCCTCGCCTTCTTCAGGGAGAAGACCTCCCGGCCCCTGCCATTCAAGGACATAGCCCATCACATGGGACTAAGCAAACCTGAGACGCGGTCATTGAAACGCCTGCTCAGGGAGATGCTCCGTGACGGAGAGATCATCCTGAACCGGAAGGGCATGTACGGTCCTGCTGAAGAAATGAACCTTGTCAGGGGATACTTCGAGGCGCACCGGGACGGATATGGCTTCATCCTTCCGGAAAAACCGGGCGAGCGGGACTTCTTTGTTCCACCGCAGAAGACCGGTGGGGCAATGAAAGGCGACCGCGTCATGGCAAGCGTGGAAAGCTGGAAGAAACGCGAGGCTCGCATCATCCGGGTACTCGAACGCGCCTCTCAAAGGATCATGGGAACGATGGAGATTACCCGGTCCGGTTCGTTCATCAAGCCAAAGGAGCGAACAGCTCCATTCGACCTGTATGTAGCGCAAAAGGACCGAAAAAACGCCAGGAACGGTGACCTCGTAATCGCGGAAATCACAGCCTATCCTACGGACAAGCGGCCATCGGCAGCAAGAGTAGTGAAGGTGGTCGAAAAACCGCAGAGCCCCGCCGACGAAGTGGAATTGATTATCGACGAATTCAGTCTGCCGCGCAGGTTCCCCAAACACGTTAGCGACGCAGCAAAGCTTCTTGCCGCAAGTCCTCCCGCGGGGCCGCGGCATGAGCGGAGAAAAGACCTCAGACAGATCAACACGGTGACAATCGACGGCGAACGCGCAAAGGACTTTGACGATGCAGTCTCTATCCAACGCAGCGGACAGGGCTTCCGTCTGTGGGTGCATATCGCTGACGTCGGTCATTTTGTGCCATGGGATTCGCCCCTGGACCGTGAAGCATGCAGCCGTGGCACCAGTGTCTATTTCCCGGACCGGGTCATCCCGATGCTCCCGAAGGAGCTTTCTGAAGACCTCTGCAGCCTCAGGCCAAATGTCGATCGGCTCGCCTTCACCGTCGAGATGGAATTCGACCACTCCGGAAGGCGCATCAGCGAACGCTTCTATCCAAGCCTGATCAACAGCAATGAGCGCATGACCTACACGGCCGTCAGCAGGATCCTTGTTGACAAGGATGCGGAAGAAATCAGGCGGTATACGAACCTGCAGACCGACTTCGAACTGATGGGAAAGCTTTGCTCTATCCTCCGGAGCAGGCGGCTTGGGCGGGGAAGTCTCGACTTCGACCTTCCGGAGCCTGAGGTGCTTCTTGATCTTCAGGGCGTACCTGAGGCGATCATCCGGGCAGAGCGCAATTTCGCGCATATGATCATCGAGGAGTTCATGATCGCAGCGAACGAAGCCGTTGCCGAACATATTGAACGCCTCGGGATCCCGTCCCTTTATCGCATTCATGAGGAGCCCGACCCGATGAAGCTTGAAGACGTACTCCGCGTCGTGAAACAGTTTGCACGTACCGGGGGAAAGCCCCTGACGGCAAAGGATTTTGCCGGTATCCTGAAGTCGATCAAGGACACCCCGCATGAAGAGATCATCAATTATATCGTTCTCAGGAGCCTCAAGCAGGCCAGGTATTCAGCCACGAATGTCGGCCATTTCGGCCTGGCATCGGGGTCATATACCCATTTTACATCTCCGATCAGGCGCTACCCTGATCTCATTGTGCACAGGATTTTACGCGAGATCCTGACAAAGAAGGTGATCTCCGACCAGCGCAAAAAGGAGCTTGAGACCCTGCTGCCCGATATTGCCTTCAGCTCCTCTCGAAGAGAGCGGCTCGCTGATGATGCCGAGAACGCGGTGATACGGGCGATGCGGGCATGGTTCATGAAGGATAAGATAGGAGATACCTTTGAAGGGAAGATCGTCGGCATTTCCGCCTACGGTCTGAAGATCAGGTTGAACGATTGGTATGTCGAAGGATTTCTCCATGTATCGTATATGACCGATGACTTTTACCAGTACAACGACCGGACGATGCGGCTGTACGGAAGGCATTCGGGCCGGTCATTCAAAATCGGCCAAGAGGTCACCGTGAGGGTGGACAAGGTGGATCTCGAAGAGCGGGAGATCGTTTTCGGCCTGTAGTTTTGCCATCTACTGCCGGTCTCTTCCGCAGACGGCATCCGGCACATTCTTACCGCTGTGCCGGCGTCATGCCGCACCGGATAGTCTTTCCCCATACATCTTGACAATTTCCACAGGCAGGAATATAGTCAAAATGAAGCCGAGATCCCGGACTCCGGGATGCGGGGGACCCATGAAGTCGGGGCGCATTTCCCTGCCGATGGCAGGGGATAGGGCACTTTCAAGCCCGAGCCCGTCAGCTAACCCCGTAGGCAATTGAAAGGATGAACATTTCATGACCGCGCAACCGACAAGAAGACCCTCCATCCTCTTTCCGCACTGATCCGCCATGACAGAGAAGACCTCAACCACACAGGGGATTATACGTTCGCTCGGCCTTGTCTTCGGCGACATCGGCACCAGTCCGATCTACACGATGACCGTTGTATTCCTTCTCCTGCAGCCGACCAAGGAAAACATTCTCGGCGTGCTGTCGCTCATCTTCTGGACGTTGATCGCGCTCGTCACCGTACAATACGCATGGATCGCCATGAACCTCAGCAAACGGGGAGAAGGCGGCACAATCGTGCTCAAGGAGATCCTCTTGTCAAGTCTGAAGTCCTCCCGCATGTACGGGCTGGTGACCATGCTGTCGATCATCGGCGTTTCGCTGCTGATCGGCGACGGCGTCATTACGCCGGCGATCAGTATCCTGAGCGCCATGGAAGGTTCGCTGCTCATACCGGGTTTTGAACAGATCACCCGAGGGGAGATAGTCTTTTTCTCAGCGCTGATTGCAATCGGGCTCTTTGCCGTACAGAGCAAAGGCACCGAGAAGATAGCCGGGACCTTCGGCCCACTCATGATCCTATGGTTCCTTGCGCTCGCTTCACTGGGCATAGGATATATTTTCGAAGCACCGGTCGTGCTCCAGGCGGTGAACCCCTACTGGGCGTTGAAATTCTTTGCGGACAACGGTATCCGGGGCGTCATCGCACTGGGAGAGATCATCCTCTGTGCAACAGGCGGCGAGGCACTCTACGCAGACATGGGACACCTCGGCGGCAAACCGATCCGCCAGGCGTGGGGCATCGTCTTCTGTGCTCTCATTCTGAACTACTTTGGCCAGGGAGCCTACCTGCTGGCCCACCCCGGCGCAAAGAATATCCTGTTCGAGATGATGTTCCATACCTTCCGGCTTGGCTATGTGCCCTTTCTCCTGCTAAGTATCGTCGCGACGATCATAGCCTCGCAGGCGATGATCAGCGGCATGTTCTCGATTGTCTATCAGGGAATAACAACGAGGATCATGCCGATGTTCAAGGTTGCCTACACATCGGTCGAGAGAAAATCACAAATATACCTCGGTACGGTGAACTGGTTCATGCTTGTTTCGGTCATCTTCATCATGATCGAGTTTCAGGAATCGAGCAGGCTCGCGGCTGCCTACGGTCTTGCCGTCACGGGAACAATGTTCCTGACCGGCGTCATGATGACCTGGATATTCCTGCTCAAGAAGAAGCATCTGTTAGCCGGTCTTGCATGTGTCATCACCCTTATCGACCTGACCTATATGAGTGCGAACGTTACCAAGCTCCCCCATGGCGGCTACTGGTCTCTTATCCTCGCCTCGATGCCATTTGCCACGATCCTGCTCTACAAAAAGGGGCAGCAGCGGCTCTACCGGGTCATGGAATTCATGCCGCTCGAAGACTTTCTGCATAAGTTNNATCCAGACCATGTTCTACCACGGCATCATGTACGAGGACAATATCCTTGTCTCGATCATCAAGCGTGAAGATCCTTATGGTGTCACGGGGTTCTTCAAGCCTGACCTGTCGGACGGTCTCAGGGTTTTCGAAGTTCAGACGGGATACATGGAGGTGGTCGATATGGAAGAGGTCCTCAGGGAAGCGGACATCGAAGAGCGTTCGGTCTTTTACGGACTCGAGGACATCACCGCCGGAAACCCGTTCTGGAAGCTTTTTCATCTCATCAAGAAAGTGACGCCGCCGTTCATCAATTTTTACAAGTTCCCTTCGCGGAAACTGCACGGCGTTCTGACCAAGGTGACCATGTAACGATCTGCATTTGCTTCTTGACAGGCAGCAATAGGGAAAGAATATAATCAACGTGAAGATAATACATCTTTCTGTTGCAATGCCGTCATGTCAGAAAAAAACAATCCCATAAAAGGCATCGTCCATTCTCTTGGTCTGGTATTCGGAGACATCGGCACCAGCCCCATTTATACCATGACTGTCGTCTTTCTGCTGCTGAAGCCAAGCTATGAGAACGTCCTCGGCGTCCTGTCCCTGATCTTCTGGACCCTTGTCCTCCTGGTCTTCGTGCAGTTCGACTGGCTGGCCATGAGCCTCAGCCGGAGGGGCGAAGGCGGCAAGATCGTGCTGAAGGAGATCCTCGTCTCCCTTCT
>DKBO01000054.1 GCA_002448975.1 Nitrospiraceae bacterium UBA6898
CCTGAAGATGGAGAAGGTTGACGGCAACCAGATTCTCAGGAGGAGCAAGGAGCTTTCACCGGACACCGAGGTGATCATGATCACCGGTTACGCAAGCCTGCAGTCGGCTATCCTGGCGATCAAGAAAGGGGCATACGATTATATAACCAAACCGTTCAAGCTCGATGAGGTGCGCAAGGTCGTAAAAGAGGCCCTTGAAAAGGTGATGCTGAAAAAAGAGAACCAGCAGCTTCGGGAACAGATCGACAAGTTTGCCGGAAAGGTGAAGTTCATCACCCAGAACCCCGTTGTGCAGAAACTGCTCGAGACCTCGCGCCAGATAGCCCCCACGGACTGCAGCGTGATCATAACAGGGGAGAGCGGGACCGGCAAGGAGCTTTTCGCCCGTTATATCCATTTTATGAGCCAAAGAGCTGACGGCCCTTTTATTGCGGTCAATTGCGGAGCCTTTACCGAAGAGCTGCTGACGAACGAACTCTTCGGTCATGAAAAAGGGGCGTTCACCGGGGCCAGCAACCAGAAAAAAGGGCTTATAGAAATGGCGAACAGCGGCACGCTGTTTCTGGACGAGATAACCGAAATGCCGCCCTCGATGCAGGCAAAGCTCCTTCGGGTGATACAGGAGCGCGAGGTTCTGCGGCTTGGCGCCAACGAGCCGGTAAAGATAGACGTCCGGTTCCTGGCAGCGACGAATCGGGACATCCAGGAGATGATAAAGGCAGGGCAGTTCCGGCAGGACCTCTACTTCAGGCTGAATGTGGTCTCCTTCAGGATCCCCCCGCTTTCGGAGCGGAAAGACGACATTCCCCTGCTCAGTTACTATTTCCTGAACAAGCATTCTGTCATTCAGAAGAAGGTGGTCTCAGATATTGCACAGGAAGTCTTTGCACTCCTCATGAATTATGACTTCCCCGGCAATGTCAGAGAGCTTGAAAATATCATTGAACGGGGGGTTGCGCTGACGAATGGTCCGATGATCGAGATTGCGCACCTTCCCGAGGACCTGAAGGCGCTGAGCATCAGGACCTTCAGAAAAAAAGAAGGAAAATATCCGTCGCTGGAAGACCAGGAGATATCATATATCGCGTGGGTGCTTCAGGAGGTCGGCGGCAATAAGACCATCGCTGCCCAGATCCTGGGGATCGACCGCGTCTCGCTCTGGCGAAAGCTCAAGAAGCACGGGTTGGAGGAAGAGTAGTTCCCTTTATTTTTTAACCACCAGTATTGCGCAGCCGGCAGTACCGATCACCCGCTCGGCAACGCTGCCGAGAAGCAGGCGGTCCAGGCCGGTCCTGCCGTGGCTGCCGACGACGATCAGATCAGCCTTTTTCTCTTCTGCCGCAAGGATGATCACTTCCGCAGGGCTGCCTGCGTAAATGAGCGTGGATACGGCGACGCTCGCTTTCTCTGCAAGGTCCCTGACGAGTTTGATACTGCTCTCGGCAGCTGCCATTTCCCTGGCGGCTATCATCTCCTTCTGCATGTTCGAGCTTACAATATCAAGGGGGGCTGATGACTCTGCATGTACCGCGGTAACGACAACGAGGCTGGCACCACAGGTTCTCGCCATCGCAACTGCCTCCTTTGCCGCGATCTCGCTGAACTTTGAGCCATCGGTTGCAACGAGGATGGTCCTGCAGGCAAGTGCAGCTTTGCGCGGTATCACCAGGACATTGCAGGGTGCATGGCCGATGGTCCTCTTGGCAACGCTGCCGACAAGGAGCCTTTTCAGTCCTGTTTTTCCCCTCCTGCCCATAACGATCAGGTCAGCTGCTCGGTGCGCAGCCTCTTCGGCAATGCTCAGATAGGGTGCCTCACTCCGAACGACCATCGCTTCGCAGGAGATACCCTCTTTCTCAGCTCTGGCCTTCACGGCACGGACATGTCCTGCAGCCTCTTCTTCCATCTTCTCGAGCAGATTGGGCGCAAGTGCATCGAACTCAGCATTGAAGTCAATAACGGTCAAAGCCGTAACCTTGGCCTGCTGCTTTTTTGCGAGGATAAGTCCTTCGCGGACCGCTCCCTCACTGTATTCAGACCCGTCCGTGCAGATGAGCATATGTGATGTCATGGCAATTCCCTCCTTGCGATAAGGCGATTATACCAAAAAAAAGCCCCGGCGAACGGGGCTTTTTTGAACTGTCAGGCATGCTTGTTCTAGTAGGGAACGACCAGCACCTTGCAGGATGCATGAGAAATCACCTTCGCTGTTACGCTTCCGATAAAGAGCTTTCTGAGCATCTTGCTCTTCCCATGTTTTCCCATGACGATCATATCAACTTTCAGGCGGTCAGCTTCTTCAACGATAAAATGTGCAGGGTCTTCGCCTCTATGCACGATGGTATTGCAGGTAACCTTCTCCCGTTCTGCGCACTTCTGCGCAGCGTCGAGGAACATCTTCGTGTCCTCATCGGCCTTTTCAACTACCTTTGGGGCGAGTGCTTCGTATTCCGGGTTGACCTCGACAACGCTCAAAACGTATAACTTTGTTCCGCATGATTTGGCGAGATTGATTGCCTCATGCAGGGCCTTTTCACTGTACTGAGAGCCGTCCGTAGCTACAAGGATTGTCCGTAACGCCGTTATGGGGCAGGTATCTGTCATATCAGTGACCTCCTCCTTTCAGGATGCCTGAAGCCGCAAGCACCAGCACCAGGACCTCGACGATTGCCAGGACTGCATAGACCCTGTCTTTTTTCCTGAAGAGAATAGGGATAATCCTGATGTAGCAGAAGATAGTCACTGCCGAGAGAAATGCGATGCCGATGAAATTGAGGAAATCCCCCTTGCCGATTTCAGAGAGCCATGACCATCCCGCATGGATGTTGGCAGCCGCGAGATACTCTTTGACCGGCATCTTCCAGTAGCTCGGCAGATCATTGACCGGCACGTGGGGTGTAAAGATGCCGAAAACATAGATGGTGAAGGTGATGACCAGCATGAGAAGGCCGATCTTCATGCCGCTATCGAGCAGTTTTGCGTAGGAGAGTTGTTCTTCTGTTGCTTGTAGTTTATCAGCCATGGTTTCCTCCTTAGTTCCAGATCCCGAGACCTTTGAGCAATGCCCTCAGTCCGGCGAAGAGCAACAGTCCGATGACCATATAGCGGATTGCTGCAGGTTTGGTTTTTGCGAGTATCTTGACGCCCACAATGGAGCCGAGCATGATGCCGATGATCGACGGCACGACCATCATCGGAAGCACGGCGCCGTTGTTGATATAGATCCATGCCGCTGACGTATCGGTGATGGAAAGAAGAAATTTGCTCGTAGCGACCGAAACCTTCAGGGGCGCGCCCATCATAAGGTTCAGCACCGGCACATTAGCCCAACCGGCCCCCAGCCCGAACATGCCGGCCATCACCCCGATAATGATGAACGTGGCGAGGCCCTGGGGAGTTCTGTGGATCTGCCAGTTGACGTTCTCGCCCAGTGAAGGTTCGTAGTAGACGCCGCTGATCCTGAGCGCGGTAGAGAGATTGTCAGGCTTCGGCACCTCAGGAAATTCAGATTTCTTGGCCATGAGCATGATCGCAACAATACCGAGGATCGTCCCGCCGAGGGCGATATTCACCACTTTGGCCGGCAGGGCAAGACCGATCATGGCTCCCACGATCGCGCAGGAAGACGCAATGAGCGCCACCGGTATGGCAAGCCTGAGGTCGGCCATACCCTTTTTCAGGAGTCCCGGGCCGGCAGCAAGTGCACCGGCAAGGGCCACTAGGAGGCCGGCTCCTCTGACGAAATCGATATGGAAGGGAAAGAACCCCCCGATGATCGGCACAAAGAGTACTCCTCCACCCACGCCACCGAGGACAGCAACGATGCCGAGACCGAAGGTAACGACAAAAAGAATGAGCGGCCATGCCCACCATGGCATGGAAGACTGCGCTGCAACCGGAGCCATGGCATCCGGTTCCGTTGTTGCTCCTGCAAAGCTTGTTATGGCAAAGAAACATGCAATAACAAGAAGAAAGAGCAATAACTTAATGTTTAGCTTTATCATAACTTCCTCCTTTTTTTATGGTATGTTATCTAATCCTTTCGAACTCAGTCTGGAATTTATATCGGTCGCTCCTGCCTGTGAAGCGTGTGTACCCAACCGGTGTATTGTCCGAGCTGAGCAGCAGCCGGTGAACTGCCAGGGCGGGCACGCTTGCCTGAATATCGAGATAGTTGGCTGACTCCTCGTCAACATTCAGAATCTCGACCGTTTGTATCATCTTGAATATCTTGAGACGCGCTATTTCGTAGAGTAGGACATACATCGATGATTGAATGATGTCAATATTCTCAATGTCCGGGAGCATATGGTACGGAATGTAGGACTCATCGAGATAGGCGGGTTTGCTGTTCACCAGTCGCCTGCAGAGGAATCGGTAGATAACATCTGTGGTTCTGAGATATGCCTTGATCTCTATGGGGGCGTCGATAATGCCTTTAGCGAGCAGTTCCTTGTCCGATTTTACCTCTTCGCCGAACATCTCTTCGGTAAAGCGCGTTTTCATGGCAAGGCCGACCACGGGCATGACGCTGGTGACAAAGGTGCCTTTTCCTTGAATCTTCATAAGGTAGCCGTCAGAGGCAAGGTTGTTGATCGCCTGCCTGACTGTTATTTTGCTCACGTGGTATTGATCGCAGAGTTCGCTCTCTGAAGGGATCTTTTGGTTCACGCTCCACTTTCCGCTCTTGATCTCTTCAATGAAGATTCTGGTAAGCTGAATGTAAAGTTTCTCCTGGTTGAAACGGTCAACTGTTTTAATTTGTAATGGTACTGTTTCATCGTGCAACATAACGACATAATATTATAATGATATGATGATGTCAAGACATTTCTTTGTCTCTAGATTTATATATAGTTTAAGTTGCTTCAGCGTATAGCGCTAGGCGGTACTTGCCTTGCGGGAACAACTAATAATTTGAATATTGCGTTCTATACGTTGAAAATGCATAACATTACCTATTATTGAGTTACATGGATATGGTCAAATGAATCCTTTGTTTCGGAAAGTTAGAACTGTCGTTGCAGGAAAAATTTCTTGATGTCTTACGAAAGGTAATTCACGCGCTGTCGTTAAGACGTATCGAAAAGACCTTGTGATCTTCTTGTAAATGTCGAAATTGGTCATTCATCTGAAATTATTATTCATATCATGTAGAAAGCTGTTGGCAGGCAAAACGGTAGAACTGACAATACATTGCCACTGAACGACAAAACCCCCGTCTCCGGAGCTTTCTTTATTTCATATAAAATTTCAGGTAGTTAGGGTAAAATAAAAAAAGCATGAAAAGACAATCTAACATGTTTGAATATAAGGAAAATATAACCATATACGGTATCCTGCTGCCATGACCGTCCATAAGAAGTTCTCCTTCTGGGCCATCGTCCTTGTCCTGGTCGTTACTGGTCTTTTTACTGCCAAGAAGATGCTTTCGAGTATCGAGGTGAAGGGCTTTGCAGTGAAGAAGAAAGACTTGGTAATCAGCGTTACCGGCACCTCGACCGGCACGGTAAAGGCAGACATAGAGGTGAAGCTCACTGCACAGCGCACGGGTACGGTTGCAAAGCTCTATATCGAGGAAGGCTCGGTCGTGAAGGCAGGTGCGCCCATAGCGGACCTCGACCCTGAGGAGATGCAGCAGCGTCTTAAACTTTCCACGGCGTCGCTGGACAGGATGAAGGCGCAGCAGGAATCGCTCAGAACGGGACTGAAGGCATTCAGTGCAGAGGTTACCTCGAACATCAACAGGGCAAAGGCTGTGCTTGACGAGGCTGAAACCCGATTGAAGCGTTATCAGGAGCTTACGGCAAAGGGTTTTATCTCCCAGAGCGACCTCGATGCAGTGCAGCGCGAGTTTGACGTTGCAAAGGCATCCTATGCATCTGCCCGAGCAGGGCAGGAGCAGATCAGGGCGCGTGAAGCTGAGATCAGGGCGCAGGATGCAGCGGTGGAGCAGGCGCAGCGAGAGCATAACCTTGCAAGGATCATGTATGACTATTCCTTCATCCGGACGCCGGTCTCGGGCGTCGTGACGTCCCGCCCGGTAAAGATCGGCGAGACCGTTCCTCTCGGCGGTCTCGTGGCGGCGGTTGTTGCACTTGATACCCTGTATGTCGAGGCCTTCATAGACGAGGCAGATGCGGCAAAGATCAGGATAGGCCAGCCTGCGCATGTAACAATGGACGCTTATGGCGAGAAGGTGATGAAAGGGGAGGTGTATATGATCTCCCCGGTCGTGCTCGGCACCAAACAGGAGGCAAGGACCTTCGAGGCGCGGGTACGCCTTTTCGACAAGGATATATTGCTGAAGCCGGGCATGTCGGCCGATGTCGAGGTGATCGTCAGCAAGCGCGAGAACGTGCTTTCTGTCCCGTCACAGGTGCTCATCGAAAAGAACGAAGGCAGAAACATTTACCTGGTGCGCAATGGTAAGGCTGTGCTGAGGCCGGTAAAAACAGGAGAGTTCAACTGGAATTATACCGAGGTGACGGAGGGAATTCAGGAAGGGGATGTCGTTATCACGAACCCCGATGTATCAGGTTTGAAGGAAGGCGTTCGGGTAAAGGTCATCAGTACGGAATCATGATCGTACTGAAGGATATACGCAGATCCTATGAGCTCCCGAAGATAACGGTCGACGTGCTGAAGGGGATAGATCTCGAGGTTCAAAACGGCGACTTCATCGCGATCATGGGACCTTCGGGTTCGGGAAAGTCAACGCTGCTCAATATCATCGGCTGCCTCGACCGGCCGACATCTGGCCAGTATTTCCTGAACGGAATTGATGTTTCGACGAAGGACGATAACGAGCTTGCAGAGATCAGGAACCGATCAATCGGTTTTGTGTTCCAGAGCTTCAACCTGCTGCCCCGCTTCTCCGCCTGGAAGAATGTGGAACTCCCGCTTCTGTACAGCGGCGTTGAGCCTGGCATGAGGAAGGAGAAGGCCGTTGCAATGCTGAAGCGCATGGGCCTCGGCGAGCGGGCAGACCACAGGCCGAACGAGCTTTCCGGAGGAGAGCAGCAGCGGGTCGCAATAGCGCGGGCCTTGATCAATGACCCGATGATCATCCTGGCTGACGAGCCCACGGGCAATCTCGACAGTAAGGTGGGCAGGGAGATCATGGGCATTTTTACCGGCCTCAACCATGAGGGGACTACGATCATTCTGGTCACCCATGAGACGCACATTGCTGCTTTTGCGAAGAGAACCATAACCATGCGTGACGGAGTCTGCTTCAATGGATGCCCTTGAGACCATGCGCCTTGCCAAAGACGCGCTGNNGTCATCATGCTGGTGGCCATTGGTGCGGGGGCGCGGACCTATATTCACCGGGAACTGGGCAATCTCGGCACGAACATCCTGATCGTCGTGCCCGGAAAGACCTCGACAAAGGGCGGGTTTCATCCGCCTACGGCAAGCACGGTCCGCAAGCTGGTCTATGATGACGCGATCATTTTGAAGCGACGGTCGCGCCATATCGCAGACGCCGTGCCGATCATCCTCGGCTCGTCCAAGGTCAAGTACCAGAACCAGAGCAGGGACAACAATGTGGTCGGCTGCACCGAGACGTATTTCGAGATGCGGAACCTCGCGGTCGAATCCGGCCGTTTCCTGAGCGCATCCGATGTAGATTCCAAGAGGAAAGTCTGCATCCTCGGCAGGACCGTGAAAAGGGGGCTCTTCGGCGACCGGAACGCCCTCGGCGCTGTGGTGAGCATCGGCGACGGCAAGTACCGCGTGATCGGCGTCATGGAAAAGAAGGGCGTGACGCTCGGCATCGACTTCGATGATATCGTTTTTATCCCGACGACGACTGCTCAGGAATTGTTCGATACGGACAGCCTCTTTAATATCACCGTCAAGATCAAGACAGCTGGCGAGATTGAACCGGCCGTGGAGGAGATCAGACAGATACTGATGAAGCGCCATGCCAACAAAGAAGATTTTACGGTCATGAGCCAGGACGAGATGCTGGGCGTGATGAACAAGGTCCTCGGCATCATGACTGCAGTCCTGGCAGGCATTGCCGCGATCTCCCTGCTGGTCGGCGGCATCGGNNATGAACATCATGCTCGTCTCGGTGCGCGAACGGACGCGCGAGATAGGGATCAGGAAGGCGCTTGGTGCAAAGAACCGGGACATCCTCGTCCAGTTCCTTGCGGAATCGGTGACCCTGAGCCTTTTCGGCGGCATCGGCGGGGTGCTCTTCGGCGGACTGGTCGCTGTCGGACTTCCGTGGTTCCTGCCCTATCTGCCCATGCAGATATCGTGGTGGTCGGTGATCCTTGCGTTCTTTTTCTCTGCCTCGGTAGGCGTTTTTTTCGGCGTCTATCCCGCGCGCAAGGCATCGCTGTATGACCCGATCATTGCGCTGAGATATGAGTGACCCCATGCTGGAAAGGATAGCGTCATGGATGGCACGGGGGATTCGGGGAAGAGCGCTTGCGCACCAGTACACCGCCCATATGGATGACCTGATCGCCGGAATCTTCAGGGACTCCGGAAACCCGGAGAACCTGCTGCTCCTTGCAACCGGCGGATACGGGAGAAGGGAACTGGCACCGTTCTCGGATATTGATATCATGTTCTATGCTCCGAACAGAAACGATGCAGCAGCGGCAGAAAAGATCCTCTACCGGCTCTGGGATAACAAGATAGATATCAGCCATGCGTTCAGAACACCGAAGGAGAGCCTCGATGAGGCATTCAANNGCTCTATGATCAGTTCAGGAAGGACATCTATCCTGCTGTTGCGTTTCGGAAACAGAAGCAGTTTGTTGCGGAAAAACTCAAGGAGATGGAAAGAAGGCATATCAGCTCGGGCAGCTCGATATACCTCCTTGAGCCGCATATCAAGGAAGGAGACGGCGGGCTCCGTGACATTCATACGATCTTCTGGCTAGCAAAAGTTGCACATCAGATAGAGGATATCGACGGGCTTCAGTCACTCGTTCCTCCCCATGATTACCGGCGCCTCATCGGTGCCTATGACTTCATGATACAGACCCGGTTCTGCCTTCACCTTGAATGCAGAAGAAAGAACGATATCCTTTCCTTTGAATATCAGAAAGCGGTCGCGGCATGCCTGGGATTCAGGGACACGAAGAAATTCAGTGGTGCAGAACGGATGATGCGCTATCACTACCTCAAGGGCCGCATCATCCGCGATGTCTCGCATGCCGTCATGGTGCTCTGCAGCAGGGAATATGCGCCGGTCTTCCGGGACTTCACCCGGAAGAGACTTTCTGCTGACTTCCTGATTTCCGGTGGTAGGATCATTGCGGGAAAAGACGATCTTTTCGTGAGCAGACCGGAAAAGGTCATGGAGGCATATTATTATTCTGCAAAGACGGGCAAGTCTTTCAGCAACATACTGCGCCAACGCATCCGGGAGAGTCTCCTTCGCATCAACCGGCGCACGAGGAACAATGCAGAGGCTGCGCATTACTTCCTGGAGATCATGAAGGGGAAACGTGTGTACGAAACCCTCAGGGAGATGCATGAGACAGGTGTTCTCGGCAGGNNGTCGATGAGCACTCGCTCATGGCCATCCGCAATTTGGAACGGCTCAGGACGACCACGGTGAAGGGTCTTGCAGACCTGAAAGACATCCTGCAGGGCATGGAACAGGTAGATGTGCTGTTTCTTTCCATTCTGTTCCACGACATCGGAAAGGCCATAGGACGCCATCATGAGGAAGAAGGCTATAAAAGGCTGAAGTCCCTCATGGAGCGCTTTCGCTTCGAGCCGCGGAAGCGGAACAGGATAGAGTTGCTGGTGCGAAACCACATACTCATGTCGCGCCTGGCAATGACACGGGAGGTCTCAGACCCTGATGTGATTGCCGCCTTTGCCGAGACTGTCGGAGATAGCGAGAACCTGAAGGCCATTTACCTCATCACCTATGCGGATATGTCGGCCGTAAATCCGCATTTCTGGACAGCGTGGAAGGCTTCGCTCCTGCGCGAACTGTATGATAATACGGATCGTTATATTGCCGGGTACCGGCAGACGCGGACAAAGAAGCCCGGAAGTATTGTTGCGTCTTTTCCCCGCAGGGAGCAGCCTGCGTTCTCGGCATTTATTGAAGAGATGACCGACAGATATCTCATAGCAACGACCGATGCAGGTCTGAAGGAAGACTTTCAGCTTTTTACCCGGGCCACGGAAAAGGGTTTCTCGATGCGCATTGACAGCAAAAACGATTCTGTTGCCGATATCATTATCTGCACCATGGACTCACCGGGGCTTTTCTCGAGGATCGTCGGCTACCTGTCCATGAAGCGATTAAATATTGTTCATGGCAGAATTTTTACTGGAAAGACGGGAAGAGTAATTGATAAAATTTCAGTTTGTAACTGGAATGACTTCTGGTGGGACGGTTGCGAGCAGGACCTCGCTGATGGCCTTGAAACTGCTGTACTGGGCAGTAAGAGCAGCGAGCCGGTGCCGCAGAAAAGCGCTGCGCACGACCTGTATGGCGTCTTCATTGATATCGACAACGAGTCAATGACATCCCTGTCGATCATCGAGATATTTTGCCCGGACAGGATCGGGCTGCTTTACGACATCTCACAGGTACTCTACGCAGGTGGTGTCAACATCATTTCTGCCCGGATCAATACGGAGGCCGGATTGGCACAGGATGTCTTTATGGTTCAGGAGCACGAAGGGAAGGCCTCGGCGTTCACCGTGCACGAACTGCTCAATGGATTATGGAACACACTAAAAAACTGAAAAAACAGGCTATTCTTATTACCGGAGCCATCATCTTTGTCATCCTGGCCATAGTACTTAGGGGACCGCATGTCTCAAACGCCCTGAAAAAACTGCTCCTGCCGGAGCTCGAGGCTGCAACCGGAAAAAAAGTCATAGCATCGAAGATATATATCAATATCTTTCCCCTTTTCATTGAAGCGAAGGATATCAAGGTATTTGATGAAGGCGGACAGAGGTTGTTTCTGGCGAAGAGGGTCAAGGCGTATCTCGGCCTCTCAGGACTGATGAGCAAGACCCTGACGATGCGGAGGCTGGTGGTTAAGGAGCCTCGTGTCCAGGCTGACGAAGAGCAGGCCAGGGCGATGGAGAAGAGCATCCGGGAATACCTCGCCAAGACGCGGAAGGATGCGCTCAAGGTGAAGGTCATTGCCGTTGAAGTCCAGGGAGGGTCTGGGGCCTTCCGGTCAGACAGCCTCAAAAGCGCATTCAGCGTGAGCGGGCTGCGCGGTGAAGTGATTATCGGCAGTGTCCAGCGGATAATGATTGACGTAAAAGCTTTCTCGGTTGCACGGGAAGGACTGCCGGAGATCACGGGAGGAGCTTCCGCACGCCTGTCCATAAAGGGCGATAACCTGACCATCGAGCGTGCCGCTGTGGATGTTCTGGGATCAAGTGTCGTGGCTTCCGGTGAGTATTCCCGAGATACCGCATCGGTAAAATCCACGACAAATATCCTTCTTGCCACGGTCAAGCAGGTGTTCGGCCTGGAAAAGAGCGGGGACGGCAGGATCAAGGTCATTGGTACGGTCGGCTATGCCAAGGAGAATGTGACGCTGGACCTCTCCCTTGCAGGAAAATTTCCACTCGAGACTTTGATGGAGCTTCTGCATGTCACGGAAAGGCTTGAGGGAATGGTCGCAGTCAAGGGGACGGTCAAGGGTCCTCTGAACGATTTTGCTGTGCGGGGAACGGCCACCATCACAAAGGGCAACCTGTACAAGGTCGACATCGATAGGCTCACCTGCGATGTCCAGTATGACAAAGGGGTATTGAGCTTTCTGAACGGTGCGGGCTCTCTCTATAATGGCACGGCAAAAGCCTCGGCAGCGATGACGCTTCCGTCTGTCAACCAATTTACCCTCGACATTACCTTTGAACATGCAGACAGCAAACCGCTCTTCGGTCTTATCGGCTGGGACCCCGGTATTCCTGCCGGACGCGTGAACGGAACGCTGCATCATTCCGGGTCGGACTTCGCTCCCGAAGGGAGATTCGACTATCTGAGCAGTGAGACGGGTGATGACCTGCTCGGCAGGGTGAAGAGCCTGACCGGCACATATAAGCTGGAAGGGGACAGGCTTACGCTGAAAGAGGTGACCATGAAGACCGGAAAGACTAGTGCTGTCGCAGGCGGCATAGTCGATATCAGCAGGGGGACGCTTGATCTTGCGGGTGACCTAAAGACGACGGATGTCAATGATCTGGCCTCTCCCTATGTCGATTTCCTGAAGGGAGCAGCAGCCTTCAGGGGGAAGATCAGCGGCACCTTTGATGATCCAATGCTCAGCGGCAGAATGAATCTTGCGGATGCGGTGATCAAGACCTATCCGGCAGGNNGCCGGCAGGCAGCCTGAATCTGTCAGTCTCTCAGGGAAGATCGCATTTACGGGGGCCAAGACACTTTTTGACGTTGCAGCGCCAACGTGGGGCCTGCGGGCTGTTCTGAAAGATATCGACGCCAATGAATTCGTAAAGATCTTCTATCCGCAGTTCTCGGGTAGCGGGCGCTTCTCTGCCGCGGCGCACCTGGACGGATCGGGAAAACTCCCTGCGGTCCGGGCTGAGGTCTCCTTTGACCAGGCTACATTCTATAATGTTCCTGTCGATGCTGCTTCATTCAACTTCCGGTATGCTTCGTCGAGGATCGACTTCACGGACATAGCGGCGAAACAGGGTGATTCGACGCTGCGTGCTGACTTCACTATTTATCCTGACGACACATTTTCCTATAAGGCATCATCCGACAGGATCCGACTCAGCGAAGTCATACAGCGGCCGATCAAAGGAGAGGTGATCGCCGCACTTACATCGGAGGGTAGGGGTACATTCGATAATCCGTCCATAATGTTTGAGGCGCGGATGATAGAAGGGGTACTCAGGGGAAAATCGGTCGGGACAGGTGTTATTCATGCTGCGCTCAGGAATAAAGAGTTCACTGCAAGAGCAAAGCTTATCAATGACAGGATCACCATTTCTGCAAAAGGACGCATTGACGGAGACATACCCTGGGAGGCTGACATGGACGTTCAGACCGGCAGATATGACTTCCTCATCACCTCCGTGCTTAAGGACGTTCCTGAAGACCTTATTCTGAGCCTGAACGGCAATGTCTCCCTTCATGGCGACCGCGAACATATTACCGGCACCGCAGGCATAAAGCACATGGTCCTCTCGATGTACGGATACAGCTTTACCAATGAAGAGGAGATCACGTTGGGCATTAAGGACCGGGAATTGTCTCTGGGAAGGATTGCCTTGCGCAGCGGCAGCACGCTTTTGCGAAGTTCCGGTTCGCTGAGATTCGGCGGCAGCTATAATGTTACGATCGAGGGGCGGTCAGCCCTTTCACCCTTCAAAAGTCTTTCTGCAAAACTGGGGGTGCTGAAGGGAGATGCCGATTTTGTTATCGGCATTAGCGGTGAATGGGAAAAACCGAAGATCAACGGCGGCATTACCCTTACAGATGGTTCCGTCGGTCTGAAAGAATATCCCGCATACAGAATTACCGATCTGAACGGGTATCTGTACATGGATAACGATCGTGTGGTACTGCAACATCTCAGCGGAAGGATTGGCGGCGGTGATCTTGATTTTTCCGGTATCCTGTATCTGAAGAAATTTGCATTTTCACGGTTCTATGTCGAAGCCCGGATGAAGAACGTTTCCAGCTCCATCTCCAATGACTTCAGTGTGAATTTTGGCGGCAGCCTGCTCTACAAGGGGACTCCCGAAGCACAGATGGTCTCAGGAAATATCGATATCAACAGGGCCCGCTACCGGGAGCGGATTGACTGGAAGAGCTGGCTGCTCCAGACGAAAAAGGCAGAAACATTCAAAGCCGACATATCCAATCTTGCAAAGGCTGATCTGAATATCAAGATAACGGGTCAAAACAATATCGTCATCGATAACAATGTGGCACGGGCAGTGGTCGGCGCGGACATGGTCCTCAGGGGCAAGATATACCGGCCTTCGCTCCTCGGCAGACTTGAGACCAGTGAAGGAAAGGTCTTTTTCAGGAATAATGAGTTCAACATCCTCCATGCGAGTGCAGATTTTTCTGACCCGAACCGCCTGAACCCATTTCTGTCGATCGCAGCGGACACAGTCGTGAAGGGCTACAAAATAAAGATGAATCTCGAAGGTCAGCTGGACCGCTTCAGCATGTCCCTGTCTTCTGACCCCCCGCTCAAGGAAATGGACGTTCTGGCGCTCCTGACGGTAGGAGAGACGGGCAGCGGCGTCAAGGGACTCGAGGCAGGCATTGGCGCTGGTGAGGCGACGTCCTTTGTGACCGGGAAGGTGCAGGACGTGTTCGAGGAGCGTCTCCGCTCCATAACAGGGCTTGACCGNNCTTCTGGGAGACAAGGTCTTTGTCACCTTAGGGACTCCCGTAGGTACTCTGGAAGAACAGATCATTAAGCTTGAGTACTTTATGAGCAAGAACGTTTCCCTGGTAGGGGTGCGCGATGAACGCGGCATCACAGGAGGCGATATTCGTTTCCGCTTTGAGTTCAAGTAAGAAAACAACACCTGAGGTGAGGGTACAGGTTGAGAAAAAGCGACGATAGAACACCACACGGTATAGGTAGCACAACCCTCCAGGGCAGGGTCGCTTCGTTTTGTTTCTACCTTTTCCTTTGCCTGTTTCTCTCTGCTGTGCCTGCCGCTGCTGCCACGGTCGGAACCATTACGATCCAGGGCCTTTATTCTGCAAGCAGGGAAGAATTGCTGGATTTGCTGGACCTGACTGAAGGGGAACAGATCGATGCCGAGAAGGTGCGGACTGGCATCAAGCGAGCATTTCTGAAGGGTATATTCGAACAAATGTCAATTCAGACGAATGACCGTGAACCTGCTGATGTCATGGTCATAGTACAGGAAAGGGACAGGATCGCTAAGGTTTCTGTACAGGGTGATTACGTGCTTTCCGGAAAGAAGATAAGAAACCTGTTAACCATGAAGGAAGGGGAGGTCATGCGGTTCGATCTCATGGCTCAGGCCGAACGCGACCTGAAGGAAAAATTTGCCTTATTGGGCTACCCGGAGGCTGTAGTCCATATCAGTGCCGAACCGACAAAAAAACCATACCGTATGGAGCTTGTCGTGACGATCGATGCTGGTCCCCCGCTTTTGATACGCCAGATACAGATAACCGGGA
>DKBO01000141.1 GCA_002448975.1 Nitrospiraceae bacterium UBA6898
GGTGCCGGTCGGTTTCTGGCGTGCTGTCGGCAGCTCTCACAATGCCTTTACCGTAGAGACCGTTATCGACGACCTGGCGCATATGGCAAAAAAAGATCCGCTCAGATTCAGGCTGGACCTTCTCAAAAAACATCCCCGTGCTCAGCGTGTGCTCGAACTCGCTGCGGAGAAGGCGGGATGGGGCAAGACGCCGGAGAAGGACAGGGGCCGCGGGATAGCCTACCATCTATCATTTGATTCTTATGTTGCGCAGGTTGCTGATATCTCGGTTGACAGGAAAGACGGGAAAATCAAGGTCCACCGTATCGTCTGCGCTGTCGACTGCGGTCCGGTCGTCAATACGGACACGATAACGGCCCAGATGATGGGTGGTATTGTGATGGGGCTTTCCTCGGCCCTGAAAGAGAGCATATCCTTCGGCCGAGGGAAGGTCCTTACGGAGAACTTTGATTCTTACGACCTGCTGCGTATGAGCGAAACGCCCGAGATCGAGGTGCATATTGTGCAGAGCGATGCAAAACTGGGCGGCGTTGGGGAGCCGGGTGTACCGCCGGTCGCCCCTGCTGTCGCCAATGCCCTGTTCAGCCTGACCGGCGTGAGGATCAGAGACCTTCCGATGACGCCGGAGGCGGTAGTGAACGCATTGAAGGCGGGCAGCAAGACCTGATGGAGAAAATGTCTGTAACCGAGCAGGCCGCGTGGGACTGTTCCCTCTCCTTACTAGAGGGGGCAGGTGGATACGAACATTAATGAAGGGTCGCCATGGAACTGTATGAAGAGCTTTTGAGGCTGAAAAAAGAGGGCAGGGCTTCTGCTGTGGCAACGATCGTGGAATGCTCAGGATCATCCCCGCAGAAGGAAGGCTCGAAGATGCTCGTTCGCGATGACGGGACCACGGTCGGGACCCTTGGCGGCGGCTGCATCGAGGCTGAAGTGATTCAGGCCGCGCTGATGGTCATGAAGGACGAGCGAACCATGACCATGCCCTTTGAGCTTACGGAGCGTCAGGGAGGTCTGGTCTGCGGCGGCAGGGTCCTGGTCTATGTCGAGCCGGTGATACCTGACCCGGTGCTGGTAATTCTCGGGGCGGGCCATGTTGGAAAGGCGCTTGCAAAGGCGGCGCGCTTCAGCGGGTTCAGGGTATTGGTCTGCGATGACCGTCCTGAGCATGCGAACCGGGAAAATATACCTGATGCAGACGAGATCGTGGTCCATGATTATGCGGACATCTTTTCGCGGCTCGTCATTCCCGAAAACGCTTACATCGTTGTGGCAACGCGGGGCCATAATCATGACCTTGAGGCGGTAGAGGCATCGCTCAGGACAAAGGCGCGGTATATCGGCCTGCTCGGCAGCGGGCGGAAAAAGGCGCTTCTCTTCAGGGCCCTCGATGAAGCGGGGTTTTCACCGGAAGAGGTTGGCCGCGTGCATGTACCAGTCGGTCTTCCGATCAGTTCCGTGACGCCGGAGGAGATTGCGATCAGCATCATTGCGCAGGTCATCCAGAAGAGGAGGGAGAATGCAGCATCAGGTGTCAGCCGTTCTTCTTGCAGCCGGCTCGGCAAAGAGGATGGGGCAGACAAAACAGCTTCTTCCGCTCGGTGACCGCAGCGTAATAGAACATTGCGTCAGCACGATCATCGCGTCCGGGGTCACGGATATCATTGTCGTCCTCGGGCCCGATGCGGGAGACATCGTAAAAGCAATCCGCGGTCTTCCCGTGAGAACGGTACGCAATACGCAGCCCGGAAGCGAAATGATCCAGTCGGCGCGGACCGGACTGATGGCTGCTGACCCCGCATCAACGGGATGGCTTATCCTGCCTGCTGACCATCCCCTGGTCAGGCCGGAGACGTTGAAGGCATTGATAGGGCTTCATACCGAGCAGCCGGGGTCAATCCTCATCCCGAGTTTTCAGAGGCAGAGGGGGCACCCGACACTCTTCCCCCGGACCGTATTCCGCGATATCCAGACAAAAGGGACCCTGCGGGAGGTGATCAGCGGTCACGAAAAAGATATTGTTTACCTTCCCATCGATGACGAGGGTGTCCTGCTTGATATGGACGCCCCCGATGACTATGCAATGATCCTTCAGCGGTTCAGCGGCTGAACGTTTACTGTATCGGCCATGGCTCTTCTGCTGACCATAATCATGGTATCCCTCCTGGGCTGCACCACCCCCTGTTTAGAAAAGGCTGCTTTGTCCGGCCCGGGGAGCCACTTTTATTCCTTGAAGACGAATGGGCAGGAACGGGAGTATCTGCTGCATTTTCCGTCAGAGACGTCGCGTGACCGTCCCCTTCCTCTTGTGGTGATCTTTCACGGCTATGCGAGCAGCGCCCGAAGTATGGAGAGGCTTACCGGCATGAGCGATAAGGCTGACCGGGAGGGATTCATCGCTGTCTACCCGCAGGCAACAGGGTTGATCAGGACTGCCTGGAACGCCGGTTTCTGCTGTGGCAAGGCGTATACTGAAGGTGTGGATGACCTCAATTTTTTCAGGGAGATGATCGAGACGCTCAAGCGCAACCTGCATATCGATGATTCCCGGATCTTTGTTGCGGGTTTCACTAATGGCGGCATGATGGCATATTACCTCGCAGCGCAGATGCCTGATCAGATTGCAGCGATAGCCGCGGTATCGGCAGCTGCGGGAGTCCGCCCTGTCGAAAGTTCGCATGCGCTGAGCATCCCTGATCCGTTAGCCCCGGTTCCTCTCATCGGGTTTCACGGCTTGAAAGACCGGCATATACCCTATGAGGGGGGTGAAGGAAAGCGGACACGGGATATCCTTGCGTTCATTTCGGTCGAGCAGTCTCTCGGCTTCTGGATCAGGGCAAACGGCTGCGGTACCAACCCAGTCAGGGTAGCTCTCAAGGACGGCGCTGTCATGAAGGATTCCTATACATGCCATGACCATGCTGATGTCGTGTTCTATGAAATCAGGGCTGGCGGCCACGCCTGGCCGGCCGGGGGAGAATGTGCCGGTTCGGGCGACTGCATATCGGCAACGGATCTCATATGGGAGTTTTTCCTTGCCCACCCGAAGAAAAGATAGGAAGAAAAGCGGGCTTTCCGTGAAGATTTATCAGGAGGTGCACATGAAAAAGATGATTGTTCTTCTTTGCAGTATCGGTTTCATATTCAGTTCTGCTCCTGCCGCAGACCCGCTGCAGGACGATATAAGTGCTCATCCGACATGCGAAATCTGCGGTATGGACAGGCAGGCATATGCGTACAGCAGGATGCTCCTTGAATTCGACGACAAGACATCCGCCGGGACCTGCAGTATCCATTGCACAGCAGCATGGATGGCAGCGCATCGGGAGAAGACCATCGTGAGAATGCTGGTAGGAGACCATGCCACGGAGCAGCTTATCGCCGCGCAGAAGGCGTTGTGGGTTATAGGGGGAAAGCAGGCCGGTGTCATGAGCAAACGGGCAAAATGGGCTTTTCATCAAAAGGCAGCGGCTGAGGTATTCATAAATGATCACGGCGGGACCCTTGGAGCATATAGTGATGCGGTGAAGGCGGCCTTTGCTGATATGCGCGATGACATAAAAATGCTGCAGGAGAAAAAGCGGCAAGACCTGACAGGCATGACGGATATCAAGACGCATCCGGAATGCAAATACTGTGGCATGGACAGGCGTATGTACGATTACAGCAGGATGCTTGTAGAGTATACGGATGGCACGTCAGGGGGTTCGTGCAGTATCCACTGCACTGCCATTGACCTTGCCATGAATCCCGGCCTGGTGCCAAGGGCGATCATGGTGGGCGATTACCGTACAAAAAAGCTTATTGATGCCCAGAAAGCATATTGGGTCATCGGCGGCGACAGGTACGGCGTCATGTCAATACGGGGGAAATGGGCATTTGAGGAAAAAGCAGATGCAGAAGATTTCATCAGGGAGCATAGCGGGAAGGTCGGCAGCTTTGATGAAGCCCTCCAGGCAGCATTTGAAGACATGTATGAGATTCTCAGATGAAAAGGTGCTGAGAATAAAAGAATTATAACGTCGCTCGCAGACATGGCGGTCTGCCCGCGAGGACTTGAGTGGGATGAGCTGTGAAGAGGCGTGGCTGATGCCAGCCTGATTTCGGAATCCTTTTATCGCGCTGAAAGGGTGTTTTGCCAGCCCCGTGGGAATTGCCGCAAAAAGCCTTTCCGAAGGTCGTCATGCCGGGCTGTAGCAGGGCTGGAGAAAGAGCTTGACAGTGGTGCTGAAATAGAATAAATTTTATACATACCTGCTAATTACAATTTGATATTGCCAGGAAAAGGAGGTGAAAAAGATGAAAAAGGTGATTCTTATTGCAACAGTTATGTTCATGATTGCGTTCGTTGCACTTTCGTTTGCGGGTGCCAAGGGAAAGATGGACCTGAAAGTGGGCGATGAGGTCTATGCCTGCGACTGCGGTGAAAACTGTCCCTGTAAGACCATGTCCAATAAGGCCGGTAACTGTACCTGCGACAAGCCGATGGTCAAGGCAAAGGTTATGAAGGTCGAAGGTGACACGGTTATGCTCAAGGCTGAAAAATGGGAAAAGGAACGTGCATTCAAGACAACCGGCAAATATACGTGCGCTTGCGGTCCTGATTGCAAATGCGATACCATCAGCCAGAACCCGGGCAAGTGCCCCTGCGGCACGGAGATGAAGAAGGTGGAGTAGCGGTCCGATACAGAAAGGACGGGAAAGTTCCCGTCCTTTATTTTTACTATAGCCTGCGGTCTTTTCATATCTCCGTTCGAACCTCCGTCTCCTTCAGGATGATCCCGCCTCCAGCATCGCTGTGGACGTTTCCTTCATGAAGGACTCCTGAGCAGGTAATAAGATGGAGCGCCTTGATCGACAAAAATTGATCGCGGCGCAGAATGACCGTGCAGATGACAGCGGTAAGAGAGCTTTATTAATAAGCAAGACATAATGTTCTTCCTCAGAGCCTTCAGTTAAATGCCCGAAATGCCCCATATCGCCGGGGCAGGGACCTGCCGTCATTAATATCATCTTAACTGTCATTTCTATCGCACCGACGGTTGTCATTCATGGCATTGACACTCTGGAGGGGCGTGATAAAATAATATAAAGAGCATAAAGATAAACCGATAAAGCCAAACCCTCCGTGAGAAGGGGGCGGAAAGCGGCGGGTCTTAACTGCGATAAGACGGCTGAGCTGCCGGAGGACATTGTTGTGCTGTGCTCAGCCGTTTTGTTTGCATGAAAGGAGGTAACGATAAGCTCTTTTCTTCCCGCTCAGGGAATCGGACCGGGGAAAGTGATCCCGGAAAGCGAAAAGACAAACAAAGGAAGAGGCGCTATCCACCATCCGCAAAAGGGTCGATGGTAAACGCAAAAACTGTATATCCGGTGTGATTTATTTTATAACAGACAGAGGGGTGGAGAGGGGAGAAGGAGGACGCTAATGCCGGTACTGGAATACGCAGGCGGAAAAATAGTATTGGATGATGAGGGATATCTCGAAAATCCGGATGACTGGAACGATAAGGTAGCTTGTGCATTGGCAGAAAAAGAAGGCATCGAAGAACTTACCAAAGACAGGCTGGAGATCATCAGATTCCTGAGGGACCATTATAGGAAATATAACTTTTTCCCGGTTCTTAATTCGATCTGTAAGAATGTTCACCAGCCGAAGGGATGTACGAACGAGCTGTTCATGGATCCTCTTACTGCCTGGAAGGTAGCGGGCCTCCCCAAGCCAAATGCACAGGTAGTAGGGTATCTGAAGGGAGAAGGAGGTGTCGTCTGAGGTATGCACCGTAGTTTGTCTTTTGCAGGCTTTACATCAGCGTATTATTATTCCTGAGGAGAAAGGAGACGAAAGCAATGGATCTGAAGCTTACAAATTTGGAGGCAGTTGCGGTTATGAACGCGCTGCAGCATTACCTGAAGGCTGTAGAGAAGATGGGCGATGAAAAGGGCGTGCTGACCGAGAAAAAGACCGTTCAGGGCATTATCAGCAGAATAGAGTCCATGCCTGCGGGTGAAGTCCAGTAGGAAACGTGCGGGTAAGGCAGGCCGGTCTTAGATTCTGAGAGAGATTACCCTGCGTCTTAGGCTTAACAGGATGCGGGCCCCGTAAAAGAACGTGGAAAAAACAGGGCCCGTCTACCTGGCATGCGGCGGAGACAGGGACACGCGACCGGGACGGGCAGCGTCGGAACGAAACAGAAAAGGGGTTTTCGATGGGATATTCAAATGTTGGACTGAAAGACAAGATCACGGAGATGTATCCCGAGATAGCAAAACATGGTATTGCGGTGAGCCTTGATTACAGCGAAGAATTGCATTCCTATATCGTTAAATTCAAAAAAGGCCCCCATGAACTTACCACGCACCTTGACAAAAAAGATGCGGATGCCTGTATGGACGGGTTCCAGTGTGTATATCTTGGCGTGCAGATCGGGGAATTCATCAAGAACTTCGAAGAACGGGAAAAAGGCAGATAGGGGGACTGAACATGAAAAAACCGGTAGTTGACTGGGATACCTGCATCGGGTGTGGTTCATGTGTAGAGCTCTGCCCGGTAGTCTTTGAGCTGAAAGATGAAAAGGCATATGTCATAGCAGCTGATAAATGCGATACCTGTAACTGCCAGGAAGCAGCTGACATCTGCCCTGTCGAAGCCATCACTATCACGGAAGAATAGGGGGAAAACACCATAAGCGTCGTGTGTTGCACGTGGCGACGCAGGGGGTGAGAAACCCCCGAGGTTTACAGCAAAGAGAGCTGAAAGATGGCTTCGGCCGGCATCGCTGCCTGATCGTGCTCGATGGTGATATAGTCGCGAGTGTCGATCGCCTTTCCTATATTTTTGGGGCTGTTCTGAGGATACGGAGACATTCGGCGCACTTTCCTTCTGTTGAGATACGGTGATAATGGGAATTGATGGCTGTTTTCATATCTTTCTTGTCCCATGAGCAGATGGGGATATGCATCTTCATCGACATGAGTTCCATGACCTTGTCCTGGAGCTCCTGAATGCGCTGATCGCGCAGGGAGTCCATTTTCCTCCGTTCCGTTATATCCTCACCCAGACTGAGGGTGCCGATGATTGATCCGGTGTTATTCTTCAGTGCCGTGTTGTGCCACCCGATGATTCTTTCCTGCCCGGTTTTTGTCAGTACGACATTGTCAAAATATTCAGCAAGCTCGATTTCTCCGTCCATCAACTTGCTGAAAACCGTTTTTATGTCCTTTCGTATCCTCTCCGGAAGGAAATTGTCAAACCAGTTCTTCCCGATGATATCCCCGTGCTCGTATCCCAGGAGTTCACAACCTTTCTTATTGATATAGCTGACGTTCTGTTCGGAATCGATAACTACAATAATAGCCCCTACCAGATCAAGAATCTGCGAAATATCACGAGTATTTGCCTGCATATGTGTCCTTGTTGCTTGAGACTGCATTTACCGTTATTCTATCAAACGCTTAAAGGGGAAGGCTACCGGAATGACTTTGCTATGAGCCCCTCACCGCATTTTCAGCCAGTATAACTTTTCCGTCTGAAAGCTGCATAGCCTTTTTCTCGGCTTCGAAAAGCACAAAAAATCATGCCGGTATAATTATCGGCAATATTATATCGCATGCGATATAATCTTATTTCAAGAATTCTTTTTCCTTTCTTTTCAGTTAGATAGAGCAGCGTAATATCCAGAATTTCCTTGACGCACACCTCAAGTGACCATATAATTACGAAAAAAGCGCATGCGACATAAAAAACAATATTCGGCGGGAACGATGAGACCGTCTCCGCCGAACGCGGCGGCGCTGTGCAGAGCCCAGATGCCTGTCCGTCGCCGGTCGGAAAATAAATGAATGAATAAGAATATGAAAGCACATAATGATAAAGATACCAAACCATACGGCATGACCCCGGCGCCGAACAAGGCGCTTGAACTCCATGGCAGTCCGGCTGCATGATTTCCTCCGCAGCCTCCCGCCAGGTCTCAGCACCGACACGTTCCCCCTCGCTCCGCTGCGGGAAAACCAGGAGTTCAAGACCGACCGCTGCGCGGCGGCTTAACTGCCGCGTTAGCGCTCAACAAACAAGCCAATTAATAATGTTTACGAGGGGAAAAAAGATATGGCCAAAGTAACAATTAACCAAGACCTATGTGAAAAGTGCGGTACCTGTGTATTATCCTGTCCAGAGACGGTGTTTGTACAAAAAGAGAAGAAATCTATTCCTGATATCATCCACGAAGACCTTTGCTTTTCCTGTGGTCACTGTGTTGCCATCTGTCCTCAAGAAGCTATAACTCATAGGGATTTTCCACAAGGCAGCGTAAATCAAATTAACCGTGATATTTTACCTTCATCGGAACAGATTTTCGAATCAATCAAAACAAGACGTTCAATCAGAGCATTCAAAGATAAACCTGTTGAAAAGGAATTAATTGAGCAAATTATTGATGGGGCGCGGTATGCTGCTAGCGGACATAATGCACAAAGTACGGAATTTGTTGTTGTTCAGGAAAAAGAAAGACTTGAAAAAATAGTTGCTTTAACCCAATTGTATCTAACTAAAACCGCAAAACAATTCCGTAATCCACTGATTAAAAACATGATGCTTGTGGTAGCCAAATATGAAGTTGAAGGTGGTCTTCACTTAATTGATGATTTTGACAGAGTTATTAAAGAATATAATGATGGAAAGGATACAATACTATTCAGTGCGCCTTGTGTCCTTTTCTTTCATGCAGATAAGAGTATCAATTTTTCAGACGTGAATTCGAGTCTGGCAGTCCAGAATGCCATGCTGTTGTGTCATTCACTTGGATTGGGTAGCTTTTATGCAGGCTATGTCGTTTCGGCATGCAAACGTGACAGCAGTATTCCCCATTTATTATCGATCCCGAATAAACATCAAGTCTATGGTGCGTTAGCAATAGGTTATCCAAAGTTCAAATATAAAAAGTGGATTGAAAGAAGACCAGCAAGGATAGACTGGAAATAATTCAAGCGCTAACACCTATACCGCCATCTTCTTTCGACCACCTCTAACTATCCTTATTCACTCAGAGAAGATTGTTTTGTAAGAAAGCACTACGTATGAGGTGTCTACTTTTTTGGCAAGCTTACGGCTGCAGGGGTGAACATGAAAAGTGATAAAATAAAGGTAAAAGGAGGACGATATGAATAGAATACTGTCTAAATTCCTGCCATGATGATAATGCTTACATGTTCCAGCTGTTTGTGGGGATTTGATCACGCTAGACGGACGTGGGGACGGTGATCGTTGCGGGCATGGCAATCATGATCAAGGGGGAGGACACGATCACGGGGAGAGAGGAGTGCATGACGGTCGGCGTTAAAGGTATACCTCTTAATGCCGCAAGAGCGGAAAAGGTCCGTTTCCGGATGAAACTGAAATAAGGAGGCAACAAAATGAAAGAGTTACTATTGGCATCGATATTTTTTGCATTGGCAGTTGTCGTTCCAATGCCAACAATGGCAGGGGTAGACATAAATGCCGGAATTTCTCTGCCGCCGCCCATCGCATTTGAGGCACGTCCGGAGGTTATAATGATGCGTGATACAGGCGGTGTATACCTTGTTGCTGATGCAGATGCAGATACGGCAAAGGGCGGACCGGCAGGTAGGGATGAGAAGCAGCAGGGTCAGGTCTTAGAAGAGGGGAAAACCACACGACCTGAAGAAAAATCCGATTGGAAAATAAATGTGTGGCCGGTTCAGCCCCCGGACAATGTGAAAAGCCTCCCTGAAATGAAAGACGAAAATAAGCATACCCCACCTGACCGATTCTGACCGACAGCCCTGGCAGCACGAAGGGAAAAGGGAGACTCTCTTTTTCCCTTCATGCTGCTATTCTTTAATTTAATATGAGGGTTAGGTTCTCGGGTTGAGATGCGAAATTCCTTCTCCGGCAAAAAAGGAAACTACCCTTATGTTTTCCATGTGAATACTTCAGCTATGGCAAATAAATTAGGGGTCTCAGGTGCAGTAAGTTACTTAGAAGCTATCTCAAAATATCGTTTCCTTATCTGCCGGCTCTCTTTTCGTCATTCCCGTGAAAACGGGAATCCAGTCTTTTTAAAAGACTTCTGGATACCCGCCTTCNNGCGGGTATGACAGCCTTTTAACAAAAATGCATTTTTGAGATAGGTTCTAGGCTGTCCGAAGTGATCTCGCTAATGTGCGGATAACGACATGTACTCTGCAGTTATCAAGAATTGAAACTCGCACGTGTTTCAGGAAGCAAGCCGCACTGCATATTTCTCTTTGAGTGTAGCGCGTTAGCTCAACCCGCGAGTCAGAGCTTGCCAGTCTTCCGGTATTCTTCGACGTAGACCTTCATGGCGCGCAGAATGAGCCAGTCGAGAGTCACGCTGTTTGCAGCCGCAATCTCCAGCATTCGGTCAAGCACCTCTTTTTCTATCCCTGTCGGTGCAGTGTTGAATCCCGACTCTGCGGCAGGTGGCGGCGGAGGAGGAGGTATCTCAGCGCCGGTTCTCTTCTGATGTTCTCGCCTGAGAAGTTCCATGAGCTGATGCATATCGCCTGCATGGACAGCCTTCATCACATCCTCAGGGACCTGGGCTTCCTGACCCGCATCCTGCCTCTGCTCAGGCGTTGGATCAGAAGAAGCCTCAGAGCTGCTCTCCTCAGCCGGCGCAGTAAATCCCGTCGGGGGCATCATGCCGGCCATGCCGGTCATGCTCATCATCATCATGGCAAGCTGGCGCGTCTGCTCATTGTCCGGCAGGTTCTCCTTCATGAACTCGTCGAGCCGTCCTTCTGCCATGGCCATAGCCATTCGGTCAGCCATGAGCTGCTGCTGCGGCCCTTCATCATCCTCACCGCTCCGTTTTCTCCCAAAGGGTGTCTTGGGCGGTTTCGGCAGCGGGTTTCCTTTTTCAGACATCGTGACCTCCCTGAGAACGTTTTTTGTATCTTAATAATATTGGCAGGGGATTGTAAACGAACGCAGATGCACTATGGGGCTATGCCGCGGCAATGCCACGGCTATAATGCTCCGGTTCCGGATGCACCCTGACGATCAGAGAGCGGTCGAAGATAGCATCGACACTTATCAGTCGTCTGATATAGCCGAGGGAACGAAGTATCTGCACAAAGTCCATGGTCGACGCAATATATGCGTCGGTCAGTGATGCGCAGTATTTGGGAGATAGGGCAAAGGTTTCACGCACAAACGAAGCTTCAATGAAGCCGACATGGGCTGCGATGGCCTCTGCAGCTTTGTTCGGATCGGTCCTGATGCATGCTGTTGCAGCCTCGTGGCTGCGCAGAAACTGCTCGAGAAGGGTTGTGTTGTCATGCAGGAACACCCTGTCCACAAGAATGCCGTAGCTCGGGTTGTGCGGCCAGAGCAGAGAAGGCGGATAGAGGATGACCCCCCCTGCGTACTGTTGCAGAGAAACCGCGAGGGCAGGGGTGCCGAACGCTGCAGAAACCTTGTCCTTGATGATCGCTTCGAGAACCATATCTGCCCAGGAAAAGTTTCTGACGCTAACTATCCGCTCAAGTCCCGCCTGCCTGATGCTCTGCTGCAGGATTACATCGTGTATGGAGCCTTTGCCGGGCACACCGATAGTCTTGCCAACAAACTGCCTGAGGATATCTTCCAGGCGATCCATCTCCGGATAGCCCCGATAGGAGCTCTTTCCGCAGACGACGGTGCCTTCGATGTGACCACCGGCTATGCAGATGATCGGTACTCCCCGTTCAATACCGATGATTGCAGGAGGCAGCCCGACATAGGCAAGATCGATCTCCTTATTCTCGAAGGCATTGACGATGGCAGGGCCGGTGCCGAAGAGCTTCCACGCGATCTCTGCATTGATACCCGAGCAGAGGCTCTGGTCAGCCATGAGCAGCATGGCAGTGTGGTAGAAGGTGGAAAGATGGCCGATACGGAGACGCATAGGAATAGGCTAAGGCAAAAAGAGAGCGAAGGTCAAGGCGGCATGAAGCGGGCAGAGGTTAAGGCATGGGCAGAAGATACAAAGGAGGATGCCTAAGTTCATCATCTGTGGCGAAGGCTCAACATTGTCGCGATAAAAAGAATAGAAGCAAGAATCAGGACAAGAGAGGCCCCCAAGAAAGACATGCTGAGCCCGAAAGAAGAGGCAATGAACCCTGCCGCAACAGGCCCTGTGGTATGGCCGATGTCCATGACCGACCCGAGCATGCCCATGGATGAGCCGTAGGTCTCTTCTTTCGACAGGTCCGCGATGTAGGCAGCAGTTGCCGAAGTGACGACAGAGAGGCTGAGGCCGAAGAGCATGCTGATGATCAGGAATGGCACAAAGGTGCTGAACCCGGATAGGGAGGCGATAGCGCAGGCCCCCATAGCGGCACCAGCGATGATCTGAGGTTTTCTGCCGTGCCTGTCGGAGAACCTTCCCATAATCGGCTTGGTGAGCGCAAGTACGATAACCTGCGACGACAGGAAGATGCCGATCCCGTAAGCGCTCATGCCATGCTGTTTTGCATACAGCGGTAGAAAGGTCTCGAAGATACCGTAGGCGAAAAGGATAGCCGCCTCGACAATGGCTGTCACCATGATAGCCCGGTGCAAAACCACGGATCTGAATGCACGGAAGGTATCGCGCCATTTCCTTGATTGATCATTTCCGTCAGCGCCAGTCGGCATCCTGAATGCCAGGACGAGTGTGGTCGCACCCGCCAACCCGCACACGCCATAGACTGCGCGGTAACTGAAAGAAGGAGATGCTGCAAAAGCACCCAAAATCGTCCCGCCTGCTATTGGCGCAAGAAATCTGCCGAGAAGTGTAGCGGTCGAGAACCATCCCATGCGCTCGCCCCGCTCCCTATGGAAGAGGTCTGATATGAGGGCCATGGAGACCGGGATGAAGAGCGCCGTAGCAAAACCGTGGTAGAACCTTGCCAGCGCAAGCTGCCAGATATTCGTGATGAAGGGATAGAGCAGGGGGGCAGAGGCAAACACAAGAGATGCGATGATGAGCATCCTTTTCCTGCCCCAGCGGTCCGAGAGTATCCCTGCGGGTATGCTGGCGATGATACCGGTGAACGCCGAGACAGCTGCAATCATGCCGACGCCTGACGCGTCGGCGCCGAGATGCTGCGCGAAGAGCGGCAGCACGGGGCTTTTTGAGATCGTCGAGCTGAAGATCGCAAGAAAACCCGTTATACAGAGGGTAGTGAAGGGTGTCATGAATCACGCCTCAGGCGACGGCAGGGACAAGGAAAAAGACCGCAACGAATTCCCCAGCTCTGCCGGAACCCCTTTTCCCATGGTTATCTTTTCATGAGCCCCTGGATCTCCTTATGATAGCCGAGATAACGGGCGAGCGTCAGGTCATTCTTTCCGTATTTCGGGGCCGTTCTAAGAATCTCCTCAAAACGCTCTTCCGCCTCACGCTCATCACGCAGCTCGATGATGCCATCCGTGATGATGTCGACCAGACGGTCCGCATAGATCACGATGCGCTCCTCAAGCCTCGTGAGGGTATAGTCTCTTGCCGGCAGATTTAGTTCACGGGCCTCTTCTTCTGTAAGTCCGCCTCGTATATGCTTTTCCATAATGTCCGTGATCTCTTTCGGGAGGCCCAACTGCGTTCCGAGCTCTGCGCCGACCCTGCCATGGTCCATGTCATGGGTCTTTGCCTTGCCAAGGTCGTGATAGAGGGCGCCCCTTCCGACAAGCTCCATGTCCAGATTCGCTCCTGTCCCTGAAGCTATCTCCGACGCTTTCTTTGCAACTTTTCTGCAATGAAGAATGTCTTCTTCGGACACGCCGGCTTTTCGCAATGTTTCAATGTCCGATTTGGATATTTCATAGGTCATCTCAGGATCTCCTATGTAACGCCGAAATAGGCAAGAGTTTCCGCGAGCGACTTTTCAAGGTCCTGCTGGAGGTGATGGAACTTTGCTTTAATGTCAACGTGAAGATGCCGGATATATTCCTGCAGGCCTTCCTTTCCGTGCTGGTCTTCAATCAGCTTCCCGAACTCGTATATCCGGGTGATATCGTGCCGTTCGGCCTTCTTGTCGGGGTCCTTGTCGAGCCATTCGTGAACACTGCGGAACTCTCTTCCTGTTCGCGCTGCGCTCTCCTGTACATGTTTTTCAATGGGCGGCATGATTATAACCTCCTCGTATTATGGTGTTTTTGCCGCATAGAGCATCTCGAAGACGGAGATGCCTTTTTCGAGCATTTCATGATCGTCCCGGGCGGTTTTTCGGATACCCGACAGGATGTCCTCAATGCCTTTCGCCTCTGCTGCCGTGTATTTTTCGTCCTTCATGTCAAGATCATGGACGATCTCGGCAATTCTTTTGAGGGCCACTTCCTTCAGGCTGAAGGACCTGATAAGTACCTCAAAGGTGCAAAGGTCGCCGATGTGCGTGAATTCCCCGCCCCGCACGTCAAAAACAACAGAATCTTTACCGGCAGCGTTCACATCTTCTTCGTTCATGAAGTCAAATACAGCACTTTTGTCGATAAATTTCATGATGAGCCAGGCCGAGGCCATCCTGTCTATGAATGGCCTTTTCCTTGTTATCCATGTCTTGCCCTGATAATCTTCAGGATTCCGGGTCGTTATTGCCGCAGGTCTTTCTTTTGTCGCCACTGCGCCGGAATAAGTTTTAAGAAATTCCCGAACCTGTCCTATCCTCCCGTCTAAGGCCTGACCTTCCGTCGAAGAGAAGAAATCACGTTGTTTCACATCTTCAAACGTCTTGAGGATCTTATCGAGCTGCGCTGATATCCCCTTAACATTCTGGGTCTTTGCGCCTTTCTGTATGCTCCTTAGCCTCCTTTCAAGGTCGTCAAGGGCTTTTCCGGTGCTTTGATAGTCATTTGCCCGCTGTCTGTTGAAGAGCGCAATAAGCTCCGCATCCTTCATGGTATCGATCTTTTCCGTGCTAACCACCGCAGCTTCACCTTTCATCCCGGCTATTTCAGCGACAAGCCATTGAAGGAACTCGTAATGTTCTTCGGTGAAAGGGAGGATATATACCGCTCCCTTCATCTGCACCGCCCCTGCCTTGTTCAGTTTTCTCCAGACCTTCATCCTGTTGCTTACCGGCCTGGAGGGGACGGTATAGAAGAAGATGAGCCATCCGGAGCCTTTCCGTTCTTTCTTCTGCACCGATTACTTTCTCCTCATGCAGCAGCTCACATTATTGCTGCACTGCGCTGAGGGGTAATTCCTGTCTCCTGACCTGCTGGCCATGATCTCTTTTGTGAAAGCAAGCTCCCCCCTTTGCAACTGCTATGGCCGGAAAGATCGTCTCTGTCATCTCACTACGCCTGTTGGGTACATCATGGCCAGCTCTTCCCGCCTCCTCATCAAAGGGTATATCCACGAGGACTTCCCCCGGCTCAAGCCCAGTCTGCTCATGGCCCTATCCCCATCCCACTCATTATGTTACATATGATTCATAAGTAACAGATGTTACATGTATTGTCAAGGAAAAAAATGAAGGCAAGCCGGCAAAGAGCAAAAAAAAAGGGGCCGGGATATCCCGGCCCTGAGCATGGAGGGGTTTGAGAGGGTATTACTGTTGAACGGTAAATTTGCCGCTTATTGCTTTGGCTACGGTCTTTCCTAAAGCCTTAAGTATAACCTTGACCCTGGCCTTATTCTTTGTTTTTGACACTGCAGGAACGTTCCAGCTGAAGCTCGACGCTCCCGGGGTACCCTGCGCAGTCTTCCAGGTTGTCCCATTGTTCAAGGTGTACTTCACTATTACTTGGTCCGGAAGGGCTGCCGTTCCATTTGCTGTCCATGTAATGTTGTATGTCGAATTCTGGGGGACTACCTCGGCGGCAGACGGTGTAGTAATGGTCAGCACATCAATGGAGAATGTGCCCGATTTGACAGCCCCGAGCTTAACATTACTGCTATCAAAAGCAAAGACCTTTATGATCGCCTTTGAGATGTTCTTTTTCGGAGCGGGAACATCCCAAGGCGTGGTCGTATCGGTCACGCCTTTTGCCATGATTGACCAGGTAACCCCGCCATCGATGGAGAGCTTGACCTTATAGGATGCTGCGCCGGTCTGCGCCGTCCAGGTGACAGCATAGGGAGCGCCGGCGGGAACTGATTCAGCAGCCGCCGGCTTCGTCACTTCAAAGGATACAGTCGGCGGTGGCGGGCCGGCAAGCTGATCATAAAGGAGATCACCGTCATTGTCGAGGCCAAGGCCGTCAGAGGTGTAGTTTTCTTTGCCATCGGTGTTGAGTGCATTTGTTATATTTACGCCGGCCTTGCCATAATAGGGTGGATTGTTACTTTCCGGCAGCGGTGTGGGGTCTGAAGTGTGGCATCCTGCGCATTCCGCGACACCCTTGTTTGCATGGTGTTTCCTGAGACCTGCGCCTGTGACGCCGATTGCCCCGCCGTAATCATTGCCATGACATCCTAAACAACCCAGACCCGGGAGCGATGCATTACCATCCGAACTACCCGTGAAGGTAGTGCCTGAATTCGGGGAACCGGTGTGGCATGCTGCACAAACGCCGGCGAGCATGGTATTCCGGTGAACATCATGCTTGTTTGTCGGCCAGGTGTTTCCCGGCTTTGTGCTTGTCGTGCCGCTGCGAAAAGCACCATGACATCCATTACATCCATCTATATAGCGGTTGTATGCATAACTATCCGTTGTCCAGGCAGCAAAAACGGCAAGAACTACCAATATCCCCAGAAATACAAGAGTCCCTTTTTTCATCGTTGTCTCCTTTGTCGTAGGTAAGTTGATCTTTATCATGTTAACCTTCAGAAGCGACCTCCTCGCACTTAATCATATGATTTCATTCTGTAATTATTATGAAAATTGGATTAAATTCCCTTCATGAAGGTAATGCGACACGTCGGGTGAAGATGACAGCAGATGATGAAGGGAAGAGCCTTCTGGGAGGCTGGCGAGCGGGTCTGTTAAAGGTGTTTCTTCTCCCACGCAAGGGCTTTTTCATAGGCGGCAAACTGACGTTCCCGCATGCAAAACTCTTTGGCATGGAGTCTGCGGCGGCCCACAGCGGTTTCTGCCCGCAGATCTGCGTGGAGCATTTCATGATACACGATGAACTCCACGAAGTAGGAAGGGACAGACCGTCTGTCCAGCAAGGGGTTGATGCGCACGATATTCGTAGCACTGCAGTAAGTGCCCAGCGTGATCCTGCGCGGTCTTCTGCCGCAGCGGTTATTCCCCCAGGTAATGCCTGCTGTTATGCGGTTGTCAAAATATTCCCTATTCAGCCGATCAAAGATGTCTGCCAGGCAGTGAACTGTCCCATGGGGGGTCAGAACCGTGCGGCGGGAGGCAGGGTGTTCGCGGTGCGGACTGTTTCTCCTGATAAAGTCCCGTATCAGTGGCCTGCCTTCTTTCCTGCCGGCAATGAACCCGGCAACAGCCGTGAGAACTTCATCCCCGGCATGGAGGAACATCCGGTGAAGACGCACCGCGATCACCCCGTTTTTTTTTGCCGCAGAGAGCATGCTTGTCGCATTGTCGGTGATTGTCAGGGAAACGGGATTCCCTGAGAGATGGGCAAGAAGGCCACTGAGGCCGGAAAGGTCACGATCGAAGGGGAGGGTCAACTGTCCGCCCGGAACCGGCAACGATACGGTTCTTCTATTCATCATGGGAAAGTTTTTTTGACTGCGTACTGTCCAAGCTCAGTTTTTCCCAGCGGTACCAGAAGGTCTTATAGCTCATGCCGAGCAGTTTGGCAGCCTTGGCTACTACCCCGTGCGATTTTGCCATGGCCTTCCTGAGCAGGTCTTTTTCGAACTCCTCGAAATTGATCCCTTCTTCCGACAGGTCGAAATCAAACGAGGTGATCGGCTGCGATGTCCTGAGTTCGCTCTGAATGTCGTTCAGGTTTATGGATTCATGATCGCTCAGGATGACGGCCCGCTCAATCACCGATTCAAGCTGCCGGATATTGCCGGGCCAGGTATAATCATGGAGCGCCTTAAGCGCGGCCTGTTCGACGCTGCGGATCCTTTTACCGAACTCGCGACTGTATTTTGCCCTGAAGAAATCCGCGAGTTCTGCAATGTCTTCCTTTCTTTCCCTGAGGGGAGGGAGCGGGATGGTCACCACCTTAAGCCGGTAATACAGGTCTTCGCGAAAGGAATTCTTCGCCAGTTCCTTTTCGAGATCCTTATTGGTGGCGGTAATGATCCTGATATCTATTTTTATGGGGTCTTTGCCGCCGAGCCGCCGTATCTCCCTGTCCTGAAGCACGCGCAAGAGCTTTGACTGCATCATCAGGGGCATGTCGCCGATTTCGTCAAGGAAAAGGGTGCCGCCGTTCGCAGCCTCGAAAAGGCCGATCTTCCGTGCGGATGCCCCGGTAAAGGCGCCCGGTTCATACCCGAAGAGCTCGCTCTCGAAGAGGTTTTCCGGAATGGCAGCGAAGTTCAGCGCGATGAACGGTTTTGATTTTCGGGGGCTGTTGTAATGGATTGCCCGTGCGATAAGCTCTTTCCCGGTGCCGCTTTCTCCGATGATAAGAATGGTCGCGGGACTGCCGGCCACCTTTTTCATGATCGCCATGGCCTCCTGCATTTTCTGCGACCTGCCGACGATCCCTTCCATCCGGAAACGGTCATATAATTCTTTCTGGAGATGGAGGTTTTCCTTGAGGAGGTCGGCGTGCTCAGCAGCACGCCTGACGGTGAACAAAAGATGATCCTTCTCGAGCGGCTTCTGGAGATAGTCGAACGCCCCTTTCTTCATGGCTTCGACGGCAGAACCGACAGTGCCGTGCGCTGTCATGACGATGAAGGTGCCTGAAGAGTTTTCCGCCCTTGCGGTTTCAATGAACTCTATGCCGTCCATGCCCTCCATCTTCAGGTCTGTCAGGACCACGTCAGGCTGGAATTTCTTCAGGGTCTCCAGCCCTTCTTCACCCGAGGAGGCAGTATGGGTCTCGTAGCCCTCGTCGTCAAGTATTGTCTTCAGAATCTCCCGTTGCAGGGGTTCATCGTCTACCACGAGGATCACGGACATGACGGATCTCCTTTCACGATTCCTTTTCAAGGGGCAGGATGGTGATGATCGTTGTTCCCCTGCCTTCGATGCTTCTGATCTCAAGTTTGCCCTTATGTTCCTCGATCACCCGTTTTGTCAATGCAAGGCCGAGGCCGAGCCCCGAGCTTTTTGTCGTAAAGAAGGGGTCGAATATCCGGGAAAGCCTGTCCTCAGGTATCCCGATTCCTGTATCTTCTATGCTCAGCTGGAATCTGTTCTCGATCTGCCTTGTTATGACTGTCAGCGTGCCCCCTCTCGGCATTGATTGAAAGGCATTCAGGATAATGTTGTAGAGACAGGTCTTGATGAACTCGGGATCTATCAGGAGATCAGGGGTTGATTCATAAGTCCTGATGATCGCGATATTCTCCTTTTGCGCCTTGGCAGCAACGAGATCGATCACGTCATCGACAAGTCTGCATATATCGGTCATGCGGCGGTTAAGTTCAAGCGGCCTCCCGTATTCGAGGAAACTCTCGGCAAACCTGCTTACCCGCTGGATTTCATTTTTTATGTTGACAATCAGTGACTCAAAGTTATTCTGCGTAGCGCTGTCAGGGGGGCGGTATTTTTCCCTGATCAGGTCGATCGAAAGGCTGATGAAGTTCAGCGGGTTCTTGATCTCATGCGCTATGCTGGTGGCAAACTGACCGATACCTGCCAGGTGCTCCGCCTTTCTCAGCTTCTCCTCAAGGTCGCGCTGTTCCCGGAGCTTTCCGACCATGTGGTTGAAGCTCTGGGCAAGATGGCCGATCTCATCCTTCCGTTCGGTGCTGAGCTCGTGGTCAAGGTTTCCGGCTGCTACGCTCTGCGCGACTGCAACGACCTTTTCGATCGGCTTTACGTAGCTTCTCGACAGATATACGGTCAGCAGCATGCCGATACCGAATACGAAGGCCGCAACAAGGATTCGCTGGAGCATGCGCTTTCTCATGGACACCGAGAAATCTTCGGTGTTTATGGTGAGATGGATGTAACCGAAATGTTTTTCCCCGGCCACGACCGGTATGATCACATTATAGGAGAGGCCTTCGTCCGTGACCGGTTCACCGAGCTCCGCCTTAAAGATGAGCTCCTTACGCTTGGTCGTGAGGTCTTTACCGACCTTCCGGGGGTCCGAGCTCGAAATGATCTTCTCGGAATTGTTGCTGATGATCGAGATCTCCTTGACGCCCCGCGTATTCAGTTTCTTCATGTAGCCCTGCAGGCGTTTCTCGTCCGTAGCGCCCGTACTGGTGACCTCCTCGACGCCCACCTGGATGGCCTTTGAGAGCTCTGCTGTCTGGTTCTCGAACTCGCGATACATTGCCTGCTCTGTCTCAAAATAGAGGATAAAATATACGCTCATGAGGCTGAGACTGAGGAGAAGCATCATGGAAATAAGCTTCTGGTTCAGGGAAAGTCTGAGGAAGTATTCCCGCAGACTTCTTATGATGGTATCCATAGAGGTATTGTTATGGAATTTTTGCCGCGCTGTCAATGAACCTTCCTCCGAGATGCAAACACCTCCTCAGGTCCGCTGACCCCGAGGAGGTGTGCAGGTATACGAGGCAGTACTGATTAGTAACCGCTTGCCTTCTTCTTCGCCGGTGCCTCAGGCTTCTTTTCCTCAGCCTTCGGCGCAGCCGGTGCAGCCGGCTTCTCAGCAGCCTTTTCAGGCTCAGCCTTCTTGGCCTTTTTTGTCTTCTTCTTGGCCGGTGCA
>DKBO01000242.1 GCA_002448975.1 Nitrospiraceae bacterium UBA6898
AGAAAGAAAGAAGATAGAAGAACGTCATATAGAGGTCTGTCACCGAAATCCAGGCCACCGCCTCCGTATGGATCGGATGGGTGGCAAACAACAGGGCAGCCATAAAGGGAGGTGAAAAAAAGGTTGAGGTCAAGGTAAAGGCAGCGTTGTGTGAGGGCGGGGTGTCCCCGCCCTTTTCCGGTCTTACAGAAGCTCTGACCAGAAGTCGCCTCAGCGTGAGAAACACCAGCACCGATACCCCCGCATGAAACAGCATGCTCATCAGGTGAAACCCCCAGGGCTTCAACCCGAAGAGGTAATAACTGATCATGTAAAAAACATGGACCACCGGCCGGTAAAAAGCGGTCTTTCCGCCGAGTACGAAATTGGAACTGAATATCTCGGGGAGGTGCCCGATGTCCTTGATCCAGCGATTACCGATGATCTGAAAGCTGTCATCAATGACAAAGCCGTTGGCGAGGATATTGAGGTAGACCGCAAAGGTTGCTGCGATAACGGCAGCTATCTGAAGAGAGGTTGTCTTCGGCGGCAACCCCTGAAGCCCCTTCACCGCGTTCCTGCCTCCAGCTCCGCTGCCCTCTTCAGGTGCTCCTGCGCCTTGTCACCCATGCCCATCTCCTGATAGGCCCTGGCGGCGTTGTAATGATATGCAGGTTCGTCGGTGCGCAGCCTGGCCGCGGTATCAAACAGTTCCACGGCCTTCATAAACATCCCCTTCCGCCCGTACGCGATCCCAAGGTTGTTGTAGGCGTCGGCAAAATCCGGGTTTATTCTGATCGCCTCCTGGTATTGGGCGATCGCCTCGTCGATCATGTCTTCGCTGCTGTATACGTCCCCCAGAGCCATATAGGCGCCTGCAAGATAAGGATTGAGTCGAAGGGCTGTCCGGAATTCCTCTATGGCCCTGTCGTTCCACCCCTTATTTCCATAGGCCACGCCAAGATTTGTATGGGCCCCGGCCGAACGGGGGTTCAGTCGGGAGGCGATGCGGAACTGCTCGATTGCTTCATCAAGCAAGCCTTTTTCCTTATAGACAACCCCGAGGTTCAGGTGGGCCACCATAAGGTTGGGATTGATTCTGAGCGCCGCCTCGTAGTGACCTATCGCTTCGTCATACCGTTTAAGGCCGAGCAACGCGTCACCCATGAGAGCCTGAGGGATAGCACTACCCTGGGCCTTTGGCAGCGTGTCTGCCCAAAGGCTCAGATTATCCCTCCAGACCGGGATCCTCAGAACCGTACCGGCGGAAAACAGGCCGATAATGAGGAACAGGACCGCCTTTGCAACTGCCAGATGCCCTATGGCGCTGAATACTCGAACAATGCCGAGCGTTGCGAGCATTGCAAAGCCGACAGAAGGCAGGTAGAGATACCGCTCGGTGAAACTGTTCTCACCTAGGCCGGGGATGTAGAGAGCTGGCAGGAGCGGCACAGCTATCAGCACAAGGCTGAAAAAAAAGGCAGGGTTTTTCTTCCTCAATATGAACGTCACGACCAAAAAGACCACCGTGACAAGGAGCGAACTCATCCCCCTTACGCTCAGGAGCTTCGAGATCGGCTGAAGCACGTAAAAAGCACTGAGATTCGCCGGCCACAGGAGCTTTTCAAGATACCGGGCGAAGAGGGGGAAGACATTGATCACATATTGATAGGCACTCAACTCGGCATGGCGGCGAAGCGGCGCAAATACCTCAAGGGCATTGAACCTCATGATGAAGTAGACCCCTGCCACCGCGAGATAAGGGGCGTATCGCTTGAGACTACCGGTGAAGCTCACAGAGTCTCTCCTGAACGCATAATCGTATGCTGCGAGAAGAACAGGCAGCATCAGGGCTGTTTCTTTGCTCAGAGCAGCGAAAAAGAAGGAAAGAGAGGAGAGAAAAAGGGCGGCCATGGACAGGTTGCCCTTGTCTGTCGACCCCATATAAAGATACAGGGAAAAAAGAGAGAAAAAGGCGAAGGAGAGCTCAGGCAGTCCTGCGACCCATGTCACTGCCTCGGTATTGATCGGATGCACAGCAAACAGGAGGGCCGCAAGGAAGGGGGGGGAAACGAAAGGGGCGAACGCAGAGGCGGGGCCGTCGGAACTTGTCTTCCCGAGAATTCTCGACGCGATGAGGAAAACCAGGACAGACACTCCCGCATGGAATAGGATATTCACCAGATGGAAGCCCCAGGCTGTAAGCCCAAAAACATGGTAATTGAACATGTACAGGAGATGCATCACCGGCCTGTAGTAGTTCGAGGCTCCCTCGCCGTAAAACTTCCAGACGTCGGTAAGGAAGAGTTTGGGGATAAAGCCCATATCCCTGATCCAGAAATTTTCAATGACCTGGGCATCGTCGTCGTAGACAAAACCGTTCGTCAGTGCGCTGAAATACACCGCAAAACAGATGAGTAAAATAATGACGGCCGGGATGAGCGCGTTTAACTTCGGCGCGGGTCTTCTTTCAGTCATAAAGGGAGTTCACGAAAAAACTTCTTAAAGTTCCTTTCACGCATGTTGCGAATTACGAACATAAGGTATTTCCCGTTTGATTAGTATAAAGTACGCCATTCCCCTTTTTCCAGACACTGCAAACAACTACCTCGCACCGTGGGTACCGGCCTCCCCCTCCTTCGTCAGCTTGCGGGCCTTCTCAAGATTGGCAAGGAAATCGGGATCACGCCTGTTCAATTTCACGGCCGATTCGAAATGCTCCACAGCCTTGTCAAGCAATCCTTTCTTTGCATATGCGATACCAAGATTGTTATGTGCCGAACCGTTGTCAGGTTGAAGCGTCAGTACAATGGTATACTGTTTAATTGCTTGATCCGTCCATCCTTTTGCATCGTAAGCAAGGCCTAAGTTGTAATGGGCGGAAGGAGAAGTCGGATTCAAGGCCAAGGCTGCATGAAACTTTAGGATGGCCTTGTCAATCAGACCCTTTCGCGCATGCGCGATTCCGGCGGCAATAATAGGCTCTGCTGCGCCGGGATCAAGGTTCGAGGCCATTGCCAGCTGTTCCTTGCCCGCCTCCGTCTGACCCGCATAGAGCAAGGCGAATCCGAGGTTCTGGTGTGCAATGGCACTTTCCGGTGATTTTCCCACAGCGTCGGTCCACAGAGTAAGACTGTCTTTCCAAACCAAGTTCCTCGTAATGGTTCCGACAGAATAAAAGACAAATAAGATAGTGAAAACGATGGTTAGTGCTGATCCCCATATCCGCTGCCTTTTCTTCGCCAAGGCCGCAACAGAGGCTAAAAGCACTACAAATCCGAAGGATGGGAGATAAAGGTACCGCTCGGTGAATGCGTTTTCGATTCCCTGAGTGAGGCCAGGCAGATAGAGAGCAGGCAACAGCGGAATGACTATTAGCAGGAGCCCCAAAAAGGCAGACCGACTCTTCTTCAGGGCAAAGAGGGAAACACCTATAAAAGTCCCAGCAACAAGAAGGGAAAGTATCCCTTTCGCCTCAAAGAGGGAGGAAGCAGGGCGAAATACATGCCAGACATTGAGATTCAGGGGGAAAAACAGTTTTTCGAGATAGCGGCTGAACAGAACTACCGCATTAATGACATATTCGTAGCTACTCAGTCCAAGGTCTCCCTCTACCGGCGCAAAACCCTTAAGCGCATAGACTCTCAAGATGAAATACAGACCTGCCGCGGCAAAGTAGGGGATATATCGTTTAGCACGAACGCCAAAGGGGGCGGTTCTCCCCCTGCAGATACCATCATAGGCGATAAGAACTGCAGGAAACGTGAGGGCAGGCTCTTTCGAGAGGGTGGCGAAAAAAAAGGAGACGACCGAAAGCAAAAACATCGGTCTGCGCACGGTTTTTCCTTCTGTTGACCGCATGTAGAGATAAAACGACAGAAGATAGAACAACGACATGGCAAGGTCCATAACGCCAGCCACCCACGCAACCGCTTCTGTGTGAATGGGCGAAGTGGCAAACAACAGGGCAGCCCAAAGAGAGGGGGAAAGATAGACAGAGGAACTCGTCTTGCCTTCAGCGTCCACCAGTAGCAGGGAAACCGTAAGAAAGACGAGGACCGAGACAACTCCGTGCAACAACACGTTCACAAGATGAAAACCCCATGGCTGAAGGCCGAAAACGGCGTAAGTGAGCATATAGATGACGTACAGCAACGGCCTGTAATAATTCGAGTTCCTTCCCTCAAAGGCCCACAAACTCGATGAGAATATTTCGGGGATATATCGCGCGGCTCTTAACTGGTAATTGTCCACTACCTGATGAAAGTCGTCCATAACAAATTTATTGGACAGCGTGTTGAAATACACAGCGAAACAGACGAGAAAAAGAAGCGTTATCGGAATAAGGTGTGATGTCTTCCAGTTGGGTCTTCGTTCAGTCGTGGGTGAAGACCACAATGAAAGTTTGTTAGATATCTTTTTGTGGATTCTTTTTATGACGACCATCATGTATTTCCATTACCATGCAGCACACATGAGCTCTTTTCCTTTTCCTGAAACTGCATGGCCCAGAATAAACCATCTACGCAGCAACGCTTGCCGCACAGGAAGACGTCCCTCAAAATAGTTTTTACCTTGAACAGGGATAAGAAACGAGTACTGCATTCCTGTCTTAACCGTATTACCCCCGGCGGAATTTAGTGAATTTCTTGACTTTCGTCACAGCATGCACCCACAGAGGACTCTGTTTCGCAACCACCACGGCAGACGCCAGATTCGCGAGAAATTCACCGGCATTCGAGAATGGCTGTATGCTTACATATGACCTGCCAAACTCATACCCCAGGTGCGCATCGCTGCCGGCAGACATGGCTTTATTGTTATTCACGGCAAAGCGATATGCGGTTGTATTGTCCTCGTCGTTAAGGTTCCGCGAATTGAAAATTTCTATGATATCGACCTGATCAATAATTCTTTTCAAGGCATCAAAGCCGAGTTTTGATCTTCTGAATCGGCAAAAAGGATGCGGAATGCATACCACCCCCCCCTGCTGCTTTATTTCATAAATGGTTGCCTCAGGCGATAGCCCCGGTGGTATAAGATGGTGAAGGAACAAGCCTGTCACTTCTCCCTCGGATGTCTTTACTTCTTCCCCGACGATTACATGAAGACGATCTCTCGCTGCTTCCTTCGCTCTGAGGGCGCCTTCTATGGTGTTATGGTCAGTGACAGCGATGCAGTGCAGACCTCTTTGCCGGCATATGCCGACAATCTTATCCACAGGTACGACACCGTCAGCAGAATATTCGGTATGAACGTGACAGTCCATGCGCCATATCACGTGACAACCATCCAGGTTTCCTTAAGAGAACAATTACGTGGCATCTGCCTTAAAGATTCAATTTCTTGAAAATCTTTTCAGGGATGATTTTGATTACTGCCATAATATATTTCCAGTACCATTTTGTATATATTACATCTTTCCCCTTTTCAAAGGCGCTGAGAATATCCCGTGCTACCTCCTCGGGAGAGGAGGTCAACATTGCAGGAAGTTCCAGGTCCTCGGTCATGCCTGTCCTCACAAACCCCGGCTTCACAGTGATAACCCGCACATTCACCCTGCAGAGCCTGTTGCGCAGCCCTGAGAGGTAGGCGGTGAAAGCCGCCTTGGAACTCCCGTAAAAATAGTTGCTCTGCCTGCCCCTGTCTCCCGCAACAGAACTTATGCCGATTATGAAGCCCGCTTTTCTTTCCTCAAAATCGTTCGCAATGACATTGAGAATAGAGACGCAGCCCAAATAATTCGTCTCCATGATCTTTTTTGCTTCCGTAAGGTTCGTTTCGCCCTTCTTCTGGTTCCCCAAAAAGCCAACCGCACAGAGGACCCCCAAGGGTTTTTCCGGCAGACCCGCATACCAGGATTCATGACCCTCAAAATCGAGTGCATCAAATTCCCTGGTCATGACCCTTATCCGGTATCTTATTTCCAGATCCTTCGCATCTCTGTCAGCTTCCTCATATCTTCTCGCCGCGAGGCAGAGATTGAGTCCCTTACGGGCAAACCTATGAGATACCGCCCTTGCGATATCAGAACGTGCTCCCAAAATCAGAAGATACGGCATTTCTATATCTCCAGCCGTTCGGACTGCAGAGACCTGAATTTATCTGAACCGTCAAGCTGATGCTTCAGGTCAATAAACCTCGCCGCATTCCCATAGCTTCTTCTGAACATTTCACCGCTCATGCGCGCGTCTTTGGCAAGATACAGCCTCCCTCCGTAATCAAGCACTATTTTGTCGAGACTGTCGAGAAAACTAAATAAGGTGGGGGTTATCGGGAAGTCCAGCGCCAAGGTATAGCCTTCCATGGGGAAGGACAGAAGGTTGCCATTCCCCTTTCCGAATAGTTTTAGAACCGCTAAAAAAGGGACTTCACCGCCCCAGCTTATAATATTCAGAAGTGACCTTAACCCCTGTTTGCTCGTGTCCCGGGGCATGACGCACTGGTACTGCGTAAACCCTTTTGAACCATAAATCCGGTTCCAATGGCCGATCGCATCAAGGGGATAAAAGAAGGTATCAAAGTCAGCGACTGCGGATCGTTCCGTTTTGGCCCTTTGAAAATAGACAAAATTGAAGGCCTTTGCGCTGAAACGGTTCAGGACAAACGACGGAAACTGTGAGGGAATATTTAACCGTTTCCTTAGTGAGATTTCGAGCGGTCTTTCAGCAAATTGCGAGCCCTCCAGGTCTTTTCTCAGGGCATGCTCGCCGAGCATAAAAACGCTCCTTCCCCGTTTCTTCTCCTTTGCGATGCAATCAATCCAGGCCACGGAGTACGTAGCATCGGCATATTGTTCAAAGAGGTCCATTACTTCATCCAGATCGGCCGCCCTGATTGTTCTCTGCATGATATAGGCTGTTTCTATCTTTTTCAGCCTGAAGGTCGCATTCAGGATCACCCCCAAAAGACCCATGCCCCCGCAGACAGCTGTAAAAAGGCCTTGACGTTCCCTGTGCGAGCAGGCAATGATCTCGCCATCATGGAGCATCACCTCCATTGACAGCACATGGTCGGAAAACGCCCCTTCCTTATGGTGATTTTTCCCGTGGACATCCGATGCTATCGCACCGCCGAGGGTAACGTGCTTTGTCCCGGGAGTAACCGGCAAGAACCAGCCGCAGGGCACCGCGACATCAAGAACTTCCTCCAGGCTCGTGCCCGCTTCACATCGCATGATGCCTTCTTCAGCGTCAAAGGCAAGTATCCGGTTGAATTTCAGCGTCGATACTATAGTCGACCATAAGGAAGAATCGCCGTAGCAGCGGCCCAGCCCTCGTGCAATAAGCGTCGCCGCGTCCTGGAAAGAGTCCTTCAGATCTCCTACGGTACGGAAGCCCCTGATCCGCGCGTCGATCGTCGGGTATTTTCCCCAGTTTGCAATATTCATTTTATCAGTATAGTGCTTTCATCTATATCAGTAAATCAGCATGACAAAGGAAAGAAGCCACAGCGCTATCGTCACTTGCAGCACCCTGTCCTTTATCAGGATGATCGTCGGACTCCCCGAGTTTTTTTCGACAAAGGTGATCTGCAGGTATCTCAGGAGGCCGAAGAGTACGAATATGGAAGTTGTATAGAGACGCACGGAGTGGAATTTTGCGGTTATCTCCGTTGAAATGGTATACATGATATACGAGACCATGATTACAGACGCCATAATCGTCATTGCACCGTTGACGAGTTCGAGATTGTAGCCGCCGATGCTCCGTCTCACCTTCCTTCGTTCCCCTGCCAGGAGTATATCTTCCCGCCTTNNTTCCCGCCTCTTTGCGAGGGCGAGAAAAAGGGCGAGAAGAAACGTCATCAGGATGATCCACATCGTCAGCACTATGCCCGTTACCACTGAGCCGGCCACGAGACGTAAGACAAACCCAAGGGCGATGATGAAAATATCGACTAATGAGACGTGCTTCAGGCCAAACGTGTAAAGAATGTTTATGAACGCGTACAGGACAACCACAATAAAAAGATGGACATTTTGAAGAAGAGAGACAGAGAGGCCACAGACAAGCAACGTTCCTGCCAAGACGGCACCCGCCTTTTTCGAGACTATCCCCGCAGCCAGGGGGCGCAGCCGCTTTACCGGATGCTCCCTATCTGCCTCAATATCCACGTAGTCGTTAAGGACGTAGACGGCGCTTGCGGTCAGAGAGAAGGCGACAAATGCCGCCGCCGTCTGAAATAAAAGAGGCAATTCGCCAATTCTCAATGCAAAGAAAAGCGGCGCGAATATGAACAGGTTTTTTAAATACTGGTGCGGACGCAGGAGGACTATATAAGGGCCTAGCCCGATTGCCGACAATCTTCCTCCTGGAGAATTCGTTTCTATGCCCATTACCTGTTCAAGAAGCTCTTAACCTCCCCCAGTCGTTACTGCCTGTTTTCCCCACGAAGCAGTTAATTCACCTGTTCCGATACCTTCAGCCTTCTCTTTGCTTTAGTAGCTGCAGCGAGATTATCAGAGTACAATGGATTATCCGGCTCTAAAGATGCGGCATACCTGAAATTCACGATCGCCATATCTAGCAAGTTCTCGTCTCCCTGAGTAAGGCCCTCATTCCCGTAAACTGCTCCCAAATTGTGATAGGCTTTAGCAAAATACGGGTTTATCGAAAGAGCAATCTGATACTGCTCCATAGCCCTATCAGACCATCCCTTCGCGGCATAGGCAAGTCCCAAATTACTATGCCCCTCGACAGAATTGGGCTGTATCCGCAGCGCCTTCATGTAGTGGTCAATGGCTTCATCTATCCTTCCCCGAGCGGCGTAGGCTATTCCAAGATTAATGTGTGCATCTTCGTAATCCGGTTTTAACTGCAACGCCATGAGATAACATTCTATTGCCTCTTCTACCTGTCCTCTTTCGTATAAGGCATACCCGAGGTATTCGCGGGATACGGCACTTTCGGGAGATTTCCTCACCGTATCTGTCCAGAGGCTGAATTCGTCTTTCCACACCGCGTTTCTGCCCACCGTTGCCACTCCAAAGACTGCCAGCAGGGCAATGACCACGCCTGTTACGACATTTTTATTGGGTATCATAGAATATGCCCTGCTGCAAAGCAAGGCCATAACTATCGCAAACCCCACAGACGGCAGATATAAATATCGTTCGGCGAAAGCAACATCGCCGAGGGCCGGTATGTAAAGAGCCGGGAGGAGGGGAATGACAACCAGCATTATTCCCAGGATAAGGATGTCTTTTTTACTCAACAGAGCCAGCGATAGCAAGACCGCGGTAAGAATTAGGGGAAGTAATGCCTTCGGGTCAGATAAGGAGATAACAGGATGAAAGACATAAAGAGCGCTCAGATCCAGGGGAAAGAAAAGTTTCCGTATATATTCGATAAAAAGGGGGAAGGTGTTGATAACATACTGATAATTAGTCATTTCAATGAATTTCTTGGTCGGAGCAAAGCCTCCAAGTGCATTAAGCCGCATAACAAAGTACATGCCGGCAATGAGGAAATAAGGAGCGTACATCTTTACGGCACGGCCCGTCACAATTTTCTGCTTTCGTATCACATGATCGTAGACGATCAAAACAAGTGGCAGCGTAAGCGCAGGTTCCTTGGAGAGAGCGGCAAGGAGAAAAGACACGAGAGAGAGAACATATACCCTATTCATTCTTCCTTCCGCCCGCATATATAGATAAAAAGACTGTAAAAAGAAAAAAGCAGAAGAAAGATCCATCACTCCCGATATCCATGCCACGGCCTCCGTGTGAATGGGGTGAACCGCGAACAGAAGGGCGGCGAAAAGGGGCGGTGATAGCATACCTCCTGGTCTTTTCTTCAACAAAGGGGAGATGGGCGGGGTAGCCGCTGAAAATGGTTGTGAAGAAAGGTCCGAGGGATGACGCTCATCAAAGAGTCGAGAAGCGATCAAGAAAACAAGAATTGAGACGCCGGAATGGAATAGGACGTTCACAAGATGAAAACCCCATGGGTGAAGCCCGAAAACCTGATATGCGAGAAGGTAGATGACATGGACAAAGGGCCTATAGTAACTTGTCTGATAGCTATTGTCGAAGCCTGCCACATGACTTGTGAACATTTCCGGTATGTACGTAATATCTTTAATCCAACGGTTTCCCACAATATTTTGCGCATCGTCGAAAACGAATCCGTTGAAGAGGGTGTTGAAATAGACAGCAAGAGACGCGATAAGAACACAGGAAATGAGAAGCGTCTGTCCGTTCTCATTTCGCTTCACTGGTCTTCCCCACCGCTCTTATTCTCCGCGATAAGTGTCTTTACCCTGGCGAGCATCGGGCCGGCCGGAGGATAGGCCATTCCTCTGCCTTTCGCAACAGCCACCTCCTTGCGGTACGCAGCTTCGATGCTGTTCATGACACGTTGCCCGAGCTCTTTAACTGCTGAATCTGCGTCATCATCCGATACATAAATCTGCCCGAAAATCTCCCTCTTTTTGTTGTCGACGAACATGACAGCAGCCCTTACGTCGCTCACACGCACAATCACGGCAGAAATCACAAGCACCATCTTTCTCCCTTCCCGGTCGAGAAGCGCAAGGGGAGAATTCCGGAGCAATTGCGGGCGCCTTGATACTCCTGCCAGATATTCCGTCTTGAGGAATCTGCCCGGCGCAAACCATGGATAATTCCTCTCCAGCGCTGCCAGGGAGGAATGAAACTCCGGTGTTTCTGCACCTCCGCCAAGAAAGAGGGCATGGCCGCGGTCGGCAATCACTGCTGCTTCACCGTTGACATTCCACCTCATCACCTGCTCCTGGCGGGCCACGCCGTCGGACGCCGGCACGAGATAGGGGACGATGTTCTCTCTGTAGGAGGACAGGGCGTCAATATTGGCCCCCATGACGTTCTTCCCGACCGAGGCCGGTGCCGAGAATTCCAGGTAGAGATTGTCGTCCGTATTGATGATGCCATCTTTGCCGAAGGCCTTCATACCCTCCGTCCCTATCACGAAATAGCTGAGGAAGTCCTCGGCAGAGCCCATCATCACCTGCTGCAGGTCCTTCCTGACGGCTGGGAAGGAGATGCGCCTTTCGAGGACCGCTTCGTCGATTACGATCGGCGAGTTGCTGCCGATGATCTCGGCATCGTATTGGGTCAGCCATGTCATCGTATATTTGAAATGCAGGGAGAATGTTCTCACAACGGACTTGAGGTCGGCGACGCTCAGCTCGTAGATCGGCAGCCACTGGCACATGATCCCTCCGGGGCGCAGGCGCTCCGAGGCTATCCTGAAATACTCAGACGTATAGAGATACCCCGACCCCTGCGTCCAGGGGTGAATGGGGTCTGCGGTGATGACATCGTATGTATTCTTTGTCGTCATAAGAAAATTCCGGCCATCATTGAAAACGATCTTCAGCCGCGGATTGTCGACAACCTCGTGGTTATATCGGCCGAAGGTCCTTGCGGCGGAGAGCACCTTGGGCTCTATCTCGGCCAGGGTCAGATCCTCGACTTCCGGATGCACCGAAGTCGCGCCGAGCGTCATCCCTGTCCCGAGCCCGACGACGAGTACTTTTTTGGGATTCTTATGAAGAAGCATCGGGAGATGACCGAGGGTGTATTGGCATTGACGGTCCCTCAGGGCAGCCGAGGCCACCACCTTCCCGTTGACCAGTACCGCCTGATTCCCCCCCTTGACCTTTATGGCGCTGATCGTCGAGTCAATGCCCTCATAGTAGAAGAGAACGTCGGTATTTTCGCGTGCATCCCGGATCTTTTCAGGCGTATCAAATGCTTCCGGCTGGTTATTACGAAAGATGGCGAAATATTCCGTGTCCCAGACCTTCAGTCTTTCCTGGTTTACGGCGAGAAAGACGACAGAGGCTGCAGCTAGTCCGCCGACCGCCGCATTGACCAGCCTGCTGTTCAGGAGACTGAGCATAACGAGCGCGCCAAACCCGATATTGATGACCGTCAAAATCTGCAAGGACCGTTCGAGGCCAAAAAGATAAATCATGACGAAGCCGCTGACGGCGGAACCGCATATGGCGCCAACGGTGTTATAGGAAAGCATGCGCCCGACAGCCGATCCGATCTTCTTGCGGTAAGCCACCGCAACTTCGCCCGCAAGGGGGAATGCGACCCCCATGAAAAACGCAGGGAGGATCATATAGGAGAAGGCAAGGGTCATATTGGCCCACTGGCGCGCAACAAATGAGTCGTATCCCCGCGACATGAAAAAGCTGTAAATCTGGATGGAGTGCACCGGCAGATCGCGGAGATGGATGGTTACAAGGAGTGCGGCCGCCCCTATGATGATCTGCACCATACCGAATCCGAGGATGCGGGACCATGCGCTCATCGTAATTGCCTGTAACGCTCTGTTCAGTAATCCGTATGCAGCACTGCCGAGAGCAATCCCGGTCAGAAATGCGACAAGCATTATGGAGAAACCATAAACGCTTGTTCCGACCGTCAGGGTGAGAATCCGCGTCCAGAGTATCTCATAGCCGAGCGCACAGAACCCGCTGACGGCTATTCCCCACAGCACCAGGCGAGCAGAAAAAACGTGCGCGGGTTCTGCCCTTTCCTCCGTCAGGGTTTTCTTTTCTTTGGATAATCTTTCACCGGCATCTTTGGCCTCCGGTGGCATGCCCCCTGCCATATCAGGAACGAGCCTCGCGAGCATGACAGCTGCCACGCCAACAACAATATTCGTCGCTATTGCAACACGGAGTGTCGAGCTCACCGAATAGGTCGGCAGCAGGAAAAATCCTGAGACTGCCGCTCCTGAAACCGCCCCTAAGGTGTTGAGGCCGTAAAGCAAGGATAAGTGTGCACTCACCGTCTCGGGTTTTGAAGAGACAAACCTCGTCAAAACAGGAAGCGTCCCTCCCATGAGCGCCGTCGGAATAATCAACGCCAGACACGTGAAAACAACTCGAATGAAAGAAAGGTAGAGCCTCGCGCTATCTTTCCCCTGTGCAAGGAATATGTAAATAGAGGGGAATATCTTCATGAGCACGATGAACAGCACCGCAGAAAGGGCGATCCCGAGTTCAAGACACCCATAAAGCCTGAGGGGATTTTTTGCCGTGTCGACGTGTCTGCCTATAACATAACTCCCGAGGGCCAGGCCGCCCATGAACACCGAGAGGACGGTTGTCACCGCGAGATGGGTGCCGCCGAAGATGAGGCTGAGGGAACGGACCCATGCCACCTCATACATCAAGGCGGCAGAACCGGACAGAAAGAATATCAGATAAATCAGACCCAGATAGAGTGGCTGCACCTTTTCATCCTGTTGTCGAATGTACTTTCCGTTATTATTACAAAAATATTCCTGTAAATGGAAATAAGCCGGAACATTTCTGTTATCGCCGGCGATGCAGCGGACACGCCCACCTGATATTTCGCCCTTTGATAAGGGTTGACGGCATCGGCCACATTTTTTGCAATATCCGTTCCATCGCTTCTGCAAAATAGAACGCTTGGCAATGAAGAAGCTGCGCCGCATGCTGCTGCTGAATGCGCCTGCGCCTCTGTGAAATGACCAGGCTGCTGTGGTGTTTTTCCCAAGCAGGTTGATTCCTTTGCAGCCATGTCCGCACCGAGGGTATGACCCGGCCTATACCAGGAGCTAACAGCATTGCCTGCCCTGCCTTCCGTAGTGACACGTCTCCGACGCTTTACGCATCACAGAAATCTGTGATAGGCTAAGAAGACGTGGCATGGAAAGGTCAATGAAACGTATTGCGGGGTCAATAAGTTGTTTTCTGGTGGTTGTCAGCCTGCTGGGTCTGTCGATTGCTGAAGCCGAAAATGCGCAGTGGATATACCTCTCCGGTGGCACGGAATATGAGGGGTTCTCGTATGACCCGCGGAGTATCATGCAGGTTGCACCGGAGGTCTTCAGTGTCTGGACAAAGGTTACGCGTGCCGATGAGTCCCAGGGCAAGGTCCTCAAAGAAATCGACTGCACCAACAAAATCGTCCGAGACGTTCAGATGATAATCGAGAGACGAAACACGGTAGTGTCTGATCGCCATCTTCGTGAAGCGTGGCGCGAGGTCGTCAGCGGCACCCCTGTCGGCGAGCTTTTTTCTGTCGTATGTCGAACGAAGGCTCCTGAGGGCTTCCCGAAATGGGATCGCGAGGACAGATAATTTTCATTTTCCCTGCGTCTTCCACGTAGGGTGAGGATCCTCCGCTGCAAAAGCCTTTATCAGCCAAAGCAGTGTGAATTTTAACGGAGCAATGCCCGTATGCGCAGAAGGTCAATAAACATCCTGTAGGAGTCTCGCAGAACGTCGACCCTGGACTGGGGAGAGTTCATCCACCTGACGGGAACCTCTTTTATCTGGCAGCCCATTTTCTTCGCTCTCAGGAGCGCCTCGACATCAAAGGCGAACCTTTCTGTTTTCAGGGCTTCAAAGATCTCTTTCGCCGGGCCTGACCGGAACATCTTAAACCCGCACTGGGTGTCGTGGAAGCCTCCCAGGACAATGACCCTCACGAGGGCGTTAAAAATCTTACCCATGGACTGTCGGTACCAGGGCTGTTTTCGAATGATATCCGACTCGCTCAGCGCACGTGAACCGATCACAACCTCGTACCCCTGTTCAATCCAAGGAAGAAATTTCTCGACCTCTTCTATGGGCGTCGACAGGTCGGCATCGGATATCAGGATAAGCTCACGGGTCGCGCTGAGCACCCCGCGCCTGACAGAAAAGCCTTTCCCCCTGTTCACGTCGTTACGGAGCAGCCGTATGCCCGTAAGCCTCTCCGCTTCTCTTAGAACGACATCTGCCGTGCCGTCCGAGCTGCCGTCATCCACGATAATGATCTCGCCGTTATCGGCATGCTCTTTCAGATACTCGTCTATTCTCCGGAGGGTGGGGAGTATACGCTCCTCCTCATTGAAGGCCGGTATGACGACAGTGATTGAGTTGACGCGTGGCAGAGACAATTTGGTCATCGGAAAGGACCCCTTTCTTATTGCGCGCTTTTTCCCCTGCACATTCCTGAGCCCGGAATATGCAGACCCTCCCTAATAGGCGTACTGTTCGAGCTTCTGGAGCACATCGATATGGAGACGCTCTGTCGGAATGATACGGAACTCAACGACAGCGTCTTCTTTTTTCAGGGATCCCGATGCAGGGATGGCGGTTGCCGTGAAGAACTTTGTGTACTCATTCTCAAGTCGCGGCTCGGCCGAGAAGATAGAGTTCAGAATAAGGGCGGCCCTGTCCTGCGCCTGAAACCTCATCTGCCTGTTGACGATCAGGTCTTTACTGACGGGAAATCTCTCCGTAATCAGTATGAGACTGATGTTTTCTCTTATCTCTGCTTTATTCAGGGCAGCGAGAAAGAAGCGGCTGAGCTTCCTCAAGGCCGCAGGTCCTGTATTTCCTCCTTCCGCATGGGAGCGCTCGAATATAAGAGATTCATCGACGACGATCGTGCCGGCCCTGAACTTGATGCCTTTCATCTCTTTTGGACTGAACTCTGCCGCAAGCAGTTCCCTGATGTTCTGGTTAAATTTCATCCGCGGTTCCGAGATGGCAAGGGCAGGCTCAAGAAAGCGCTGGATCTTCACCGCCCGGTAGTAGATGATCGTGCTCAGCAGAAGCAGCCCGATCAGGGTCAGGCTGAAGAGGGGGCCGACAGGAGGGATGAATTTACGTGCCCTGTCCGACATTATACCTGCAGCGTCTCCCCGAGCAATTCCAGGTCCTTTGCTGCACTCGCGAAGTCTTGTTCTGAAATGGCCGTTGGCTCATGAATCGCCTTGTGCCGTAATCGCGCGAGCCGTTGGAAAATCCCCTTGCGGTACTGGCTGAAGCCGCGGTTCTCCTCGAGCATCTTCAGACAGTCGGCAAGGGAGGGGTATGAGCAGCCGATGAAGGCTGCAGTATACTCTTTGAGGCGACTTTCTATGTAGTGGCCCAGCAGGAGAGAGGCAACGATCGTCTCACCTTTCCGGAAATACTCATTTGCCTTCTCGACAGAAAGACCACCCTGAAAGATAGCGATGTTCTCTCCTGCTTCGGGGTCATCGGGGATCAGGTTCTGAATCTTCTGATATATCTCGATGCACCTGTCGATCATGCCCTTTTCGAGGTAGGATTCTGCCAGGAGAAAGAGATCGCGCACCTTCTCTGCGCCTTCCCTCTGAGAGACAGCAAAGGAATAGGCACTCCGGAAGGCTTCGGTCTTGTCATCCTTCTTGTCAAGTACGTCGAAATGGCGCGACCAGCGCTTTCCTTTCAGCACGTTGTCCTTGGTGAAGCGGAAAAGCTGCTCTGAGACCTCGCCCTTGTTCAGCTTGCCGCTTATGATGATGATGCTGAGCGTAGGCCAGGTCTCGAATATTTCAGGCAGGGCATCGATCCCTTCGTTAATGCGGTCGAACTCTATGTCGAGCGTCATCAGGTCGAATATCTGTGTCATCAGAAGCTGTTTTGCCTGCCTCACGCTTACCGCCTCGGCGAATCTGATATCAGGCTCCAGCGGACCGAGGGCCCGGTGGATTTCAAGTTTCAGGAGCTCCCGGTCTTCATAATCGTCGTCGGCGATGAGCACTCTAAACATTGAGCACCTCTTCCACAAGAGGGAGCTTGATAATGATCTCGGTGCCGACACCGGGAGCGGTATATTCCTTGCCGACCCGTATCTTGCCGGCATGGAGCCCGATCACGTATTTCGCGAAATAGAGGCCCTGTCCCCAGCTCTTATCCGTACCTTTGCCCCGGTAAAAACACTGGTCCGCCTCCTTTTCGTCCATGCCGATCCCCTCATCACGAAAGGAGAGCGACACGTACCGGCGATGATGGTCGGCATCCTCAGAACAGGAGATGAAGATGTTCGATCGAAGCTGCTCCGGCTTCTTGTATTTGACAGAGTTATCGAACAGGTTTTCGAAAACGGTCTTGAGCAGGGGTTCGGACGCTATAATGGCCGGCATAGCTGCCTCGCACTGAAAGGAGAATTCGGCTACATCGCTGTACTGTGCAGCGAGGGACGTGAGCATCTTGCGGAGATCCACCAGAGCAAAATCGATCAGGCTGGCTTCCCGCTCATCGGAAATCTTCTTGAAGATATCGATGTCGGCAAAGAGCTTGTCCAGGTTCTCATCAAGGCGTACCCTGACATCGGCTGCAAGATCAGACGCCAGGTCAATGCGGCGCTTTATCCGTCCGAGATTGTTCTTGAATTCATGACCGATGGTAGCGGATATGTACCGGATGAACTCGTTGCGCCGCGCGATCTCCTGGTTCTTGAGAAGCAGCAGATCATTCTCGCGCGCTTTTCGCTGCTTTTGCTGATAGATTAAGGTCAGATAAACGCAAAGGACTGCAAAGGTGCTGCTCATACCAAGAAAGGAATAATTCGCTGTCCTCTTGGAGGCGACAAGCTGGCGCTGCATGAGAGCGAGACGCTCTTCAGCCGTAGCTTCGTCGGTTTCGGGTTCCCTCCAGGGCATCAGCACTGGCTTCAACCGGTCAAAGGGTTCGATGAACCGGTCAAGATAGACCATTCCCAGCACAAACCATATGACGATCATCGCCGAAAGCATGAAAAAATAGCGAATTACACGGAATGCAACCGACGCCGGTCCTGACATGTAATAGTTTAACTCCTCATCGGGGGAAAAAGTCCTCTACAACCATAATTCTTCATAAACGACCACTGGCCCTATCAATAGCTTTCTTGGAGGGCAACTCCTGACCGTGCCATGCACTTTCGTCCTCCCATAATATCCTCTTTTCTTCGGTTACCTGCATCCTCTTGCTCTTCCCTGACAAATCTTCATTCACATCTGCGTTAGTATCCCGCGCATAAGCGTTACCTGCTTTCCCCAAATACAGATAGCCCCCAAAATGATTAGTCAACCGCGACAACTCCCTTGCCAGGCTCAACCCGTCATTCCCAACCCGCTTTTTTCTGGCTGAAAAGGCATATTTCCGGCAACCGTGCCCTGGTCTACCATGGAAAAGCTCATCTGAACAGGTCTATCTGTACGCCGCAACAGCACGTCCTTTGTGCCGGAAGAGTCAAGGACTGTGGGGTCCCCCGCATATCCGGCCAAGCTGCTTACGACGCAATCCCCGCCTTCTTGAGCTGGTATCTGAGCACGTCATAGGTGATTCCCAGCAGCTTTGCGGCGGCCACTCTGTTGTTCTGCGTTTTGTCCAGGGCCTGCCTGATCAGGTCCATCTCAAGCTCATCAAGAGAGATGCCTTCATCCGGCAGGATGAATGTTGTTTTGCCGGCGGTGGGCGATATCGGCAAGTTGGCGGTGATCTCCCGCGGCAGATGCTCCGGCATCAATGCCTCGCTGGTTTCGAGGACCACGATCCTTTCAATAACATTTTTCAGTTCACGCACATTCCCGGGCCAGCCATACTTTTCCAGGAGCTTGCCGGCCTCCGGAGATATCGCACGCAGCGTTTTGTTCCGGTACCGCTCCGCAAAAGAAGCGAGATAGTAGTCGGCAATGGGAAGGATATCCTCACGCCTCTCCCGGAGGGGAGGGATATGGAGGGGGAAGATGTTCAGGCGGTAGAAAAGGTCTTTTCTGAATTCCCCCTTTTCAGTCGCTTCCGGGATGTTCCTGTTCGTCGTCGCAATGACGGTTATGTCAACCCCTATTTCCTGCTGCCCGCCAATCCTTCGTATTGTCCTTTCTTCAAGCACCCTCAGCAGTTTGCTCTGAAGGTCGAGCCGCATCTCCCCGATCTCGTCGAGCAGTATGGTGCCGCGATTTGCAAGTTCGAATATCCCTTTCTTTTCTGTCTTGGCATCGGTAAAGGCCCCTTTTTCATGTCCGAAAAGCTCGCTTTCCAGCAGGGTATCAGGCATGGCGCTGCAGTTGACCGCAATGAAAGGAGTGTATCCTGCCTTGTTCTCCGCATTCATGGCACGATGCAGACATCGCGCAACCAGCTCCTTACCGGTACCGCTTTCGCCGGTTATCAGAATGCTCGGCACACGCTTCCGGGATATCTTTTCCATCTCTGCCCGCAGCTCCTGCATTGCCGCTGAGTTGCCGATGATGTTCTTCTCGAAATTCTCGTCATAGAGTTTTCTGAGATATGTGACCTCGTCCTTGAGCCTGGCCCGCTCCAGTACGTTGGCAACGACGATCTTCACTTCCTCGATATTGAATGGCTTGGTGAGATAATCGGCTGCGCCGAGCTTCATGCAGGTCACCGCAGTCTCGGCAGACTCATCAGAGGTCACCATGATCACCTGAATTCCGGTATTGCGTTCCTTGATCTTTTTGAGGATATCGATGCCGTTCGTTCCGGGCAGCCGTATGTCCAGCAGCACGACATCAGGTGCGTAGGCCATGATGGTATTGACGATATCCCCGAACTCTGCGCTTTCGCTAAAGACGTCGTAATTCTCCTTCTTCAGCGTCCGGGAGAGCATTGTAACAATAAGGGCATCGTCGTCTATGAGGGCTATCTTTTCTTTCTTTTTCATGTCTCGTGAATTTTCTCCGCCTGTCCGGCAGGAAACGTAAGCCGGAAGACCGCTCCCGCACCTTCGTTGTCCTGCACCTGAATCTTCCCGCCATGCTGTTCGACGAGCCGCTTCGCGATCGACAGCCCCATGCCGTCACCCTTTGGCTTGGTAGTGAAAAAAGGATCGAATATCATCTTTTTTGCATCATTGCTGACACCCGGTCCGGTATCAGCAATATACACATCAACGGTGTTGGTTTCAGGCCGATATACGGTTCTTGCCGTCACCAGTCCTCCCTTTCCCATGGCCTCGACAGCATTGGCAAGAAGGATCTCAAAGACCTGCCGGACCTGATCGGGATCGGCCATGACCTTCGGAAGGTGGTCATCAAGGTCCCGCACGACCATGACTGCCCCTGCAGCGTTCTTGCCGCCGTTCATACCCTCTGATATCTCACGTAAGGTCCTTTCCAATATGACATTAAGGTTGACCAGGGATAACTGGGGTATTGACGGACGCGTAAAGTCAAGCAGACCTTTCGTGATCATCTCGATGCGCCTCACTTCCTTCGTCACATCCTCCAGCACTTTGCGGTCTTCGGGAGAAAGCGAGGCCTCTTCGAGAAGGACTTCTACCGCGATCTTAATGCCTCCAAGAGAGTTTTTCAGCTCATGGGAGAGTCCCGCGGCAAGTTCGCCACCCACCTTAAACTGCTCGGCCTTTCTCCGGTCCTTCTCGGCCTTCTTCCGCTCGGTGATATCCCGGTAGATTTTGAGGATAAAGGTTCGCTCTCCAAACACAATCGATCCCGCACTCACCTCTGCCGGAAAGGTCGTCCCGTCCTTGCGGCGATGGACCGTCTCGGTCTTGACCCATTCACCCTTCATCATCCGGTCAACCAGGGCTGCAACCTGATCCGGGGTTTCGGGCTGGCCGAAGTCGGTGATCTTCATGGACCGTAGTTCTTCCGGGGTATAGCCGTGCATATCCGCAGCTGCCCGGTTCGCATCCACGATCCGGAGCAGGGAATCCTCTTCGGTGGAAAGGATGAAGATGGCATCACCCGCAAGTTCGAACAGTGTCCGGTAGCGCATTTCGCTCTGCTCAATCTTTTCCCGGGACTGCATTAGCGTCGTGGTCATATCATTGAACGATGCTGCCACTTCGCCGAATTCATCCTTCAGTGCTCTGATCCGGTATGACAGATCCCCCTCCTTCAGCCTTCGCGTGGCCTGCAGAATGGCTTGCAGAGGATTGGTAACTCCCTTGACAATCAGGTATCCAAGCCCTGCTGAAAGGAACGGGACCAGGGCTGCGATGACGTAAAGAAAGAGCTTGGTCTTTCTGATCTGGACAAGCGCCAGAGCGGTCATCTGCTGCAGTTTTACCTCGGTAGAACTGATGATGGCGTTCACCTTTTCGGTCAGGTCCTCGCCTACCCTGAAAGCGCTCTCCTCTTCCGCCGCCAGCCTGGCGGCATTCGCACGTACGGTGATAACCCGGCTTAAGTGGCCTTGATATATATGCAGGTTCTCTCTGAGGTCGATGAGCTGATCCATGGCTGTCTTGGAATGATGACAGCGAAAGCATTCATCGAGTTTTTCTGCCATTACCATGGAGTCCTCTACCATGGTATCAGCGCTGCGCGCATAGCGGGTGCCTTTCAGCTTCAGGTCTCCCTGGACCCTGCGGATCTTCCTGATGAGATGTTCCCGGAAGAGCTCTACCTGATGAAGCGTGATAAGCTTATGCAGCTCGGCTACGCTTTGGTCGATGCTGGTGATGATAAGCACGCTTGACAGGAGAGCCATGAGGCAGAAGGCAGTGAAGATTATGATTATTTTTCTCTTCATTATTATTCGTTCATGTAATCGTACGTCAGGAGATTGATGCCTGCCTCCTTCGAAAACCTTTCCACCGGCTCATAGTCCTTGTCTGTCGTCTCGATGAATCTCCTGGCCCCGAAACGCGCCAATATCTCCCTGCCTTCAGGATCGTTATGCATCGTAAGCAGCACCTGCTTGACGCCCTTCTTGGTATCATCGCTGATCCCCTTTCGTAATGCCAGGCCATTCTCGGGAACTGCGGGGAATGTTTCGAGGATCTGCAGTTCCTTGGCAATGTCCGCATTTTCCCTGACCAGCCGTTCGAATACCGAGTCCTTTGCCACACCGATATCCGCTTTTCTGGTGAATACATCCCTGATGGCGTCCATATGGGTCCCGGCAAAATAGGTTTCCCGGAAATAGGACCGGTAATCCTGCACACCGTTCTTTTTGAAATAGTAAAGGGCGGTAAGGTAACCAGCGGTCGTCGCCTTATCGACAAATACGAATCGTTTCTTTGCCATGCCCTTTATATCCCTGATGCCGCTGTCCTTCCGGACAAAAAGGAGCCCCTGATAGGTAGAGACGCCGTCACGGTTTTCCGGCCGTGCGATCACCTCTACCCCCAGCTTCGCATGTGCCAGGGTATAGGTAAAGCTGCCGAAGAAGGCACCGTCCATACCCGATGACACAAAATTGTCGATAATGTTTCCATAGCGCGATAGGACTTTCAGCCGTATCCTGATGCCGGTCTTCGCAGTGATGTAGTCTGCCAGCGGGGTGTAGCGGGCGATCTGCTCGAAGATCTGCTGT
>DKBO01000040.1 GCA_002448975.1 Nitrospiraceae bacterium UBA6898
CACCAACTATCTCGACATCGTTTCCATACGCTGGCTTCGCCAGGTCCTGAGGACCTGGCACGGTGAACTCATCATCATCACGCATGACCGCAATTTCATGGACAGCGTAACTACCCATACCATGGGTATTCATCGCTGCAAGATCCGCAAGATACCGGGCACCACGCAGAAACTCTATGACCAGATCCTCCTGGAAGAAGAGGTCTATGAGAAGACGAGGATCAACGATGAGAAGAAACGGAAAGAGGTCGAACAGTTCATCAGCCGCTTCCGGGCGCAGGCGAACAAGGCAAAGGCCGTGCAGTCGCGCATAAAATCACTCGGCAAAAAAGAGCGGCTGGAAAAGCTTACAGAGGCGAAGAACCTCGATTTTTCGTTTCGTGCCGCAGCGTTTACCGGAAAACAGCTTCTTATGGCAGATAAGATCTCCTTCGGTTTTCACCCGGACAACCTTCTCATCAGAAAGCTCAGCCTTGCCATAGGCAAAAAGGACCGCATTGCGATCATCGGCAAGAACGGTAAGGGAAAAACGACGCTCCTGAACCTGCTTGCAGGCGAACTCACCCCGCTGCGGGGAGCGGTCACGGTGCATCCCGCAACAAAGATAGCCTATTTCGGCCAGACGAACATCGGCAGGCTTCAGCCGGCAAAGACCGTTGAGCAGGAGATCATGGATGTCCATCCGGACCACAGCAGGGGAAGTGCCCGGAAGATCTGCGGCCTGATGATGTTCGAGGGAGACCACGCGCTCAAGAAGATATCCGTGCTCTCCGGCGGGGAAAAGAGCCGCGTCCTGCTCGGCAAGATACTGGTGAGTCCTGCAAACTTACTCTTTCTTGACGAGCCGACGAACCATCTTGACATGGACTCGATAGATTCGCTCATCGAGGCAATAGAGGCGTTTGACGGCGCAGTGGTCATCGTCACGCACAGCGAGATGATACTGCACGCAATCGCCGAGAGACTCGTCATATTTGACGACAACAGCGTAAAGCTGTTCGAGGGATCATATCAGGACTTTCTGGAAAGAGTGGGCTGGGAGGATGAGCGCACCGAAAGCGGGAAGCCGACGCCTGCTGCGAAGGGAGAGAGAGGGACAAGCAGAAAGGACCTCAGAAAGATGCGTGCCGAGATCATTGAGAACAGGGCAAAGGTGCTGAACCCGATCCAGAACCGGATGGACGAGATCGAAAGGATTATCGTTCAGCTTGAGAAAAACGTGGAGGAGAGCAACCAGGCACTGCTCGATGCCTCTGCAAAGGGTGATGGGTGCACCATCGTCAGCATCTCACGGGAGCTGGCCGATGCACAGCAGAGGATAGAAGAACTGTTTGATGAACTTGCGAAGCTGACCGAGAAATATGAGATTGCCGGCAGGGAGTTCGAGGAGCAACTCAATGAGGTTGCGTGATCGTGGTCCGCACAAAGTCGTCGCAAGCAGGAGATCCGGAATAGCGGTATGAATAGAGAGGGGAATACTATGGGAGTTGCTGATTATTTCAAGCCCGTCCGTTCGATGACTGCGGAAGAGGCGAGGGCGTTCATGAAGGATAAGAACCCTGATGACTACCATCTGGTCGATGTGCGGCAGCCAAAGGAATATGAGCGCGGTCATCTTGCAGGAGCCAGGCTGATACCAATAGGGGAACTGCATAAACGCATCGGAGAACTTGACCGGGCAAAGCCGGCTATAACGTATTGAGGCTCGGGCATGCGCAGCCGTGCTGCTGCGGCGATCCTGGCAGATGCCGGTCTTGAGAAGGTCTACAATATGCAGGGCGGTATTACGGCGTGGGAAGGACTTGTTGCTTCGGGTCCTCCTGAGGCGGGCATGGCCTATTTCGGTGACGCTGCGCAGCCACAGGAGCTTGCCATGCTCGCATGGATGCTCGAGGACGGCTCCCGGCTGTTCTATGTCCGTATGAATGAGCACCTTCTGGATGAAGAAACGAAAAAGCTCTTTCAGCGTCTTGCACATGCAGAGGTCGCGCATGAAAAGACCGTTGCCGAATTGTACCGGGGATTTACCGGGGGCAGGGCGGTGGAAGATGACCTCCCTTCCGGCCGCGATGACATCATGGAAGGCGGGATAAAGGTTGCTGAAGCTCTGCTCTGGGCAAAGGGAAAGGACGTTACCACGATCCTCGAGTTTGCAATATCGCTTGAGGCCAATGCCTATGACCTTTACCTGAAGATGGAGCGGAGGCTGGAGGGTGATGCGAAGAAGGTCTTCCTGCTCCTTGCAGCGGAGGAAAAGAAGCATCTGGAGCGCCTGGCGGATCTGCTGGAAAAGAAGGTATAGCAGAAGGATTATCGATACTGAGGGCGCCTGTGCCGGAATACTCTGAGCTTTGCCGTAAGAAGGCCAGGGCGATTCACGTCTTTCATGGCCCTGGGAGATTCGTATGCCGGAAGGGGGATGGATGTTGAGGCTTGCGAAAACTACAGAGCCGCACTGAGCCTTGCTTCAAAGAGCATGAGAGAGGAAGTCCTGAAAAGAATTTCTGGAAATTGCAAGGCGAAGTAGCACGTCTCTCTGCCAAGCCGTCACGTTCTAACCGATGATGAGGTCCTCCGCTCTTCTTTCCTCAGCGATACGTCGGTTGTTTCGTTATGGCTGAAGACGTGTCCTTGGCTGGTTTGCCGACAGGAAAGGGTGTGCCTCCCCACCAATCCTCCCGCAGTACTAGGGTTCACTGATGGCCCCGTCATCCTCATTATGGCTCAGGGAGGCAGGGAACAGACGGTACTCAGGGTTCGGTGACCCGGGAAGAACTGCGTTCTCCTGTCTTGTTGATCTTTCTCTCTTTATAGTATGTGTTAGTAGGAGAAAGATGAATACCGGCCTTCCTGTCCAGCCTATACCTGTGACCGTAACTGTCTCTGTCAAAAATCCGCTCTTTTTGCAGCTAAACAAAGTCGTTTGACAGATAGTTACCATTTTGGGGATCAGTGGAATAGCGCAGAGCTGAGGTATTCGGGAAGGCATAAAGAAAGGCAGAGCCGTGTAGCGCTCTGCCTTTGATGAGATCCTTTCTTAATCTACCTTCTTCAGGTCCATGCCGCATTTGCACTTGCCGGGTTGGTCCGAAACGGTATTGCATTGGCACGAGCCGCCGCAGTTGCAGAAATAGACGCCTGTACCTTTCAGGCTGACCCGCGTCACCTTGTTGCCGCACCCGCACTTTGTGGGATCATTCGCGTCGATAGCGCATTTGCAGCCTTCGGCGCAGGTGCAGAGGATGGCTTCGTCTCCTTCGACCTTGATGACGTGCCCCCATTTCATGGGCTTGTTGCACTTGCAGTTGCCCGGTTTGGTGCTCACGGAGTTGCAGTGACAATCCGGCCCGCAGTCGCAATAATAGAGGACATCATTCCGTTCTTCCGCAGTAATCGCCGTCTGTACGGTCATTCCCAGGAAAAATGCCGTGATCGCCAGAAAAAGTACAAAGAATTTTGCGTTTCTCATGGAATTCACCTCCTTTCGTCAAAAGACTTAAAATCATATCTGATTCTATTACCATGAAACGAGGAGCGTGTCAAATGCTCCCCGGAGACGAAGAAAGCAGGTGGCTGACAGCGGTCGGATCAGTCCGTTATGACCTTGTCAGGGAGCTCATTCGTGTCATGCGGTGCAATAGGGAAGTGTTCTGCGAGGATGTTCCCCGCATCCCTGATGGCCCGGCAGAGTGCGTCACAGGCATGTCCTTCCCTGATCCCTCGGGAAACATTCTGCGCAAAGGCATTCAGTGTTTTCTGATCGATCTTTTCGTTTATTCCCTTATCCGCAAGCACCCAGACCCTGTGCTCGAGCAGGGAGAGGAAGAAGAGTACGCCGGTCTTCTGCCGCGTCCTGTCGAGACCCTTTTCGTAAAATGCCCTCACTGCCCGATGGCGAACTGCTGTTTCTCTCCGCTTCATGCTGACAAGTGAAAGTTTCATCGCCGGCAGTTTCCTGACCAGCAGTCTTGCCGGAACGAAGAGGAGCAGGGTGATGAGGATGAAATGCCAGAGAGAGGCGTTCAGGAAGGCCTCCGTAACGAGGAGGGAGACAAAACCGGCAAGAAACACTGCAGCGAGGACCTCTGCGTCTGCATAATCGTCGCTGCCTTCAGCCACCATGACCGCTACTTCTCCGATGGTGCGGCACTCGGCTGTCCGGATAGCCTCTTCGATCCGCTGCTGATCTGCTTCCGTAAAAAATGTCTTTGCCCGGCTTCCCATCACCAGTTTCCTGACGCCCCGCCGCCCCCGAAGCCGCCTCCTCCACCGCCGAAATCGCCGCCGCCCCCGTAAAATCCGCCTCCCCCGAAGCCGCCGCGGTGGTAACCCCTCCCGCCGGCTGAGAAGAGCGAGGGAATGACAAGCCCGGCGACCAGACCGATTACACCAAGGACGAGCGCTGCGGAGAGGCCGAGCGGCACGAGGGCTATGGAGATCAGCGCCGGCAGCCCGACAGCGCCTGCTACTGCGGACAGGATGCGGGATACGCTCCNNGGGACGCATCGATGAGCGAATGGATGCCGGCGATGAACCCGCCGTCAAAATCACCCCTTTTGAAGCGGGGTTTGACCACAAGGTCAATGATCCTGCCGGCCAGGAGATCGGTAATGCTGCCTTCGAGTCCTCTGCCCACCTCGATGCGCATTTTCCGGTCATCTCTCACCACAAGGAAGATGATGCCGTTGTCTTTGCCCTTCTGTCCGATCTTCCATGCATCAGCTACCTTGACGCTGTAATCCTCAAGAGCCTCGCCCTGCAGGGAGGGTATGGTAAGGATCACGATCTGGGTGGAGTCAGACTGCTCGAAGGCGCGGAGTTCATTTTCGAGCGTTGCTCGTGTCGGTACGGAGATCATGTCTGCGTAGTCGTTCACGTAGCCCTGAAGTTCGGGCACGTCCCGCGCAGAGACATGCACAACGAAAAGAAAAACAAAACCAATAAGGTAGCGGAGGCATGTCCTGACGAACGACCATGCCTCCGCTTTCACGCGTGCCGGCGAGGAGGTGTTCACTTACGGGAACTGCACCTTCGGCGCTTTTTCCGCGCCTGCCTCTGCCTTGAAGGGCNNAAGCTGGTGCTGCAGGTCCAGGAAATTCTGGTTTGCCTTGAGGTCCGGGTATTGCTCCACTACCACCATGAGACGGGAGAGGGCGCTGCTCATAGAGCCCTGTGCCTCCTGGAACTGGGAGAACGCCCGGGGATCGTCAAGCAGGGCTTTGGACATCTGGATGCTGCCGACTTTTGCCCTGGCTTCAACAACTGCCTGCAGGGTCTCTTTTTCATGCTTTGCATACCCCTTGACGACCTCAACAAGATTCGGGATTAGGTCGTTTCTGCGCTGGTAGGCTGACTCCACATCACCCCATGCGGCCTTGACCGCCTCCTCGTTTGCCTGCATGACGTTGTATCCGCATCCTGTCAGCCCTGAAAGCATAACGGCAAACAGCAGTAAGCACATTCCTTTCTTCATCATCTCCTCCGATATACTGGCTAGGATCTTTGTGCTGCCAGATCTTCAAGCACCTTCAATTTAGATATTTCCCCGAGGGCGATGAGCATATCGCCTCCCGTGATCGCGCTCCGGAACGTCGGATTGAACATCATCTCGCCGTTCGGCTTTCTGATGGCGACAATGATGATGCCGAGCTCTCTTCCTATTCCTGATTCATCGAGCGTCTTGCCCACGAGCCGTGAATGTTCTCCGATGCTGACCTCTTCCATCTGGAGGTCTATGTTGCCGCTTTTGGTCGCGAATTCGATGAAATCCACAACAGCAGGTTTGAGGACGGTATGCGCTATCCTGAGCCCTCCGATCTGATAGGGCGATACCACCTTATCAGCACCGGCACGCAGTAGTTTCTGTTCAGAACCCTCTTCACCTGCCCTGGCAACAATGGTAAGTTTCGGGTTCAGCACCCGTGCACTGAGGACGACAAAAAGATTTTCTGCATCCGTCGGAAGCACCGAAATCAGACCTTTTGCCCTCTCGATGCCGAGTTCTCTCAGCACTTCATCCTTTGTGGCGTCTCCCGGAAAGATAAGGAGGTCTTCGTCATTCGTGATCACCTCAGGCATTTTTTCAACGACCACGAACTTCATATGCTTTTCGTGCAGTTCCCTGCAGATGATCTTCCCCATCCTGCCGTAGCCGCAGACGATATAATGATCCTTCAGTTCCCTGATCTTCTTTTCCAATCTTCTCCTCCAGAATACTTGTCGCAGTTCACCTTCAAGCAGCATCTTTGCGCCCGCATTGAGCGCATATAGGACCGTGCCCACGCCGCCTATGATAAGGACGATGGTAAATACCATGCCGGCCGGGGAAAGGACATGGACCTCCTTGTACCCGACACTGGCCAGCGTAATGATCGTCATGTACAGGGAGTCGATGAATGTCCAGTCCTCGATAACCATATAGCCCGCAGTGCCGAATGAGATGACGAGCACAAGAAGCGCGGCGGCAAGGATGATCTTCTTCTTCAGTTCATGCATAAATCTCTAACGTTCATTCCCCGCGATCATGGTATCTATATTAAACGATTATCTTCTGAATGTGTGTTGCTGCAGCAGTACGTGTGCGCATGCGCTGCCGGTGATCGAGAAGGATCTGCACGACCTTCTGGAGTATGGTCACTGCAGGAACAGCCAGGACCATCCCCATGATCCCGAAGAGCCTCTGTCCTGCAATGATGCTAATGATCAGCAGCATGGGATGGAGCCTGACGCTCCTGCCTATGGTAAGCGGCTGGACAACAAAATCGTCGATGAGCCTGATCGCGGTATAGAGCATAAGCACATTAATGACTGCTCCTGCGCTCTTGAACTGGATGAAGGCAATAAGGGAGGCAGCAGCGCAGGAGACGATAGGGCCGAAGTAAGGGATGACGTTGGCCGCGCCGGTCATGATGCCCAACGTAAAAGGATAGCCGACGCCGAGGGCCCAGAGACCAAAGGATGCGATGCAGGCGACGGAAAAGCAGTCTACGGCCAGACCACGAAGGTATCTCCCGGCCAGGATATTGATCTCGGCCAGGGTCGCAATTGCTGTCTCGACATATGCAGCAGGAAGGCGCCGCAGGAAAGCTTTCAACATGGCGGGCCAGTCCTTCAGGATAAAGAAGACAAAGAACGGGATGAGGATCATGGCAAAGGTAAGGGATGCGGCCTGGCTGAACACCTCGGAACTGTTCAGGGTCGTGCTGAGCAGATGGCCGGGTCTCGCGATGCCTTCAAGGATCCTGTCGATAAGCTCTTCGGTAAACGGATAGCCTTTCAGTCCGCTGAATGCAGCTTCAGCCTGCCGGGTGATATCCGGCAGTTGTGTTGAGAGATGGGCTGTCTCGATTTTCAGGCAGGGAAGGATCAGGAATTCGGCAGCCGTGAATAACAGCAGCGCCACGCTATAAAGGGCGGCTACGGCAACAGTTCTTTTGATGCCGAAGTACTCGATCCTATTGATGAGCGACGAGAAGAGATAGGCAAAGATCCCGGATACCAGCAGGAGGACGAGAAGTCCTGCCGTATAGGACGCGAAGACAACCAGTGCCCCGGATGCAATCAGCACCAGGACCCAACGGGGCATCTGGTGGTGAACTTTGCTGAGTTCCGTTAAAAGATCTTCTTCAGGGTTTTTCATTCATCCCGGTCGCAGCGGTATGCCGCATGGTTCTTTCTGACGTATGCGGTGAGAAGCTCAACAATGTTCAGTAACAGGCGGGACGACATGGCATTGTTCGCCTTTATGAG